>NZ_JBBODE010000001.1:671080-1006620 GCF_038002765.1 Peribacillus sp. FSL H8-0477 | reverse complement strand
GGACAAAACATTACATTTAAGAACATAACCACCTATCCTCTCCGTACCGAGATTGAAGTTGAATTTGATCCTGATAATACGAAGAAGGTGTTTACTTTTGAAGATCTGAGGATTGTTAATGAACAGGGTGAAGTCTGGAGTGGAATTAAAAACGGAATAACCGCACATGGAGAGAATGATAAGAGGACTTTTTATCTTGAGAGCAATTACTTTCAAAATCCGGATCATTTATATCTTACTTTCAGTTCAATCCGCGCGCTAGACAAAGATCAGCTGCTGATTAAAATTGATCCAAAAACAGGGGTTCTGCTTCAGGGACCACCCGATCATGCGATGTATGATGTGAAGTTGACTAAGTCTGAGGTCATTTATAAAGTGAACATGGACAGTGAACTTCGCTACGAGCTTACTTCAAGAATTCGAAATGCTAAGGGTGAAGATATCTATGGCGGCTCGACAAGTACCTATTCTGAGGAAGGGGCAGATGTACATGAGGTGTCAATCAGATATGAACGTGAAAAGCTTGTGCCAGGGCCGATTATTTTAGAAATTTCTGATTACCCGATGGTTATTAAGAAAAATGTAAAATTAAAAATTAAATAAAAGAAAGGCTGCCGATGATTATCGGCAGCCTTTTGGTTGAACTTATAGTGTTTTTGCGCCTTTATAGGCTGCTTTCCAATATGAATTGTTCATTTTTGCAATGCTGACTCCTTTTGATGAAGCGGCACTGATAAATTCTCCGTTTCCAATAAAAATACCAACATGATTGACGCCGGTTTTATTGGAAGAAGTATCAAAGAAGACTAGGTCGCCTTTTGATGGAGAGGATACCTTTAATCCTGTGTTTTTATAAAGCGATGCTGATGTACGTGGCAGTGTAATTCCTTGTTTCTTGTACACATAATAGATCAGCCCAGAGCAATCAAATCCTGATGTCGTTGTACCGCCCCATTTATATGGAGTACCAAGTAGTGATTTCGCATTTTTAATTAGGGTTGTATTGTTAACGTTGTATACGCCAAGTGCTTTAAAAGTTGCTGGACCTGCAATTCCATCTGCAGTAAGTCCTTTTGCTTTTTGGAATTTCTTCACGGCGGATGTTGTGTAGCTGCCATAATAGGTTGTGAATGAACCACTGTATGTAAAGTAACCTTTTATTTTCAACAGCTCTTGAAGCTGGCGATTATCGTTGCTTGTTGTAGCCGGTTTAAGTGTTTTATCTCCGATATTTGCAAAAGCATGAATTGGTGTAAGCATTAAAGCGGAAGCAATGGCAGCTGAAGCTATCCATTTTTTCATGTTGTATTGTCCCCCTCGAGATCTCTATTTCTATTTAACTATGACTTTACTATATTACAATATTTTAATGGATAAATTGGTTACATTTTCATTACAAATAATAGGTAAAAGGACCAAGGTAATAAGTTCCTGTATTTTAGATATTATGGGCTTATAACCAGATTTTTTTCTTGTGTATCCGTCAAAACTACTTGATTTTAAAATATTGCTGGAAGGTAAAGAAAATTTTTCCTAAATAATATTATTTAAGAAGGTATCCGTAAAATGTTGAAGATTGTTATAAAATTTCTATTGAATACGAACGCATATTCGCTTAAGATAAGGATAGAATAAAAAGGCGAACGTATATTCTTGTTGAGGTGGAAAAAATGGTGGATTATGAAAAGATGCCAAAGCAGTCGATTATGTGCATTGATATGAAAAGCTTTTATGCAAGTTGTACGGCTGTCATGCTCGGGATTGATCCCTTGGATTGTCATTTGGCGATTGTAGGAGATAAGCAGCGTACGGGCAGTGTGGTGCTGGCTGCTTCCCCAAGGTTGAAAAAGGATTTTGGAATTAAGACGGGTTCACGGATGTTTGAGATTCCCAATGATCCGCGGATTCTGGTAGAAGAGCCTAAAATGGCGACCTATATGCGGATATCAACCGAAATTACCCGCTTGTTTCACCGGTATGTTCCAATGGAAGCCATTCATGTCTACAGTGTAGATGAAAGCTTTATTCGAGTTGACGGAGCCACTTCGCTATGGGGAGATGCTCGTACGATTGCTGCGAAGATTAAAGATGAAATTGAACGGGAATTTCAACTTTCCTGTGCAATCGGCATTGGACCAAATATGTTATTGGCAAAGCTATGTCTAGATTTGGATGCTAAGCATACAGGGATTGCCGAATGGACGTACGAGGATGTACCGTCAAAGCTTTGGCCTGTTTCGCCCCTTAATAAAATGTGGGGGATTGGCGGCAGGCTCCAGAAAACCCTAAACGGAATGGGAATCTTTACGGTCAAACAGCTTGCACACTACAGTCTGGAAATGCTTGAAAAAAAATTCGGCGTCATGGGAAATCAACTGTATTACCATGCTTGGGGAATTGATCTCTCGGAAATAGGAGCACCGATTATGGAAGGGCAGGTTAGTTTTGGCAAGAGTCAAATTTTACTGCGGGATTATAAGGAAGAGAGGGAAATCAAACAGGTGATTCTGGAAATATGCGAGGAAGTGGCGAGACGAGCACGTACACACTCAAAAGCCGGGCGAACGATTAGTCTTGGGATTGGGTATAGTCAAGATGAATTCGGCGGCGGTTTTCAGCGCTCGAGATCCATTGATGACCCGACAAATATCACCATGGACTTATATAGGGTCTGCCTGCAGCTGTTTAAAGAAAATTACTGTGGTAAAACGGTACGGAGTATTGCAGTTACGCTTTCTAGTATCGTTGATGATAATGAAATGCAACTTAGTTTATTCGATAAATCGCGCTGGAAAAAACGAGAGCTGGGCTATACGGTTGACCGAATTCGCTCGAAATACGGCTCAAAAGCGTTACTGCGGGCTGTGTCATATACAGATGCAGGAACGGCTGTATACCGAAGTAAACTGCTCGGCGGACATAAGGCATAAAAGGAGGAGGATACACCATGCTGAAAGATCGTGGACGAATGAAATGGACAGCAATGATGCTGCCAGAACACGTTACAATGCTCCGGGAATGGGCGCATGAAGACTCCTATGAAAGTGAACGGCTGCTTGACGAACAACAGCTCGAAGAAATGAATATGACAATGGGAGAAGCAATGGAAACGGGAAAGACCGTGACGATTACGTATTATGAGCAGCGGCGTTATCAGCTGCTGATTGGCACTATCCACTACTATAATGAAACACAGCAAAAACTGCATGTCATCGACTGTTTTGAGCAGCCTCACTACATTGCCCTCAACAGGATGGTTGATATTCGGTTTACAGATTAGCTGGAGCAGGCTGAAAAGTTAACAGTGAGGAATACTTCCTTTATACTTAAGAAATTACAGGAGGTATGCATATGAAAATTGAATGGACAGAATCAGCTATTGAAAAGATAACAGAGAAGATTGCCGATAGAGAAGGTTATCTTCTATTGAAATATGATACAGAAGGTAACGGATGTGTAATGAACGGAGTAACAGCCTTATGGCTCATGGATGAACTTGATGAAAAGGAAGACATAGAAATCTCAACGAATCTCATGCCGGTGTATGTAGAAAAATCAAAGATGATATTTATGGATGACGAGTTGAAAATTGATTTCGTACCAGCAGTTAACAGCTTTCAGCTTAAAAGTCCTAATCAAATGTTGAATCCGCGGTTAAGCTTTATGAATCGTACGAAATAATGTCAAAGAGCGCCGGCCAAGAATTAGGCACGGCGCTATATTACAATACATACTGATCAATAAATTGCGAAACAACTTTTTCGTATTCCTCCGTGTTTTCAATATAGGACTGGGCATGTGCTCCACGGGGAGCGAGGTAGAGCTGCTTAGGTCCTAGCTTTAGCTCGTACAATTCTTTTGTCATGGATGGTGGAATAAAGGTATCCGGTTCGCTGTGAATAAAGAGAACTGGTTTTTTTATCTTTTGGATATGCTGTTGCGGTGAGACTTCACTTGTCCAGTAGCTGTCACGCAGCCGGATAAAGAATCGGCCGATAGGAAGAACGGTCCTGTGTGGAAACGGGATTTTTTCTTGAAGCTGATAGGTCAACAATTCTTCGAAATCTGAGAACGGACAGTCGGCAATGTAAAAATCGGCGCTGTCTTCAATCATTCCTGCGTAAAGCAGCATGCTGACGGCACCCATTGATTCTCCATGTATGCCAAGGATAAGATGATCTCCTTTTTGTTTCTTCAGTTCATCAATAACCGCTTTAAGATCATCTTTCTCATAATGACCATAGGAGCTAGTCTTTCCGCCTGACTCTCCATGACGGCGATGGTCATAAATGACCGCATTGAATCCTAATTTTAGAAAAAGGTTCATATATTTAATGGAATTGGTTTTGTTTTCAGTCACTCCATGGCAAATAATGACCCATTTATTATGTTGATAGGGTTCGACAAAAATGGCTTTAACCGTATAGCCTGCTGGAGAAAAGATAAGGTGCTCTGTTTGCGGCAACCTTGTAAAAGCAGCAAGATCAAGTCTCTTTGCCGTGATTTCACGGTTTTTAATAAAGTCATCTTCCTTTTTCTTCATGTACATAATTTGATTTGAAAAATAAACACCAATACCGACTGTATAAGCAGCCGTAAGGCCAGCAGCTGCTATCCACCATTTCTTCATGATGATCCTCCTGAAAAAAGTTATTTTACCTTATCCTACCATTTGAGAATCGAAACTCCAAATCGAGAAAAAGTGGTGAATCGTCTTACTGCTGCCATGATATAATAAAAGAATAGAAGGCAAGGAGGGGCGAAATATGAAGAAAAAACAACAACGGATACCGCAAAAAAAACAGGAAGACACGTCTCCAAAACTCGGTGATATGATTAATTCAGATATCCTAGCAAAACTTCGTGAAACACAAAAAGAACTATCGCAGGCAGAACAAGTAAAAAAAGAAGCTGAAGAAGAAAAAAAACGAGAAGAGCGTAGATTGCGCGAGAAAAACAAATCGTTTGAAGAGCTGCTTGGAGAGAGTAATTTAGACTGGAAAAAATATAAATAATCCTAAGATTGTAGAGAATTTTTCTCTGCAATTTTTTTGTTTGGGGGTAGTATATGTATAACGGTGGACCTATGAAGGCGGAAGGGAAAGATCGTGTTGAAAGTTACTGTTTAAATAAGGCTGTCGAGGTTTCTCGACAGCCTTAGGGCAGGTATTATTATTCCCTGTGTGCGGTATAGACGCTTTCCTTCGTTAGCTTTTTAAGAGCAGCAAGTTCTTCCTCCGTGAGTGGAAGGCTGCGGACAGCTTGGCAGTTTTCGCGAAGCTGTTCAACGGAGCTGGCTCCAGCAACTACAGTTGCGACCGATGGATGGGCAAGTACATATTGCAGGGCGGTTTCCGTAAGCGGCCGCGGCAGCGTTTCTTGAATAGTAGGAAGCAAGGCAGCCAATTCTTCATAGCTGTAATCAAGATAGCCCTTTTCTTTGACGTTGTTGGATGCTTTCGTCAACATTTTTTTGCTGAGAAGACCTTTAGCAACTGGGCCTCTGGCAATAAGGCTGATTTGGTTCTCTTCAAGCAGGTGCTGCCATTCCTCTGGCCGGCGATCAAGGAGACTATACTGCATCATGACTGCTTGAATAGCTGAGTCAGCTGCATATTTCTTGATCACATTGGGACGAATGGAAGAGATTCCGTAATAGCGAATCAAGCCTTCTTTTTTTAATTCCTCAAAAGCTGATATACTTTCTTCTATATTATCTTCAATCATTCCGCCATGAAGCTGGTAAAAATCGATATAATCCGTTCCGAGCCGGCTTAAGCTGTCCTTAACTGCGCTTTTGATGTAAGCAGCTGAGGCATCCCACTTCACGTTATCCTTCGCTTCATTCCAGCGATTTCCGACCTTCGTGGCAATGATCACTTCGTCTCGAACGTGTTTCAAAGCCTGACCTACGATTTTTTCATTGACACCAAAGTCATAAAGATCGGCCGTGTCAAAATAGTTGATGCCTTCTTCGAGAGCAGCAGAGATAATCGTTTCCGCGTGTGCAGCATCCTTACCAAGTGACATACAGCCGAGTCCAATTTCTGATACTTGGAGACTTGAATTTCCTAACTGACGTTTTTTCACAAACACTCACTCCTTTAATATGTATCTATACGTTCATTGTAAAGGAGTTTAGCGATACACTCAAAGAATTTGCCGTATATAAAGAAGATGAATCATGAATTTTGTGTATATTCAGAAAAATATAGAACAATCTATCAATAATAGTGTATTGATAGGAATGGAGAAGATAGATAAGATAAAAATAATTAGGGGAAAGGAGATTAGAAATGAAAAAATTATTCATGTTAATCGTATTCAGCCTTTTATTTACCTTCACACCGCTTGTACCACCTGCAGGTGCAGAAACAAATCCTTCAGTAAAGGGAAAAGAGACGATCCCAGTAAATATTATGTCTTATAATATTCATCATGGGGTAGGCACAGATAGTCAGCTTGATTTAGGGCGAATAGCCAATGTAATCAAAGAGAATGGGGCAGAAATCATCGGTTTACAGGAAGTTGATAAACATTATGGTGCTCGGAGTAACTTTGAGGACCAAACAAAAAAAATCGCGAAATTACTGGGCTACAATCACTATGTATATGGAGCGAATTTAAATTTGGATCCGAATATTGGGGATACAAAGCGAAGAGAATATGGGACAGCTATTATAAGTAAATACCCAATTATTAAATCAACGAATACATTTCTCACTAGTGTAGGTGAACAGCGCGGACTGCTGCATGCGACAGTCAATGTAAAAGGATATCATGTTCAAATCTACAATACACATTTAGGCTTGGATGAAGCGAGCAGAACCACCCAGATTGAAGAGATTATCACAGAGAGCAATAAATTTGAAGGACCATCTGTTTTAATGGGAGATTTTAATACAACACCCGAAACGGCTGAAATCCAGAAGCTTTTAACTGGATCTAAATTTATCGATAGTTTTTCTGGAATAGATGACCCCTATACGTTTCCAGTCCCAAACCCGATTAAGCAAATTGACTATATTTTCACCAGTGATTTTATAAACATTGCGAATCAACGAGTATTATTCACAGAAGCCTCTGATCACTTGCCAATCATTACAACAATTGAATTGAGTAAAGTTAAAACGGTTTCCTACCAAGGAACCGTTTTTTACTTATTTTGGATGATATAATTAGTAGAACGTCATAGAAAAGGTGATATCCATGTATGCAAAATTTATGAATCTATCCTTTCAAACGCGGTTAATGATTTTTTTTATTATTTCAGCTTTCGTTCCTCTTATTGTATTAGGGGTGTTCACCTACCAAAAGTCTTCTGAACTTTCTAAAGAACAAGTCAGTCAACAGGTTCTTGAGGGAATGACCCAAATTAATCGCAATCTTACATTTTTTAATCAAGATATCCAGCAGCTGAGTCATTTTATTTACCGCAGTGAAATTGTCCAGAATGCGTTGGAAAAACCAAAAACGAGAAGTGAGAAAGAAAAATATCAAGATTTTATACAAGTAAGAGAGCTGCTGAGTACGTTAACCGATTCAAAAAATTGGGATCTGGATATTTACTTAATTGGTTTAAATGATGATAGATATTTCACTGGTGAATATTTGTCCAAACAGTATGATCAGTATATGGAGAATTGGGGGATATTTCGTAAAGTTAAAGCAGCCAATGGCGCATTGGTTTGGGAAACGAATTACACGATTCGGAAAGTTGATGCCAATGAAGTGGTACTTAGTGCGGGACAACTGCTAAAGGAGCCTTCGACAGGCAAGCCTCTTGGCTATTTAATCATCGATATAACAGAATCAGATATTTCTAGAATCTACCAACAGGAAGAGAGCCAGTTTTCGCAGAATATGTTTTTACTAGATGAAGGAGGATACGTAATCTCAAGTTATCCGAGTAAATCAACAGTTGGGCTTAAATTTCAACATTCGTCGACAGAAACAGTTCTTGCCAATGAAAAAGGATTTACCAAAACAACTTTTCAAGACGAACCGTCTATTATGGTTTACGATACGGGACTCGAAACACAATATAAAATGGTAACTTTTATCCCGGAAGATGAAGTGATTGAGAAAAATAAGATATTTGGATATGTAACGATTAGTTTACTTATTATTGGTTTAATAATTGGCCTTTGGCTAGCCTACTTTTTTGCAAAAACACTGACTAATCCAATAAATAAATTAATTCATTTAATGGAAAAGGTAGAGAAGGGCGATCTGTCTGTTCGGTTTCATTTTAAATATTCAGATGAAATTGGGAATTTAGGAAATCGCTTTAATCATATGCTGACACAAATGAATACCTTAATCCATGAAAGCGTTGAAAAACAGACTAGGTTAACAGAGGCGGAGTTACATACATTACGAGCACAAATCAATCCCCACTTTTTATACAATACTCTCGAAACAATCAGCACAATCTCTAAATTAAGAGGCGTGAAAATTGTCAGTGATATTTCTCTAGCATTAGGAAAAATTTTTCGTTTTTCAATAAATAAGGATAAGGAGTTTGTCAAATTAGAGGAAGAGGTTGAACTACTAAGACATTATTTATTTATTCAGGAAGTTCGTTTTGAGGATAAGATAATCGTTACGATTGATATGGAAGAAGAAGCAGGGAAATGTATGATTCCAGTTCTTTTAATTCAGCCGTTGGTGGAGAACGCTCTATCTCATGGATTGGAATTAAAAGAAACACAGGGACATCTACAGATCAACATTTATTGTATTAAGAAAACGCTCTGGATAAAAATACAAGATGACGGGTTAGGTATGTCAGAGGATAGAATCCAAGAAGTTCTGAATGAGAAGGAGACCATCCAAAATCAAAGACCAGGCGTGGGATTAGCCAATGTTAGGAAGAGGCTGAACCTGTACTATGGTGCAGAATATGGGCTCACCATTAAAAGTCAGGAAAATAAAGGTACGATCATTACCTTGAAGCTGCCTGAAACCAAAGAGGGGGAGTGAATACGTGATCAAGTTAGTAATTGCTGATGATGAAAGGCTTATACGAGAAGGGATCAAGTATGGCATTGAGTGGGACAGGCTCGGAATTGAAATTGTAGGAGAAGCAGCTACCGGAAGAGAAGCGCTGGAAATGATAGAGAAACATCAGCCGCATCTGTTATTTACTGATATCAGAATGCCAGGTTTGAATGGACTAGAATTAATCAAACATGCCAATCAAGCAAAAAAGAATATTAAAACGATTATCCTATCTGGCTACAATGATTTTTCATATGCGCAGGATGCAATTAAGTTAGGAGTGAAGGATTTTTTATTAAAGCCATTAGATGATCAGGAGCTGTACATAACCATTAAAAGAGTCGTAGAAGAAATTAACGAGGAACAAATTGCGGGTCTTGAAAAAGAAAAAAGAAAAATCGATGAGTTTGTTAAAGACCTATCCAACGAGATTCCGCAGTCTTTAGAAAACTTAATGAAACAATATTCTCGTTATTTCTTAGTGGTATGGGAATCTGCCGCGGGAATGACTCCTGAAAAGATTCTTACTGGTAACGGTTTGCAAAATGTGTACGGTCAAAATGAAAAAAACCTTGGTTATTTTATTGGTTTTGAAGAGCAGGAAGCAGCTAGTTTAGAAGCCATTCATCAACAATTTATAAAGTCATCATTTATTGGAGGTGCGAGCGACTATTCTTCTGATTTCTCAGTCATAGCTAAGCTCTATGCCCAAGCGCAGCTAGCAAAAGATCATTATAAATCACTGGGCCAAGAGGGGTGTTTAAAATTCAGTGAGTTAGCAGGAAATATAGATATAACGGATATTATTCAGTATATTACCCATCATTACCATAAGGCGCTTACTCTTCATGATTTGGCATCAAGTATCTATATATCGGATAGCTATTTTAGTCGAATTTTCAAAGAGAAAACAGGAAAGAAATTTATCGATTATCTAACCGAGATACGTATCGATAAAGCCAAACAGCTGCTTGAACATACCGATTTAAAAACAAATGAAGTGAGTAGCAGCGTTGGTTATCCAAATGCAAGATACTTCAGTCAAATTTTCAAAAGGTATACAGGGTTTGTTCCCTCGGAATTTAAAAAGAAGAGCTTGAAGCATGAAAATATTTAAACATTTCGGAAATTTTGGTTTATTGTTATTTACCCTCGTTTTTATATACTGAAAATAGATTTTAAAGGGGGATTGACTATGAAAAAAAATATCCTGTTAACTTGGATCATAGCGCTCGTTTTTATACTAGCTGCCTGCTCCGAGGACACAAGCAGTAATGACGATGGAACGAAATCGACCAGCAAGAAAGTTACGGTATATTCTCCGCATGAAACAACCTTGATTAATCCTATTATTAAAGAGTTTCAAGAAGTAACAGGGATCACTGTTGAGCTGGTAACTGGCGGAAGCGGTGAACTTCTCAATCGAATTAAGGCTGAATCAGGCAAACCATTAGGAGATGTACTATGGGGCGGAGGTGCTGAATCTCTGGAAGCTTTTAAAGAGAACTTTGAACCATTTGAAGTGAGTGAAAGCGAAAATATATTAGATGTGTACAAGAGTTCTGATAATAGTTGGACAGGTTTTTCAGCGTTGCCGATGGTCATTATGTATAACAAAGATATGGTAAAAGAAACAGATGTGCCAGATTCATGGGAATCCTTACTGGATGCGAAGTGGAAAGGGAAAATTGCGTATGCGGATCCCGCTAAATCAGGCTCATCCTTTACACAATTGGTCACCATCCTTAAAGCAAAAGGGGACGCAGGAGAAGAAGGCTGGAGTTTTGTTAAAAAGCTGCAAAAAAATATGGACGGCAAAGTTTTAAGCAGCTCTAGTATGGCTCCAAAAGGTGTAGCGGATGGGGAGTTCCCGATTGGCCTTACGCATGAACAAGGGGCATATCAATATATTACGGGCGGAGCAAATGTTGGGGTATCTTATCCTACAGAAGGAACTTCAGCAGTACCGGATGGGATGGCGATTATCAAGGGAGCCAAAAACGTAGACAATGCACAGCAATTAATGAACTTCCTTGCCGGAAAAGATGTGCAGGAAATGCTGGTAAAAGAATTTAATCGCCGTTCAGTAAGAACCGATGTAGAACCCCCAGAGGGACTGATTAAAACAACAGATATTAAATTGGTCGATTATGACCTTGAGTGGGCATCTAGTAATCAAACAGATATTTTAGGGAAGTTCCAAGATATTTTAATTGGAAAGTAAGTAAAGAGTGATACTTGACTGGGAGTATTAAACAGAAGGGAAACCTTCTATTTAATACTTCTATTCACTTCATAAAAGGATGTGTCAAAATGACAAAGGTGAGAATAGAAAACGTGTCTAAGTACTTTGGTGAAGTAAAAGGAGTAGACAATGCAGATCTTACAATAGAAGATGGTGAATTTTTCACCTTACTCGGTCCAAGCGGCTGCGGTAAAACAACCTTACTGCGAACCTTAGCAGGATTTTATCAACAAGAAGAAGGAAATGTCTATTTCGGTGATCAATGTATAAATGATTTGCCCACTTACAAGAGAAATATCGGGATGGTTTTCCAAAGTTATTCGATTTTCCCCCACTTAACGGTTTTTGAGAATGTTGCTTATGGGTTGAAGGCTCGGAAGGTAAATAAAATCCAAATGAAAGAAAGAGTCCTAGAGGCGTTAAGAATGGTTGAACTTGAGGATTATCAAGATCGTCAGCCTGCTTTATTAAGCGGCGGGCAGCAGCAGAGGATTGCCTTAGCAAGAGCGGTTGTTATCCATCCAGGAATACTCCTAATGGATGAACCTCTATCTAATTTGGATGCAAAGCTTCGTTTAAAGATGAGGGCGGACATTCGTGATCTGCAAAAGAAACTAAATATTACAACGATTTATGTTACGCATGATCAAGAAGAGGCATTAGCCGTTTCAGATCGAATTGCCGTTCTGAAAAAGGGGAAAATTCAACAAATCGGCAAGCCTCATGAAATCTATTTAAGTCCTGTTAACCAGTTTGTTGCCAACTTTATTGGTTCAACTAACTTCCTAACAGCCAGGATAAGTGAAGATGTAAACAAAGGATCCATTGTTACGGTTGCCAATAAAGAATATCCGATTGTGTTAAAGAAACCATACAGCGGTCCTGCTGTTTATTCGGTGAGGCCGGAGCAAATTAAAATAAAGCGAACTAGCAGCGCCGGACCCTTTGTAAAAGGAGTCATTGTAGAGGCTACCTTTTTAGGGGAAAAAGTTGAGTACAACGTTCAACTAAATAATACGACAGAAATCATTCAGGTAAATGAACACGCGGTTCATTATGATTTATTAATGAATAAAGGAGAGCATGTAGAGCTGTATTTGAATCCTGAAGAAGCCGTTCTGTTTAGTGAAGATGGGGAGGAGGTTTTAAACATCCATGACAACTACTCGAGCACTGTCTACGAGCCGGTTTAAACTTAGATGGAATTCCTGGGATATTATCACGATTATAGCGTTTATCTTTATTATTCTTTTTATGGTGTACCCATTATTCAATATTTTTCTCAACAGTTTTTTCTACGAAGGGTCGTTTAATTTCTCGCATTATAAGGACTTTTTCACGTTAAAGTATTATTACAGCTCATTGACCAATAGTTTACTAGTCTGTGGACTAGCGACAATCTTCGCTATCTGTATTGGTTTCCCAATGGCCTATTTATTAACTAGATTTGATCTTCCATTTAAGAAGACCATCCATATTTTAATTATATTGACGTTACTGTCACCCCCTTTTATTGGTGCGTATTCTTGGATTTTAATCCTTGGGAATAATGGGTTTCTTACGAATTTTTTACATAGTATCGGCTTAAATACGCCGTCCATTTATGGATTGCATGGTATGATCTGGGTATTTACTGTTCAATTTTATCCGCATATTTATTTGTACGTTTCAGGAGCCTTAAAGACGATGGACAGCTCTCTTGAAGAAGCTTCGGAAAGTTTAGGGAGCAATAAGCTGAGAAAACTGCGCACCGTTACGCTTCCGTTGATCTTCCCAACCTTATCTACAGGAGCCTTAATGGTGTTTATGGCCTCTTTTGCAGATTTCGGTACACCCATGTTATTGGGTCAAGGAATCAAGTTGCTGCCCATTCTCGCTTATGAACAATTTATCAATGAAATGGGATCAAATCCTGCGATGGCCAGTACATTAAGTATGATCCTGCTGTCTGTCAGCACGGGTATCTTGTTTTTACAGCGCTATCTCGTAACGAGGAAATCCTATTCAATGAGTTCCATGCGACCACCTAAGGTTATTAAATTAAGACCTCTTCAAAAATTCTTTGCCATGCTGTTTGTCTGGCTTGTATTGGCAGTTTCTTTAATTCCGCAAATCACTGTCATTACAACCTCTTTCCTGAAAACAAACGGCCCTGTGTTTACCAATCAATTTAGTTTAGATAGTTATCGAGAAGTACTGTTTAGAGTGCCTCAAGCGATTATTAATACATTCAGCTATTCGGCATTAGCCATTGTTTTTATGGTAATATCTGGACTACTCTTATCCTATATCGTGGTAAGAAGAAGCTCGAAAATCAGTGCACTGTTAGATACGCTGATCATGATTCCATATGTTATACCAGGTACGGTGTTAGGGATTAGTTTTATTGTAGCGTTTAATAAGCCACCGATTGAATTAACAGGAACCTGGATTATCCTGGTCATTGCTTATAGTATTAGAAAGCTGCCATATACGATGAGGTCAAGTACCGCCATCCTTTACCAAATTGACCGCAGTGTGGAGGAAGCGTCTATCAGCTTAGGCGTCCCGCCAATGAAAACATTCTTTAAAACTACAGCAATCCTCATGCTGCCTGGTGTATTGTCTGGAGCGATTCTAAGCTGGGTGACGACCATTAATGAACTGAGTTCGACGATTGTTCTTTATACAGGAGCTACTTCAACCATCACGGTTGCCATCTATTCACAAGTTTTTACGTCAAGCTACGGTACTGCAGCAGCGCTGGCTTCTATTTTGTCCTTAAGTACAATTGCTTCATTAATAATTGTGACAATTATTTCTGGAAAAAAGGGGATTCCAATTTAATAATCAGAAGGGAAGGCCTCTATGAAGAGAACGTTATTTATTAGCAGCATCATCGTGATTTTCTTAATAGGGATCTATCTATTCGGATTAAAACCAAAACCAGCCATACAATCGCAAGAGAATGGGAGCAGCACACTTACCATTTGGGTGTATTCTTCTATGCTGAGTAACCGTGTTGAAGAGTATAAGAAAGAAAACCCTGAAGTTGTGATCTTTATGAAAAAAATGAAATCTGCTGAACATTTAGTAGAGGAACTGAAACTAGCGAACTCATCAGGGAATACACCGGATATGGCGGAGATTCCCTCTCTACATGGAATCTTTCCATTCGTTGAGGACCAGTCTATTATGCCTGTTGATGAATATGTAGAAGAGGAATTCGCCGCAAGTTTAATAGAGGTGATCAAGGTCCGGTTTTCGACTAATGAAAACTTGTACGCCCTTCCGCTTGGATATGAAGTACCCATTCTTTACGTTAATCGTAATAAGTATAAAGATAAGCTGAACATCCAGACACTGCAGGATCTATGGGAGAAGTCGGATTCAAAAAAAATTATCTTAGCGGATGCTATGTATCCTTGGTATAAGTTGAATATGCTCCCTCCTGATCTCAGTGAAACGGATCAATCGAAGGACGAAGATCTGTTTTTTTCGGAATACTCATCAATGATGGCTTTAACTGATTTTGTGAATGGACATGCTGGCGTGTTGATTAGTTCTTCCAGTAAACTGCATCTACTGGAGAAATTGATAGGCAGCACATTTACATGGGAGCCTATGGCATTTCCGAGTTCCTCAGAACGGTTACTGGTCAATGGAAGCGGACTTTCGGTATTTCAAAACAGGGATGCGTCAAAAGAAACAATACAAAGCTTTTTCTCCTATGTACAAGAAAAGGATGTCATACTTAAAATGTCAGTGGAAGGAACGTTAATTCCTCCAATAAAGACTGTCGCTGAGTCCGAGCAATATATTAGTCATTTTCGGCAATATCCAGCTTATCAACTTAGCATCAAACAAAGCATAGGTAAACAGGGCTTTGATTTAACATCTGAGGACGAAAAGAGATGGAATCAAGTCACTGATGAATGAAGAGGTGACATTTATGAGAATACTAGTGAACTTTAGCGAAGGGAAATTGGGGAATCCTGAGAAATGTGAAGATTTATTTTTTTGTAATGACCATTTTGCCATGGTAGTGGACGGTGCAACCAATGTAACAGGAAAACTGATCCATGGAAAAGCACCTGGCCGGTTTGCCGCTGAGATCATTAAAGAGACAGTTAGTACCCTGCCACCACAAACGAATCTTGAGGAGATGCTGGAGGCAATTAATAAAAATATGCAGCAGGCTTATAATGAATATGACCTTATTCAAGAAATTGAAAAAGAGAGATGGATGGCACCGTCCGCAAGCCTGCTTGTTTATAGCAGCTTTTTTCATGAAGTCTGGCAGATCGGTGATTGCCAATTATTGATGAATGGTAAGCTATATAAAAATGAAAAGGAAATCGACAGCATTAGTGCAAATGCTAGATCCATGTACTTGGAAGCAGAAATGAAGAAGGGAAAAACGATAGACGAGCTGCTGGTCCATGATACGGGATGGGAATATATTCAGCCGCTTATTCAACAGCAATATTATTTGCAAAATGATTCAGCCAATCAATATGGATTTGCAGTCGTCAATGGGTATCCAATTGACCCTTCGGCTGTAAAAGTCATCAACGTACCTGCTGAAACCGAAGAACTCATTTTAGCTTCAGATGGATACCCCTTGCTAAAATCTACACTTGAGGAAACGGAAGAGTGTTTACGAAAAATACTACAAGAAGATCCCTTATGTTTTCGGCAATATAAATCGTCAAAAGGACTGATCAAAGGGAATCAGTCCTTTGATGATCGACTTTATTTAAAAATACGGATAAGGTGAAAGAAGACAGCCTTTGATGGCTGTCTTTTCAGTTTGTAGATAAAGAGGGGAGGTCATTCCGAACCTCACAGTTCTTAGAATGTACCTATTGATTGATTTCCTCCTGAATCTTTTCTTCATCCTTTTATGGTTAAACGTTACTATCATTCGAGCATTAATATATCTCTTGAGGGCATTTTGGTTTATTCCTTCATTGCCTCAAATTGTTGTTCGTTTGTCTAAAAGCTATTAGGTTATAGCATAACGAAACGATAATTTGTAAATAAGGTAATAATACAAAGAATGTTATAGAAGTGGTAAGTCCTTTGGGACAAATCCATAAAACGGGGTGGCAGAAATACCACGACGTTTTGGAGTGCGGGGATGGTCGCTAATCACTGTCTTATGGGAGAAATACCATGTGGCATATTGGTTAATATTCCGAAAGGGATAGCCTAAAAAGCTCAACCGTTACAACAGTAAGATAGGTCTTACTGAAAGGGGTCTGACTGGCTATAAAAATAATTAAAAGATTCTTACTCCTAAATGATTCACGAGACGTATTCAGACCGTAATTTCAATGACTTACAGTTTCCAACTGAAACCGATAAATCGGGTAGTAAGGTGGGTTTTCTATATTCTACCACTGGTCTTTTTAGAGACCTGTAGGGACTGTAACGAGAAAACGTGACGTGATGATTAACTTTAATGTACTAATGTGGGAAGTCGTACTGGGTTCTCTGTTTGTTTGGGTGGTACCAGACAAATAAAAGAATGCCAACGGTGGGAGCAGACCTGATTAGACTTTGAACTGAACTGCTGCGGTAGTGGTGAGGTGAACCTTATAAAACAAACGAGTGGTGTCGTGTTTTGGGTGGTCGAAAGGGAGAAGGGTTACGTTAAAATGGATGATGCTGTGGTGGCATCAAAATGTGTTTTTTTCAACTGGTTTAGCCTGACGGGGGACTTTCAGGCGTGGTAGCCTGGGGGAATGAAACCGAATGGCGGGAGCTATGTTCATTGTTTTTTAATCATCGGGAGGTGACGCGAAATGAGCGAGAAGTATTTAATAGGTAACTGGGTTAGTTTTGTTCAACAGATTCAACACCTAGTATCACGGGGATATATCAATACATTTAACAACCTGAACGGCTTGCCGTCTTGGGGAGGCATTGTTAGTCAAAAAATCAAGATGAAGGATCAACTTGTCAAGAAGATGAAAAAACAGCTGCCGCAAGAAAAGGTATATGTTTTTTCTAAGAAGATGATTATCAATACCAAACGTACGGCTGTAAAAGTTTTTTAGTTTCTATCTTTCGTTTCTTCGGTTTATGGTGAGTGATTATAATTAAGTGACTTCCTTATGGAAATTACTTTGATTGATACGCCAAACGAAAACGATAAAAAACCAAAAGACCACACCTTTTTTAAAATGTACCCTACAAGAGGACATTTTTCAAAGTGTCCGTCTTATAGGGTACATTTTATTTTGATCATTGGCTTTTTTTATTGCTCCTATTGCCCACATGATTGGTTAATAGGAGTTACAGAGTTCTTTAGTTTACAAATTTTGTGTGATTCGGACATGTCATCCTTTGTGTAGTAGTGGATTAGTGTATCTTTGATTCCTGTAGTTACATAATTTTTTCTGGTTATCTTTTTATTAATGGCCCCTTGAGTACCTATATATGCCAAAGAATCTGAATGGCCCTGTTGAGTACTATTTAACCATTCATTTTTAATGTACAAGTTTTTTACATCCTTGTCATAAACCCTATTTTTGTTCGCCTTCCATTGTTCCGAAGATATACTTTTTTTAGATATTGGTAATGGGTTGAATGTGTAAACACCACTAATGGATGGTATGATCGCACCACCATATTCAAACTTTGTCTTAGAGGTTAACCAATTTGCTGAACGGATATCTAAATACAGTTTAGTAGATACCCAGCCACCTAATGAATGTCCTGTAAGATAGAACTTATATTTTTTATCCTTATCCAGCTTCGCTTTAAAAATGTAATTCATATAGAGTTGAGCTTGGAAACTCTGACCACTGGTGGTGCTAGTAAGTGAATTTATAGCAGTTAAAACATCATTCGGATTATTTTTTTGAGTTCCTGCAAAGGCTATAATCACATTATTAGAACTTTTTTCCAATACAGCCATAGCTTTAAACCCTGTGCTCTGGAGTCCATAAATTCCCTTACCGTTAGCTGTTTTACCTATAGGATGGGTTTTGTCATTATCGATATCCAGTACATCAAGTACTTTAAATTTTGGTTCTGGATAATGTGCGTCGGTTAATTTTTTTTTCACTTTTTTTAGATTATCTGCATCATAAACGATTTCTGATAGTTTATGGTACAATCCATTATCCTTATCGCTGAATGCTGCTTTAGTAGTACTTACATTAAAATTGAAGAAAAATAAGATAATAACAATTGATAATAAGACTTGTATCTTTAATATTTTTTTCATTTGTCCACCTCTGATTTTTTTTTTTTTTTTTTGACACAAAACTACAGGTGGAAGAATACCCTCCACCTGTAAAACAGATTCAAAAGATTTTTAATGTGGTAGTTTACTCACACTCTGGAAATAAACCTAAAAACCTATATATCTGGTTAACTATTCTATTTATAACATCAATATAATACTTTTGCCATATATTTCGTTTGATTTGTTGCTAAATTAGTATTTTGGTAATTATTTTAGTGTTTGAAAGTTATGTTGGAATTATTTTTTTGAAAAGGGGAAGTAGATTAAAGGGTAATAAGTATGATTATGTTTTGTGATGGGCAGAATCTGTTGAAGGAGTTGACGGTATGATCGGATTTTCAGGTCCAGAAGATGAAGAATTAGAGGATTGTCCAGATTGTAATGGTAGTGGTTACGATTTTGGAGATGGTGGTCAATGTGATAATTGTGGTGGACTTGGTGAAGTCTAAGTGATGATTTTTATACACTTCCTATTATACATACCATACAGCTGCTATAACTGCAGCAATATCGTCGGCACAATGGAATCATGGAATCCTAACCCACCTGCAATCATTGCCTCTACAAATGATGTAGGCACAGGATGTTTGGCTGAACGGCGAAAAACCCTCTCTTTAAAGAAAGGGTTTTTCGTCATGGAGAAGAACCACTCCTCCGCCCAAGATGGAAATATAATTAGTATATCAAGATTATCCATTTGTATCCAGTTGTAATTACTAGCATGGATGAAATTGACGTTATGAAGAGCTCAAGTAGCTTTTAAATCTAGAATCGCATTTCTGGTACCTTGCATTTGTTCTTCTTTTTTTGTTAGTATTTTGGGAATTCCATTCAACCGCCAATAATTTAAGTGTTTTTCGAACGCATTGATTCCGAGAAAATACTTGTTAATTTGATCTTGAACATAATTCTCAATCTTTTCATTGTTGAATCGAAGTACAGTGAATCCTTCACACGATAAAAATGCATCACGATTCCGATCTTTAATTAATTGTTCTTTAGTCCTAATATCACCGACAACTTCAATGAAAATTTTTTCATTCAAGGTGGGGACATATAAGTCAGTATGCATATTACTAATTGGACATTCAAATATCACTTTATGACCTTGACTTATTAGTTCCCCACCTAGAAGTATCGCATGATCGGTGGGTTGTTTAATCTTATTTTTATCCATGAAATCGTGAATTTTTCCCCATCTAAAAATCTTTGATGAATTAAACATATTTATCCTTTCTATATCCAAACACGGTTTGAATTTGAAGGACTATTTCCTTTATAATTCTCCACACGGTTTCTCCTAATCTAAATATATGAATATATTAGGAGATTATGCCGTTAAAACTTTTATTGTTTCTTTTTTTGCTGGTTTTTGAGATTGATCCGAGTGAGTTTTTAATACCAATTCTTTTCGACAATTGGTATTTTCTCCGTAATTTCAGTAATTATATATACAAAACAGTAGAGAGAAGGAGGCCTATGCATCTTCCTCTTCGTATTTATATCTTCTTAGTATAGCTTTTTATTTGCTGGTCGATATTTTGTTGTAATTGATTTATGCAATTTAAAAGAAATGTACTGTAGACAGACGCTGATGGTGTCTTTGTTTTCGTTATTTTTCTTTGTTTGAATGAATTGCAGTTATCCAGTCATGGACATAGTAATAATGTTTCTGATATTCCTTCAGCTTTTGCTGTACTTCCCAACACTTTCCCGACAGGACAATGCTTTTTTCTAAGACATACACCTTCATAAACAGGTACCTCCTAGTCCTAATGTGATAAAATGTATGGAAAAATATCTATTTTTAGAACAAGGAGTGGCTACAATGAAAAAGTTTGAAGAAAAAACAGTGTCGAGTGACATGCTTTTTAAAGGAAGAGTGATTAGTCTTCAGGTTGATGAAGTGGAACTGCCAAACGGAAAAAGGGGTAAACGGGAAATAATCAAGCACCCCGGAGCAGTCGCCGTCATTGCGATTACTGATGAAGGAAAAATGATTATGGTTGAGCAATATCGAAAGGCGATGGAGAGGAGTCTCGTTGAGATCCCTGCAGGGAAATTGGAACCGGGAGAGGAACCACTTCGGAGTGCTGAAAGAGAATTAGAGGAAGAAACTGGGTATGAAAGTGCCGAAATGAAGCATTTAATCTCTTTCTATACATCACCAGGTTTTGCTGATGAATTGGTCCATTTGTTTGTAGCAACGGGTTTGGCTAAAAAGGAAAATCCAGCGGCCTGTGATGAGGATGAGTTTGTTGAACTCATTGAGCTTACGGTTGAAGAAGCCCAGCGGTTTATTGAGGAAGGAAAAATTGCAGATGCGAAAACCGCTTATGCTGTGCAGTATTTACAGCTGAAAAAAGCGTTAGAACACTAAAATGCTGAAGGACTATTACGTCGATCTTCATATTCATATTGGCAGGACACATCGGGGAAGAGCGGTGAAAATTACAGGAGCTCGTTCACTGACACTCCGTAATGTTTTAAAAACGGCTAGTGAGCGGAAGGGTCTCGATATGGTAGGGATTATTGACTGCCATTCTCCTGAAGTCATCGAAGAACTAGAGCTGCTCATTGATAAAGAAGAGATGGTAGAGCTTGAAGAGGGCGGTTTAAAATTTGGACAAACGGTATTGATTCTTGGTTCAGAGATAGAAATCTATGACCAGTACTGCCAAGGTCCAATTCATGTTCTTGTTTATATGCCTACATTAGACGCAATGAAGGAATTATCCGTTTGGATGAGCAACTATATGAAAAATATTCATTTGAGTTCACAGAGGATTTATTGTGAGGGCATCACGCTGCAGGAAAAAACAAAAGAGCTGGGCGGGCTTTTCATTCCAGCACATGTATTTACCCCATTTAAAAGTTTATATGGGAAAGGTGTCGAATTCAGCCTTACTGAAGTGTTTAATCCGAACCTAATTGATGGGATTGAATTAGGATTAAGTTCTGATACGACTATGGCCCGGGAAATTATTGAGTTGGATCCCTATGTTTTTCTAACGAATTCTGACGCACATTCACTAGCGAAAATTGCCAGAGAATATCAAAAGATGGAGTTGAAGCAGCCAAGCTTTTTTGAATTAGAAAAGGCCTTAAAGGAAATAGAGGGACGGAAAATTGCGGTTAATTACGGGTTAAATCCTGAACTGGGAAAATACCATCAAACGGTCTGCAGTAAATGCTTGCAGCCGGGAGCTGTGGGTTCACCGTGTTCGTCCTGTGGAAGTAAGAGCATTATTAATGGTGTGGCGAATCGAATAAAAGAAATCGCGGGTTTATCATTGGAAAAATCACATCGGAATCGCCCAACTTATGTGCATCAAGTCCCACTCGATTTTATTCCAGGACTTGGTCCAAAAACGTTCGAACGACTGCTTGCAGTATTTGGTACGGAAATGAATATTCTTCATAAAGTAACGCTAAATGAGTTACAGCAAGTCGTTCCAGAAAAAACAGCCGTTTTTATTGATCTCGCCAGAAAAGGCCTTTTGACCTTTACAGCCGGGGGCGGCGGTAAATATGGAAAAATTAAATCAACATAAAGTACCAATGCTTGGCTGTCGACATACTCGACAGCCTTTTTGGAGTGATTTAACTGCCTGCGGTTGTTTTTGCAAAAATACATGTATCACGAACGGATCCATCTACAGCTAGACTGTCAGAGCGGAGGATACCTTCAAGGGAAAAACCTAATTTCTCGGGGATCCGACGACTTTCTGTGTTTTTTGAATCGCAGCGGATTTCAATTCGTTTGGCGCCTAACTGTTCAAAAGCAAAATTGGTCAGTGCCTTTGTAGATTCTGTGATATAGCCCTGCTTACTATATTGGGTGTCAATCCAGTAGCCTATTTCAAATTTAGGGATGTCCCAATTGATGCGGTGAAGACCGGTTGATCCGATAAACACATCATCTTCTTTGCGAAAGATAAGGAAGCGCAAATCTTTGCGCAGGATAAAATCCGCTTGTGACTGAATAAGATTCTCGGCAGTTTCTTCAATGGTCGCTAGGGTTTTGGCAAATGCAAGCCATTGCTTTAATTCCTGCTGTGATGCGTGGATTGCTGCATGGACGGCGAAGCTGTCTTCACGCCGGCATGGACGAAGATAGATTCGATCCGATTCAATTACTTCTGGAAATTCTTTTAAAATGGCATTCATTTATATTCCCTCTCTTTTAACTAAATAGTATGAAAATTATACCATATAGATTGAAAGGGTTGAACAGAAAATCGTATGTAGAAAAGTTCACTGTCATAAAGAAAAGGAATTTACATACTATTTAGTAAGCAATCAATGGGAGGAAGATAAATGAAGAAAAAAACTGCAGCCAAATTCGCCGTAAAACATGTAACTGATCATTCCTCACTTTATCTGTTCATTACCGTCCTCTTTTTAATGGGGGTAATCTTTGGGGCAATTCTAGTGAATAGTCTTAGTTTTACTCAAAAAGAAGATTTGTTTTATTATTTATCTCAATTTTTCGGACAAGTTTCGGAAAACAATATGGCCAGCAGCCAAGATATGTTCGTACAGAGTGCGGCTCATAATATAAAGTATATTGCTTTAATCTGGATTCTAGGTATTTCAGTCATTGGGCTGCCGGTTATCCTCATTCTTTTATTCTTAAAAGGTGTAGTGGTCGGGTTTACGGTGGGATTCTTAGTGAATCAAATGGGATGGAGCGGATTTTTGTTATCATTCGTTTCGATTCTTCCTCAAAACATTTTCATTGTTCCTGTCTTTATCGTTATTGCTGCAATGGCGGTTTCCTTATCAATAAAAATGACCCGCCGAATTTTTTTGAAGCAGTCTAGGGAACCACTAAAGCCGTTTGTTTACCGGTACATGTATTCTTTTATTACTGCTGTTTTATTTTTGGTTGCAGCTGGAGCGATTGAAGCTTATCTGTCACCTCCACTTATGAAAAGTGTTGTTAGTCTTCTAAGTAAATAAGAGAAGTGGGTGGTGTAAAAAAAATCGCTGAACTCTAATTGTATTTTGACACTTTTCCCTCTTTTGATATAATGGTAAGGATAGCGGCGCGGGAGGGAAATACAATGGAAAATAGAATTGAGAGAATTAAAAAGCAGTTGCACTCGTCCAGTTATAAACTAACACCCCAGCGAGAAGCGACCGTCCGCGTCTTACTTGAACACGAAGAGGATCATTTAAGCGCTGAAGACGTTTACCTCTTGGTCAAAGAAAAGTCGCCGGAGATTGGTTTAGCAACTGTATACCGGACTTTAGAACTGTTAACTGAATTGAAAATTGTTGATAAAATTAACTTTGGTGATGGAGTATCCCGTTATGATTTAAGACAAGAAGGAGCAGCTCATTTTCACCACCATCTTGTTTGTGTTGAGTGTGGAGCTGTGGATGAAATTCAAGACGATTTACTTGAAGATGTCGAAGCGATAGTTGAACGTGATTGGAACTTCAAGATAAAAGATCATAGATTGACCTTTCATGGCATTTGCCATAGATGTCACGATAAACCGGATATTGAATCAGAATCGGATACTGAATAATACACTTGACCTTTTCCACGTGGAGAAGGTTTTTTGTTTTTTAACGTTCTTTAAGCTTATAAGAGAGAGGTTCCTTTTTCTTCATGTATAAACTTGGACCAATCGGGCATAGATTGTAGAAAAGGGTTTATAAGGGGATGTAGGGATGAAAACCTCGGTTAATTTATTTTTTCAAATTATGAAGGTTTTGTTACTTTTTGTGTGCTTTACTGTTCTTTTTTATTTAGGAATGGTATGGTTAAATCAGGAATATGAAGGGTACCAGCGTTATAGCGAACCTAAAGGTGCAGCAATAAAAGTGATGAAGGCTGGGGATTCTGAAGAAGAAACCTGGCTGAGCAGATTGATGTTGCTTTATTTAGACGGGGAGTAATGTAAATGATAGATCATATAAGAGATTTTATCCACTTTCTAACAGTCGAGAAGGGCTTGGCAAAAAACACGCTCATCTCATATGAGCGGGATTTAAAATCATATTTTGCTTATATGAAGAATGTTGAACAGCTGAATACCTGGAATGAAGTCCGTCGGGCCTCAATCATTCAATTCCTAGCAAGATTAAAGGATCAGGGAAAATCACCAAAGACACTGGCTCGTCACATTGCTTCATTGCGGTCTTTTCATCAGTTTCTTATCCGTGAAAAGATTACTGACCAAGATCCTACCATACATATAGAATCACCTAAACAGGAAAGAAGCCTTCCAAAAGTTCTTAGTATGGAAGAAGTGGAAGCCTTGCTCGAAGCTCCGAAACTTACGAATGAGTATGGATATAGGGATAAAGCTATGCTTGAACTCCTTTATGCCACAGGCATGCGTGTGAGTGAATTAATCAATTTAGATATGAGTGATATTCATGCGACAATGGGATTTGTCCGTTGTATAGGTAAGGGAAATAAAGAACGGATTATTCCAATTGGGCATACAGCACTCGAAGCAATTGAGGAATATTTACTTAATGGACGAGTTAAGTTACAAAGTGTGCATAAAACAGATTCGCTTTTCTTAAATCATCATGGAAATCGGTTAACGAGACAAGGATTCTGGAAAATACTTAAAAAACTTTCTAAGGATGCTCGTATAGAGAAAGAGTTGACTCCGCATACCTTGCGTCATTCTTTTGCTACTCATTTGTTAACCAATGGAGCGGATTTACGCGCCGTACAGGAAATGTTAGGTCATGCTGATATCTCAACCACACAAATTTATACCCATGTATCCAATGTTCGGTTAAAGGATGTGTACAAGAAGTTTCATCCTCGTGCCTGATAGGATGATAGTTTAGAAGGAATAGAAAGAAATAAAATGTTTTTTCTATTTCTTTTAATGGATAGGAGATAATCATTGAAGAACCAATCGAAACCGTTTACAATGGAGATGTCAGACTTCCGACATCAAAAATCGGTTGAAAGTTTTTTAAGGTTAATTCACCTGTCTTAAGGGGAATATGAATTCTATAAGTTGTTTTATTTTATTAGGAGGTCAATTAATAATGAGAGAAGACAAAGCGTTTAAACGGATATTTGTAATCGTAATGGATTCAGTAGGAATTGGCGAAGCTCCAGATGCTGAAGAATTTGGAGATAAAGGTTCTGATACATTAGGTCATATTGCGGAGAGAATGAATGGGTTGAAGATGCCGAATTTAGGCAAGCTTGGCTTAAGTAATATCCGTCAAATCAAAGGGATCGAAAAAGCGGCTGCTCCGCAAGCTTACTTTACCAAAATGAAGGAAGCCTCTAATGGAAAAGATACGATGACTGGTCATTGGGAAATTATGGGTCTTAATATCAGCACGCCGTTTCAAGTATTTCCTGATGGCTTTCCAGAATTATTGATTCACGAGCTTGAAGCAAAAACAGGTCGCCCGGTTATTGGAAATAAACCTGCAAGTGGTACAGAAATTCTTGATGAAATGGGTGCTGAACATCTGAAAACGGGAGCACTGATTGTCTATACGTCGGCTGACTCTGTATTACAGATTGCTGCGCACGAGGAAGTAGTCCCATTAGAGGAACTATATAAAATTTGTGAAATAGCTCGAGAACTTACCATGCAGGATCAATTCAAAGTGGGACGGGTTATTGCTAGACCATTCCTTGGTGAACCGGGTAACTTCAAACGGACATCAAATCGTCATGACTACGCCTTGAAACCATTCAATCGTACGGTTATGGACGAGCTGAAAGACAGTGGATTTGACGTATTAGCGATTGGGAAGATTTCTGATATTTTTGATGGTGAAGGTGTAACTGAATCGTTGAGAACAGTCTCTAATATGGATGGTATGGACAAATTGTTACAGACCATCGATCAGGACTTCACTGGCTTAAGCTTCTTGAATTTAGTTGATTTCGATGCCTTATTTGGACATCGTCGCGATCCAGAAGGTTATGGTAAAGCACTAGAAGAATTCGATGAGAGAATGGCCGAAGTGATGGAAAAAGTAACCGAAGATGACTTAGTCATCATTACTGCCGATCATGGGAACGATCCAACCCATGCAGGAACAGATCATACAAGAGAATACGTTCCGTTACTTATGTACTCAAAACGTTTTGAGCAAGGACAAGAATTGCCGATTAGAGATACCTTTGCAGATATCGGTGCAACGGTTGCAGCTAACTTCAATGTGAAGATGCCTGTATACGGTAAGAATATCTTAACTGATCTTAAATAAGGAGTGGTTGCTATGTATGAAAACCTTGAAAAAGCTGCATCCTTTATACGGAGCAAAATCAATGGAACGCCTGAAATTGGCCTGATTTTAGGGTCGGGACTCGGTGTTTTAGCAGACGATATCGAAAACCCAGTTGTTCTAGCTTATGAAGAGATTCCTGAGTTTCCGGTTTCAACTGTTTCAGGACATGCCGGTAAACTAATTATTGGTGAGCTAAGCGGGAAAAAAGTTGTAGCAATGCAGGGTCGTTTTCATTTCTATGAAGGCTACAATATGGACATGGTTACCTTCCCAGTCCGGGTTATGAAGCTGCTCGGTGTGGAAAAATTAGTCGTTACGAATGCTGCCGGTGGTGTAAATGAAGCATTTAAGCCGGGAGATTTAATGATTATTACAGATCATATTAATAATATGGGAACGAATCCGCTAATCGGAGCCAATGATGAACGATTTGGACCACGATTCCCGGATATGTCAGAGGCCTACAGTAAATCACTGCGTATGAAAGCGAAAGAAGTAGCCGCTGATCTTGAACTAAAGTTAAAAGAAGGCGTGTATGTTGGTAACACGGGGCCAACTTATGAAACCCCTGCTGAAATCCGCTTTGCACGTGCAATTGGCGGAGATGCAGTGGGAATGTCCACTGTTCCTGAAGTAATTGTAGCCGGGCATTGTGGTATGGAAGTATTAGGAATTTCCTGTATCACAAATATGGCTGCAGGAATCCTTGATCAACCGTTGTCACATGAAGAGGTGATTGAAACGACTGAACTAGTAAAAGTTAGTTTCAAGAGCTTTATTAAACAAATTGTAGAAAAGATTTAAGTCCTTTCAAAATCAGACATACAAATTTAAAGAAAAAGTGGTGGCTTACTAATGAGAATGGTAGACTTAATTGCAAAAAAACGTGATGGATATGTATTAACTAAAGAAGAAATTCAGTTCATTATTGATGGTTTCACTGAAGGTACAATTCCAGATTATCAAATGAGTGCTCTTTCCATGGCTATTTATTTTAAAGGAATGAACGAACAAGAGCGTGCAGACCTTACAATGGCGATGGTTAATTCTGGAGATACTATCGATTTAACTGCAATTGAAGGTATTAAGGTAGATAAACATAGTACAGGCGGAGTTGGTGATACAACAACGTTAGTACTTGGACCGTTGGTAGCAGCAGTTGGTGTACCGGTAGCTAAAATGTCTGGCCGTGGACTTGGGCATACAGGTGGTACAATTGATAAACTTGAATCAGTTGAAGGTTTCCATGTTGAAATTGAAAATGATGAATTCATTCGTTTAGTAAACAAAAATAAACTAGCTGTAATTGGCCAAAGTGGTAACTTAACGCCTGCAGATAAGAAACTTTATGCATTACGCGATGTTACTGCGACAGTTGATAGTATCGCTTTAATTTCAAGCTCAATCATGAGTAAGAAAATTGCTGCAGGTGCAGATGCAATTGTTCTTGATGTTAAAACAGGTGCAGGAGCATTTATGAAAACGATTGATGATTCAGTAGCACTAGCAAAAGCGATGGTGAGCATTGGTAACAATGTCGGTCGTCAAACTATGGCAATTATCTCTGATATGAGCCAACCGCTTGGATATGCTATCGGAAACGCGCTAGAAGTGAAAGAAGCGATTGATACTTTAAAAGGTGAAGGTCCAGAAGATTTAACTGAACTATCACTAACGCTTGGCAGCAACATGGTTTATCTGGCTAAAAAAGCGGATTCATTAGAAGAAGCACGTGCTATGCTTGAAAAAGCTATTGCAGATGGAAGTGCACTTGAATCATTCAAAGTCTTCCTTGCAGCACAAGGCGGCGATGCATCTGTGGTAGACCGTCCGGAAGAACTTCCACAAGCAAAATATACGTTTGAGCTGGAAGCGAAGGAAGATGGATATGTTTCTGAAATCGTTGCTGATGAAGTAGGTACAGCTGCAATGATTCTTGGTGCAGGACGCGCTACGAAAGATTCAGTTATAGACTTGGCAGCAGGTTTGATGTTACGTAAAAAAATTGGTGATCAAGTTAAAAAAGGTGATTCACTTGTAACGATTTACAGTAACTTTGAAGATGTGTCGGCAGTAAAAGAGAAATTATATGAAAACATTATCCTTTCAAATGAGAAAGTTGAAAAACCTGTATTGATTCATCAATCAATTACTGAATGAGATTATGTATAGCCAATTTCCTAAGATAGAATGTTTCATTCTATCTCTGGAAATTGGCTTTTTTTTTTGCTTAAAACTACATAGATGTTTTATCTCTAAACTTAGAACTAAGGCTTGAAACAGGAATGCAATATTCCGGTTTTTATTGTATAAAAATGGGTTTATTGGAAATGATGTTTCTATAACGAATGGAGGTTTAGAGATGAAGCGTATTCTTTCTCTGTGCATCATTGTAATGAGCTTTAGCGTGGTATCACCTGTTAAGGCAGCTGAAGAAAAAGGCGTTGAATTGGCTGATAGTGCAAAATCGGCGATATTAATAGAAAGAGATACCGGGACTGTTTTATATGAAAAGAACTCACAAGAAAAACTCCCTCCGGCAAGTATGACTAAGATTATGACGATGCTGTTGATCATGGAGGCCATTGATAAAGGAGATTTAAAGTTTGATGAGAAAATTCGAACAAGTGATTATGCTGCCTCAATGGGTGGATCACAAATTTTTCTAGAACCAGGAGAGGAAATGACAACGGAGCAGATGCTTCAGGGAATCTCAATTGGATCTGCGAATGACGCATCAATGGCAATGGCTGAAAGACTAGGTGGTTCAGAAGAAGGCTTCGTTAAAAAAATGAATGAAAAGGTTAAACAGTTGGGATTGAAAAACACAAAATTTCAAAACCCTACTGGCTTACCTGTAGAGGATCACTACAGCACAGCACATGATATGTCGATTATGGCAAAGGAATTACTTAAATATGAAAAGATTACAAACTTTACAGGAGTTTATGAATCCTACCTGCGTGAAGATACCGACAAAAAGTTCTGGCTTGTAAACACCAACCGATTGGTGAAATTTTATCCAGGTGTTGATGGATTAAAAACAGGCTATACAAATGAAGCAAAATATTGCTTGACGGCTACAGCGAAAAAAGGGAATATGCGCGTGATTGCCGTTGTGTTTGGTGCGCCGAATCCAAAGACTCGTAATGCACAGGTGACAAAAATGCTCGATTACGCCTTCTCGCAATATATGACCCATCCCCTCTATGAAAGAGGCGTAATACTAAAAAAAGCACCAGTAAGTAAAGGCAGTAAAAAGACTGTCACAGGCGTTACAAGTGAACCCATCTCTGTATTGACTAAAAAAGGCGGATTAGCAAAGGATTTTACGAGAAGTATCGAAATGGACAAACAGATAAAGGCACCAATTGCTAAAGGAGAAGAAATTGGTAAGCTGAAAATTATCAAAGATGGGAAGCTGGTCGTTGAATCCCCAATCGTAGCAAAGGAAAAGATTGAAAAAGCAAGCTGGTGGGAGCTGTATAAACGGGTTTTTGGAATGTTCACACAAACCAATTAGCATAATTTGTCAAAAGAATGCGTATATAAACTTTTTTCAGCGAAAGGACACTAGTTTTGCCAGAGAGAAGGATTCTATTGGACAAAAGGAGAATTTGACTTCTATAACGACAGATAAGGAGGCTGTATATTGTGAGTCTTATCATTGATATGGAAGCAAAGGATCGAGTCCTATGCATACGCTTAAAGGGAGAATTAGATCATCATACGGCAGAAAAATTAAGAAAACAGGCTGAATCCGCGATTATAAAGCATAACATTCAGCATATTATTTTAAACCTCGGGGGGCTTTCCTTTATGGATAGTTCAGGACTAGGAGTCATTCTAGGACGCTATAAGCAAATTAAGGAAAAGAAGGGTGAAATGGTTGTGTGTGCAATTTCCCCAACGATAAAGCGACTATTTGAGATGTCCGGGTTGTTTAAGATTATTAAGCTGGAACTTTCTGAGGAAAACGCTTTACAAAGATTGGGGGTTGCCTAACCATGAAAAATAACATGGAAATTAAATTTACCGCATTAAGCCAAAACGAGTCCTTTGCCAGAGTGACAGTAGCCGCGTTCATTGCTCAGCTGGATCCTGCCTTGGATGAACTGACTGAGATTCAGACAGTTGTGTCTGAAGCCGTAACAAATTCAATTATTCACGGTTATGAAAATGATCCGAACGGTATGGTCTATATCTCAGTCATGATTGAAGGCGATGTAGTTGAAATAATTTTCCGAGATGAGGGTCTCGGTATAGATGATGTCGGAGAAGCCACACAGCCGCTTTATACAACAAAGCCTGAGCTTGAACGCTCCGGTATGGGCTTCACAATCATGGAAAATTTCATGGACGAGATGCATGTCATTTCCCATAAAGGCGAAGGAACAATCATTCGTTTAAAAAAGCACTTAACCAAAAGTAAAGTGTGCAATTAAGGGAGATTTGCATATGGATGTGGAGGTTAAAAATAAGAAGAAACAAACCCATTTGAAGGATGATGAATTACGGCGGTTAATTCAGAGCAGTCAGAGCGGTGATCAGGCTGCGAGGGACCTGATTGTCCAAAGTAATTTGAGACTGGTATGGTCTGTTGTTCAACGTTTCCTTAATAGAGGATATGAGCCTGATGATTTATATCAGATTGGCTGTATTGGACTTCTGAAATCCGTCGATAAGTTCGATTTATCATTCGAGGTCAAGTTTTCAACTTATGCAGTTCCTATGATTATTGGCGAAATTCAACGTTTTATCCGTGACGACGGAACAGTAAAGGTGAGCCGGTCATTAAAAGAAATGGCCAATAAAATTCGCCGTGCTAAAGAAGAGCTTTCCAAAAATTTTGGAAGAGTACCAACTGTTAACGAACTTGCCGAATTTCTAGAGTTGACTCCTGAAGAAGTGATTCTTGCTCAAGAAGCGAGCAGGACACCTTCATCCATCCATGAAACCGTTTATGAAAATGACGGTGATCCCATTACCTTGCTGGATCAAATGGCCGACAATAATGATACAAAATGGTTTGATAAAATCACCTTAAAAGAAGCCATAGAGGAGTTAGATGAACGGGAAAGGCTAATCGTTTATTTACGCTACTATAAAGATCAAACCCAATCTGAGGTTGCCGGTCGGCTCGGTATTTCACAGGTTCAAGTTTCACGGCTTGAAAAAAAAATCTTACAGCAAATGAAAGAACACATGAATCGATGATTCATGTGTTCTTTTTTGTGTACATATGTCAATGATTGAACTTAAAAATATTTCTGAAAAATCACGTAACAAGCATTACTTTTGCTGTCTAAGCAATACTAATGAAGAATGAAAGCGGCTTCGCAGTCAAAATGGCCTCTTTTGTTAAAAAAATATAAAAATATGATAGATTTTAGTTGAAATAACATGGAAAAACGAATATTATAAGAAATGCTGTTGATTTTATTCGCTTTTTTGAAAATGTGGAGGTATTAAGATGCTTGAGAAATATTTTTCCCTGAAAGAACATGGAACGACTATCCGAACCGAGTTAATTGCAGGGTTTACAACTTTTTTTACAATGGTTTATATTATAATTGTGAATCCCGCTATCCTTAAATCTGCCGGAATACCTTTTGATCAGGTGTTTATGGCAACGATTATATCCGCTGTCATAGGTACCTTAATCATGGGTATTTTCGCTAAGTACCCAATTGCTGTAGCACCGGGTATGGGGTTAAATGCATACTTTGCAAGTGTTGTCGGTACACAAGGACTTTCTTATCAAATTGTATTAGGTACCGTCTTTATTGCAGGTCTTCTATTTTTATTATTAAGTGTTACAAAGCTTCGTGAAATGATTATTTTAGCGATCCCTAATTCGCTTAAATATGGTATTACGTCTGGTATTGGGCTATTTATTGCGTTTATGGGGTTAAGAAATAGTCAAATTATTGTTCCAAATAAGGAAACGTTTGTTTCCTTAGGTGACCTAAGTTCGCCTATAGCGGTTTTATCGATTGTTGGCTTATTTATTACTCTTATCTTGATGGCAAGGAATGTTAAAGGGGCATTGTTCCTTGGAATGCTGGTTACGGCAGTTATTGGTTATTTCTTCAACATGCTTCAGTTTACTGATGTCGTGTCAACACCACCAGCACCAGTCTTCTTAGACATTGATATTTCTGGTGTATTCTCAAACAGTTTATATGCGGTTGTATTTGCCTTTTTACTTGTCACTATTTTTGATACAACGGGTACGATGATTGGTGTAACGGAACAAGCTGGTTTAATGAAAGATGGGAAACTTCCAAACGCTAAAACCGCTTTCCTTGGCGATGCGGTAGCAACGACTGTCGGTTCGCTGTTTGGAACAAGTCCTTCCACAGCTTATGTGGAATCAACCGCTGGTGTTACGGCGGGAGGACGAACTGGATTAACGGCTATTGTCATTGCTATTCTCTTTGCAATAACCGCCTTTTTCTCTCCGCTGATCAGCGCAATTTCGGGATTGCCGTCAATTACAGCTCCAGTGTTAATTATTGTCGGCAGTTTCATGATGGTTGGTCTATCTAAGATTGATTGGATGAAACTTGATGAAGCATTTCCTGCTTTTGCGATTATCCTGGTGATGCCGTTGACTTCTAGTATCTCCACAGGGATTGCAATTGGGTTCATTACCTATCCCTTATTGAAAATTGTCAGTGGAAAATGGAAAGAAGTTCATCCATTAATTTTAGTATTCGGTGTAATCTTCCTTCTTCAAATGATTTTTTTCCCAACGACTTAAGTATATAGAATCGGCTGTCCCTGCAGATCATGTTTTACATGACCTGCAGGGACAGCTTTTTTTTATGGGAATTTTTACACTTTGTAAAGTGCCTTGTATGTTCCTTGTCTTCGCAATCCATACTAGTTTTATACGGAAATCAATGGGCGGAGTGTGAAATGTATGGAACTAGTCTATGTTCGTATGAGAAACAGGGTACATGTTCGTCAAGAGCAAGAATTATTCGTAAAAGATGTTGCCCGAATTATAGGTCCGGACGATATTGTTAAGACCTTAGAACAAACGAAACTGTTAAAGGTATCGAGAGCGGATAACAATATCATCATTATCGATCTTATCCATATGATTCAATGTATCCGTAATGTGGATCCAACCATTGAAGTGCAAACCCTTGGACCAGCACAAACGATTATTGAAGTTATTTATGAGAAAAGAAGATTCTCCATTCTATCTTTTCTAGCCGTTTGGTTTCTTTTATTTATAGGGGCAGGCATCACTATTATGAACTTTCATGTGGATGTCAGTATGCAAGAAGTACATCAAAAATTATTCAAGATGATTACAGGAAGGGAGGATACGAAGCCTCTGCTTATCCAAATTCCCTATAGTTTTGGCTTAGGACTTGGAATGATTCTCTTCTTTAATCAATTCTTTAAAAAAAGGTTTAATGAAGAACCAAGTCCGCTTGAGGTTGAAATTTTCAACTACCAGCAAGACCTCGATCAATACGTAATTATGCATGAAAATAAGGAAAGTATTAGGCATCTTGATGACAGGTAGTATTCTCTTCTGTATGTTTGTCGGACTTGCTGGTGGTCTGTCCGTGGGTGCTGGGTTTGTAGCCTTCCTAACTGTGCTAGGAGTTCTCCCAAGGCTTGCTCAGCTCACCAAAACAGAAAAGAGGCTTCCGGCCTATGAAGCGGCCATCGTTTTAGGGATCGTGTTCTTTGGATGGAACGAATTACAAGGTGTATCGTTTTACATACATGCGTATATCCTGCTGCCAATCGGACTGGCGGATGGGATTTTTAATGGAATGCTGGCAGCTGCGCTTACGGAGGTTATTAATGTTTTTCCGATTCTTTCAAAACGCATTGGGCTTCAGGATAAAGTGATTCATTTGGTGATGGCCCTTGTACTAGGAAAAGTGGCCGGTTCATTGTTTCAATGGCTCTATTTTGTCGATTTATAACAAAGTGCTGAAAGGAACAAGTTGATGGATGCAAAAAGAAAAGTAATCTTAATTACAGATGGTGATGAATATGCAAAGCGAGTGGTAGAGCTTGTGGCGAAGGAGATTGGCGGTCGATGTATTTCAATGTCATATGGAAATCCATCGGTTCATTCGGGTGCCGAATTAGTCAGAATGATCAAGAAGACGCCCTATGATCCTGTTTTAGTTATGTTTGATGATAGTGGAATTGTCGGTGAAGGAGCAGGTGAAACAGCGATGCGCTATGTGGCTCTTGATGAAGGAATTGAAGTTCTTGGGATTATCGCTGTTGCATCAAGGACTAGACACGCAGAGTGGACAAGAGTGGATGTAAGTATTGATCGAGAAGGGAATTTAACTCCTCAAGGCGTCGATAAAAATGGCACAGCTGAATTTGAACTTGGAAGAATTACGGGAGACACAGTGTACTGTATTGATGACTTACATGCACCGTTGGTTGTTGGAATCGGAGACATTGGGAAAATGGCAAGCAGGGACGATTATCGTAAAGGAGCACCCATTACCAGGTTAGCGGTGGAACTTATTTTAGAAAGGAGCGGGTATCGTGAGTTCGGAAAACGAGAACAAGACGAAGATTTATAAGGACGCAGATCAAGTAGAAGCTTATTTCAAAAAAAATGTCGGACTGGGAACCAGCTTTGACCTGGGTGTCCGCAAGTTTGTTATCTTAAAAACGGATATTCAAATGTATTATGTCAATGGGCTTTGTGAAACGAGTTTCATTACGGATATTCTTAGTCAGCTTGTTACAATTAATGATAAAGAAACGAATAAGGCGAAAGTTTTTGAGATTATAGAAAATAGATTGGTGAACCAATCGGTCAGCCGAGTTGAAACACTAGATGAAATGGTTGATCAGGTCTTGTCTGGTCTAATCGCTGTTATCGTTGATGGTACACCGATTGCCTTAGTCGTGGATGTGAGAAGTTATCCAGGGAGAAGTCCGGAAGAGCCGGATACAGAAAAAGTCGTCCGGGGATCACGCGATGGGTACGTAGAAAATATCATTCTGAATACCGCGTTAACGAGACGCAGAATTCGTGATGAGAATCTGCGTTTTGAAATGCTGAAGGTAGGGGAACGTTCAAAAACGGATATCTCTATTGGGTATATTAAAGATATTGCTGATCCAGATTTAATTGACGTCATCCGTAAAGAATTAGAAGCCATTGATATGGACGGACTGCCGATGGCTGATAAAACGATTGAAGAATTTATTGTTAAACAAGGATATAACCCTTATCCACTTGTGCGCTATACAGAACGACCCGATGTCGCAGCAGCACATCTTTTAGAGGGCCATGTCATTATTATCGTTGATACCTCGCCAAGCGTTATCATTACTCCTACGACCATCTTTCATCACATGCAGCATGCAGAGGAATATCGGCAGTCTCCTGCTGTAGGTACGATGGTTAGATGGGTTAGATTTTTAGGGATTATCGCATCTCTTTTTCTATTGCCTATCTGGTTTTTGTTTGTTGTAGAACCTTCACTGCTTCCTGAAAAACTTGCGTTTATCGGGCCTAGTGAACACACGAATATCCCAATCATTGTTCAACTGTTCATCGCTGAAATCGGAATCGAATTTCTCAGAATGGCCGCCATTCATACACCTACCCCTCTGTCGACTGCAATGGGGTTAATTGCTGCCGTATTAATTGGTCAAATTGCGATAGATGTCGGATTATTTGTACCAGAGGTTATTCTGTATGTATCAGTCGCCACAATAGGAACCTTTGTAACCCCGAGTTTAGAGCTTGGTGTAGCAAATAAAATTGCCCGTTTAGTGATTCTTTTACTGGTCGCAATCTTCCATTTGCCTGGCTTAGTTGGAGGAATGACCTTGTTTTTAATTATGCTGGCAAGTATAAAATCATTGAATACACCATATCTTTGGCCATTTATCCCATTTCGTCCTAAGGCCTTGTCGCATATCTTAATAAGAAGGACACTACCTGGTTCAAGAATTAGACCAAGTGTGGTCCATCCGCAGAATAAGTATCGGCAGACGAAGTAGGATTTTGTATTGATGTTGTCGAAAAGTTGTGGTAATTTTAAATTTATTCAAATAAAGCGTTAAAAGGCTAAATTACACAATATGAGGTTGATGGAAGGGGTAAAAAGATTCCCTTTACAAAAGGAGCGGACTCTTTCTAGTCTGCCTCATTTATTTAGATACCTTTTTCAAGAAAGGGAGAGGGAATATGCACTTCTATGGAACTGAACGAGTAAATGAACAAGGGCATTTAGAAATCGGCGGCGTTGATACAGTAGATCTTGCTGCAGAATACGGCACGCCTCTTTATGTCTATGATGTGACGTTAATTAGAGAACGGGCTAGGGGCTTTAAACAAACATTTGAGGATCTCGGCGTTACGGCACAGGTGGCTTATGCAAGTAAAGCTTTTTCTTCTATTGCAATGATTCAGTTAGCAGAGGAAGAAGGTTTGTCACTCGATGTTGTTTCGGGGGGAGAACTTTATACGGCTTTAAAAGCAGGATTCCCGGTTGAACGGATTCATTTCCATGGCAATAATAAAAGTGAAGAAGAATTAATCATGGCTCTTGATACAAACGTCGGTTGTATTGTGGTCGATAATTTCTCGGAGCTTGAATTACTTGAAACGCTTTGTAGAACTCGAGACCAAAAGGTTAATATTCTGCTGCGGGTAACACCGGGAATTGAAGCTCATACACATGATTATATTCTGACAGGTCAGGAAGATTCAAAATTTGGTTTTGATTTATTAAACGGTCAGGCTGAACATGCCTTGAAAACCGCGCTGTCAAACCAAAATATTAATGTGCTGGGAATTCATTGTCATATCGGTTCCCAGATCTTCCAAACAACAGGTTTTATTTTAGCTGCGCAAAAAATTCTGGGACAACTAGAGGCTTGGTATGAAGCATTTGACTATCAGCCTAAAGTTTTAAATCTAGGCGGAGGATTTGGTATTCGCTATACAAAAGAAGATGACCCGCTGCCCCCAGCTTATTATGTAGAAGAAATCGTTAAAGAAGTACAAAATCATATTAATCAATCCAGATTAATGATGCCAGAGATTTGGATTGAACCAGGACGTTCACTGGTCGGAGATGCCGGAATCACGTTATATAAAGTCGGTTCAGAAAAAGATGTCCCGCAGGTTCGGAAATACTTAGCTGTTGATGGAGGAATGAGTGATAACATCAGGCCAGCTCTGTATGAAGCAAAATATGAAGCGGTGTTGGCAAACCGTCCACTTGACCCTGTAGAAGAGACTGTGGCGATTGCAGGGAAATGCTGTGAAAGCGGCGATATGCTGATTTGGGATTTACCATTGCCAAAGTCTGGGCGTGGAGATCTACTTGCTGTCTTTTGCACAGGGGCGTATGGTTATTCCATGGCGAATAATTATAACCGTATTCCTAAACCAGCTGTCGTATTTACTGAAAATGCAGAGTCCAGATTAGTTATTAAACGGGAAACCTATGAAGACTTAGTCCGTTATGATCTAGCTCTACAGGAAGTATCAACAAAGTAAGTTACTGTCAGTTTCTATAACACAAAAAAGCGGGAGAGTACAAGTGACTTCAGCTTCAGTTTGTAGACAAAAGAGGTTCGGAATGATTTCATTCTGAACCTCTTTTGCATTTTTTGGACCAAATAGGCCTTTTCTTTTAAGTTTAAAAAGTCAGTTGATTGAAATGGAAGGCGTGAAGACTCCTGCGGGAACAGCGGGACAGGTGAGACCCCGCAGGAGCGTAAGCGACGAGGAGGCTCACCGCCCGCCCGCGGAAAGCGAAGCGCCTGGAATGGAAATCAACATCTCAATTTCAAATCTCAACCAAGTTTATCTACAGTCGGAAGCGGGAGCCTAAATGACTCCCGCTTTTTTGTCTAAACTCTATCCGCTTTAGGAAAACAACGCTTTGATTGCGTCAATGATACTTGAGAAGAATCCTTTTAATTTATCTAAGAAACCCTGACCTTCTTCAGATTCAAGGAAGGTGGTTAATTTCTCCTTCGCTTTATCCAATTGGCCGCCTACTTGGTTCCAATCGATATTTAAGTCTTTTAGTTTTTTGAATAAATCTAGCAGACTCTGAATCTGATCTTCTGTAAGGTTCAAGCCGAGTTCTTTAGAAGAAGTTTCAATGATTGTACGAATATCATTATCTGTTTTAGGTGGATTTTCTGCCATTTGTTCTTTAATTCTGGTCATAAGAGCGGCCGCTTTTTCAGCGCCGACTTCATCACCAAGCTTAGCCGTTTTCACCATTTCTTCATTGGCTGCTTGTTTTACGTCTTCAGGTATGGCTGTGTCGGCAGATAATTCATAGGCTTTAATAATTCCAGTTAGTGCAGCTGTACCAGATACGGGAATGGGTGCGGTCGCATAAATAGCTGCATCCTTTACGCCTGCTGTTGCTAATGCATTGATAAACATTTCTTCTGAAACCCAATTAATATTCTTTGTTTCAACGGTCAATCCCGTACCTGCTTTTTCTAGTGTGATAGAAGAAGAGGATATTGCCTTGGTTCCAATTAAACGTTTAGCAATATACTTCCCAAGATATTCATGCTCTTCTTGATTAGTAACGGTTAAGATTTCTACATCTGCTGGTGCTTTCATTTCAGCAAGCAGCATGTTTTTTTGTTCAGTGGTTAAGTTTTCACCTAGTGTTACCACTTGATCCCCAACTGCCGCATCAGCAAAAGCACGAATTGGGAAGAATAAGCATAAAATTAAAGCAATAATACAATACTTTTTTATCATTGTCTGTTTCATAGTCTGCCTCCTTAATATGCTAGACGAAAATTCATGCAAAAAGATTCACTTTAAAAGGAAATTTCTAGCTGCTATCTAGTATAAGCAGATTCACCAAAAGTTACAAAGAAAAATATAGAATCCGAACTAAAAAGTCTAGACTTTTCTATCGTATTTTACAAAAAGATAAGAACCTGATTTGTCAGTAAAGGCTTGTTATAGTAGAATGGAACCGACATATAAAAGTTGATGCGTGAACTTACCGGGTGAAGGAGAGCTATGCTGTTATGAAAAAAAATAACTATATCTTGCTTGCGCTCCTGCTAGTAATGGGATTGGTTTGGGGAATTATTTACTGGGTGTTCATCGTTTGACCGAGGAAAATGCTAATTAGGGTAGCATTGAAAGAACAGGTATTATTATGTATGATGTACTATATTCTTAAAAATACTACGTACTTAAGTGACGAGGGATCCTATGTTTATAAGATATAAAAAAAATCATGAAAAAATTGCAATGGGCTTATTGTCGTTTATGCCGGATTTAAAGGACATAAAAAAATTACAGACGACAATGAAGGATTACGAATCTGATGAAAGTTTGCAGCTGTTGCTATGGAAAGAAGAAGAAATAATTGGTGTGGCTGGTCTTAATCTTTCTCAAGAAGGAATCATTAAAATTCAGCATATTTCTGTTAATCCTTCCTTCAGAGCCCAAGGTGTGGGTAAGGCAATGGTGAAAGCGATTATCGAGCAGTATCCCGATAAAGAGGTTCAACCGACAGATGATGTAGCGGAGTTTTTTGGTAAATGTGATCTGCCTGGAAATGAAACACCTGCATAAATAGAAGAAAAGATGCTGTTCTTGGTAATGGATAGCTTTTTTCTTTTGCTTATTGACTATCAAAAAAAGAAGCAATTCCTATAGGGATCGCTTCTTTTTTATGTTTATATTTATGGCTTTTCCCTGCGTAAACGCAACTGCCTGTTTCTTTCCTCTATGACCTCTGTGCGGTCTCGTAAAGTGTGACGATGGATGAGCTCATTATTGTTTAAATTGCTTGGCATACACCAGGAAAATCCAGCATTCTCACAGGAAGTCTGGCAGGCTTTTATTAATTCTGTATCAGTTAATGGCAGAGTGATGCTCTGATAAGGGGTTTGGTTATGTATATGTTTTTCAATTAACGTAATCATATCGAGCAGTTCTAGCGGGTTTATTCCGAGTTCAGTAATCACATCTTCTTTTTTTGAAAGGATTTCTCTCGCTTTTTTAATCGTTTTTGCTGCACCATTGAAATTCCCGCGCCGTTGATGGTAGAGTGCGACAGCAAGCTGGATAAATCCGACCCAATGGGAATCACGTTCCCCAGGTGAAACCTCTTTCCAATATTCCTCAAGGATTTCATGACACTCAAAATAATCACGGCTTCCATGAAATTCGACTAAGTAATCAATATATTCAGCTGGATAGCTCATTTGCAAACATCCCTTCCGAAAAAAATCTACCCTAATTGTATCATATGAGTTCTTGAGCTTGAATGGGTACAAAAAAACCTGTTTGCCATTATGACAAACAGGTTTTGATACCCCGATTAGTTTATAACCAGGATGCACCTATGATGACTAACAAAATGAACAGTACTACGATTAATGCAAAGCCGCCTCCGAAACCGAATCCGCCTTCTCCCATGTAAGTACCTCCTTTAACTTCTTACTGCTTACCTTTTTAAAATATGCAGTGGAGAAAATTATGTATGGGCTCCGGCCTGTATTTTATAAAAGACGGGCTAGGAAATTTTTCAATAGCTGAAAACGAAGATTGTTATTGGATAAAACAAGGCAATCCTCTATACTAAGGGATGGAACTCAATGAACAAACAAGACAATCATGATTTATAGTGGGGTTTTATAGTGGGTTATAATATAAAAATTGATGCATTCGAAGGACCGATGGATTTGCTTCTGCATTTAATTAATCGGCTGGAGATTGATATTTATGATATACCGATGGCTGAAATTACCGAACAATACCTCGGGTATATCCATACGATGAAGAGCTTGGAACTAGATATCGCAAGTGAATATTTAGTAATGGCGGCTACCTTACTGGCTATTAAGAGTAAGCAGCTGCTGCCTAAACATGAGGACGAGACAGCTTATGATGAAGACGGCATGGAGCTGGAAGAGGATCCTCGTGAGGAGCTCGTTGAAAAGCTTCTCGAATACAAAAAATATAAGCAGGCTGCGGTGGAGTTTAAAACGTTAGAAGAAGAGCGGAGTTTATTTTTCTCAAAACCACCGAGTGATTTTTCGGAATTCTCTAAGGAAGCGGAAACCGTTAAGCCAGAGCTGAATATCAGCTTGTATGATATGCTGGGCGCTCTTCAGAAATTACTTCGCCGGCAGAAATTACAGAAGCCTTTACATACCAAGGTGACTAGACAAGAAATTTCTATAGATAAGAGAATGGGTGAAATATTAACCAGTCTACGTTCCTTAAGTGGAAGGACAAGCTTCTTTTCTCTTTTCCCAGAACCTCAAAAGGAACATATTGTTATTACCTTTTTGGCGGTATTAGAATTAATGAAACTAAATCAAATTCAGGTTGAACAAGATAATAACTTTTCAGAGATCTTTGTTGCAGCTAAGGAAGGTGTAGGAGCAGTTGGGTAATTGGAAAGGCGTTTTAGAAGCTATGCTTTTTGCAGCCGGAGATGAAGGCTTAGCATTAAAGCAAATGGCCTCAGTACTAGAATTAACTGAGTCAGCAACAGAAGACATTATTACTGAATTACAGGAAGAATATCTGCAAGAATCAAGAGGCATTCAATTAGTGGAGCTTGCGGGTGTTTTTCAGCTTGTTACTAAAAAGGAACATTCAGATTATCTAAAAAAGCTGGTTGAGACATCAAGTTCACATGGATTATCTCAAGCTGCATTGGAAACACTCGCCATTATAGCCTATAAACAGCCGATTGCCAGGGCACAGATTGAAGAAATTCGAGGAGTAAAAACTGAAAGACCGATTCATACCCTTGTTTCGAAGGCGCTGATTAAAGAAGTTGGCAGAATGGAAGGTTCCGGAAGAGCTTATCTATATGGAACAACCAAAGAATTTCTTGACTACTTTGGCCTTAAAGCAATAGATGAACTGCCTGCTTTAGAAGCCCAAAATGACCAGGATTTCGAACAAGAGGAAGCAGATTTATTTTTCGAGACATTTAAAGGCTCAATCGAATAACATTTTCATTGAAAATGTGTTAATATACTACTAATATTACAATATTTGAGATATCGAGGTGTGGTTGTGGAAATTCTCGAATGTGCAGGTCTTGAGCTTGAAAAAGAAAAGTCAAATTCACCAGAGGATCTTTTCAATCGTTCATCCGTCAGATTTAAAGAAGGAAAAGAAGAAAAAAGGTTACATGTTGTGTATTTGCGTATTTTTGATGAGCTTATGCGAGAGTTGACACCATTCACGGAACATCCTCTTTATAAAGGAACAACTAGGAATTTCTATTTTTATGATATTGTAGCGTTAGTTTGTTTAATGCATGATGGCAATTTATCGAGACGAAAACGATTATATCTGAATTCCCAAGAAGAATTCTCCGCTTACTTCAATAATCTCGACTTTGATTCTCTAGAACAAACAATGAAACGTCTGGATCAGGGACAAAGTACGATTGTAAACAGATAAACAGAATACCTGCAAAAACTTACTGAGGAGGGTTCATGGTTGGGTAATTCAATGGTTAAATCTCAGCTTGATGATGTGCGAACGTTTTTAGGCGGTACGGTAAGCAGACTTGAGGAGTTCTTGAATGAAACCACTCTTTCACAGCTTCAACAAGAGAAGCCAGGAGATGACCTCTATTATAAGGGCATCCTATCTGGGCTTAGAAGATTACTTGTTAACTGTGAGGAGAATCTAGAAACCTGCCAGATCATTCTTAATAATGAGATCTTTCATAAAGGTGCCGCAGAAAAAACCTTATACAGAGTTTACCATCAATGTATTGAGGAATATTTCTCACCGAAATCTGATCGTTGGTTTGAAGACAGCCGTGCCGCGTATACAGGGAAAAATTCGATTAAGTTCCATGGTGAGGTTCCAGATCGCATCATACAGGTTCTAAAGAATCTTGAAGCAAACTTCCAAACGTTTCGTGAAGAATTGGAATTCTATGAAACGGATTACCGAACAAAAATGATGCAATCAAAATAGTTGATAAAGCTTTATAAATTCCGCTGCTATACAGAGTGGATTTTATAAAGCTTTTTTTGTGCACCTATCCCTCTTAGGATTCATAAAATAGCTTGCTAGTTGCCTAGAGGAGGTAGAGAAAATGAAGAAATGGAAGAAGTACGTAGCAGATATTCGAGAGTGGCTGAAAGAGACATCTCAATTAATACCGGGTAAGTTCAGAGAGAGTGAAATGCTTTACTGTAACGAAAGGATTCATGTACTGCTTGATAAAATCGAAGCAGGTCAAGCAACTGAGGCAGAGCTGGTCATGTTAAATGATGAATTACGTCTGTTTGCTGAGCAATGTACGAATGAACTGAATAGGGAACAGATGAGTGTGCCTATTGGCAAACATCAGCTTCCGCCGCTTGGATATCCTTATAATGCGTTAGAACCTGCTATTTCGGAAGAAACGATGCGTCTACACCATGATAAGCATCATCAAGCATATGTTGATGGGTTAAATAAAGCGGAATTAATGATGGAAAAAGCACGAAAAACAAATGATTTTTCGTTAATAAAGCACTGGGAACGAGAAGCTGCATTCCATGGCTCTGGCCATTATTTGCATACGCTTTTCTGGGAAAGTATGAAACCAAGGGGCGGGGGAAAACCAACTGGCAAGCTGCTCGCGCAAATAGAGAAGGATTTTGGCAGTTTTAATGCATTTAAAAAGCATTTCAGTGAGGCAGCTAAGCAAGTAGAAGGAGTAGGTTGGGCAATCCTTGTCTGGTCCCCGCGGGCACACCGGCTTGAAATTCTGCAGACAGAGCGACATATGATTTTAACTCAATGGGATACAATCCCACTGCTTGCCCTTGATGTCTGGGAACATGCCTATTATTTACAATATAAAAACAAAAGAGATGCTTATGTGGATAATTGGTGGAATGTGGTTAACTGGAACAATGTAAGTGAACGCTTTGAAAAAGCAAAAACACTTAAATGGAAGCCTTATTAATCAAATTAGAGATACATGAATAAGATGCTCGATTTTTTCTTGTAATAACCCTTGTCTCTTTGCATAAACTTGTACAAAACCACTAAAGGGACGAGGGGAATACATTGAGATTTCTAAATAGGGTGCTGCCCCTTTTATTAATTTGTTTGCTCTGTACGGGAGTACTGCCTGAAAAGGTGAACGGAGAACCCGTTGTTAGTGCGAAAAGTGCCATCTTAATGGATCAAGACAGCGGTCGTGTAATATTTGAACAGAATATTCATGAGATAAGCCGGATTGCAAGTATTACGAAAATCATGACCGCACTACTAGCTATTGAATCAGGAAAAATGAATAAGACCGTGAAAATAAGTGATGATGCTGTTGGTACAGAAGGGTCTTCACTTTTTTTAAAGCATGGTGAAAAAATGAAACTGGAAGATCTGGTTTATGGGTTAATGCTTCGTTCAGGCAATGATGCAGCAGCAGCGATTGCAGAAGAAGTTGGCGGCAGTCCGGAGGGATTTGTCTTTTTGATGAATAAGAAAGCCGAGGAAATTGGAATGACCAATAGTCATTTTACCAATCCTCATGGACTGGATAACACGAAAGATCATTTTTCTACTGCTTATGATATGGCTCTTTTAACTCGATACGCTATGCATAATAACGAATATAAAAAAATAGCTGGAACCAAGGTCCATCGGGCGCCGAATTCTATGGAAAACTGGGATTATAAATGGACCAATAAAAATAGATTGCTGACAAGTTTATATAAATATAGTACCGGGGGGAAAACTGGCTATACTAAACTGGCAAAACGGACCCTTGTTTCGACGGCCACGAAGGATAATATGAATTTAATTGCCGTTACGTTAAATGGTCCAGATGATTGGAACGATCATATTAATATGTTTGAATCTACGTTTACTTCTTATCATCAAGAAGAAATTCTTTCTGCTGGGGAAGTAAAGAAAGTCAGGATTAAACAATACAAAAATAATTTATATCTTAAAACGAAATTTGTTTATCCGTTAATGAAAGATGAAGAAGACAAGGTGAAAATTGATTATCTCTTGCTGAAGCCTCATTGGAAGGACGAACGTGATATTCCTGAGGTGGTGGGTAAAGCTGTGATTTTTCTTGATGGCAAAGAAATAGGAAGACGAACTGTTTTTTATGGTAAACCTAAAGAAGTTATGAGTTCAACTAGTTTGGGTGCTGTATGGAAGGAAATGTTCCTTTCTGTACTGGGAATCAATAATGGTTAATTATATATGGGTTGGGATGACCTTAATAGGTGTTTTATTCGCTATGGTAAATGGAACAATGGAACAGGTCAATGAAGCGTTATTTGTTAGTGCCAGAGAGGCTGTTACACTTTGTCTGGGTTTAATGAGCATCCTCGTCTTCTGGCTTGGACTGATGAAAATTGCGGAGGCTGCAGGATTGTTAGACAAGCTTTCTGTCTTGTTTAAACCGTTGATTACCTGGCTGTTTCCTGATATTCCTCCTCAGCATCCGGCAATGGGGTATATCTTATCCAATATGATGGCCAATTTATTTGGCCTTGGAAATGCGGCAACACCACTCGGGATTAAAGCGATGGAACAGCTGAAGCTGCTTAATGGAGGCAAGTCATCCGCCAGTCGATCGATGATAACGTTTCTAGCACTAAACACATCAAGTGTCACACTAATTCCAACAACGGTCATTGCTATTAGATTGAACTATCACTCCGCTTCTCCAACTGACATCGTATTCCCAACGATTATTGCTACGATTATATCTGCAATCGGCGGAATCGCCATTGACCGATATTTTTATTACCGACGTAAACGGAACGGGGTGGAATAGATGATTGAATGGATGGCAGCTATATCTATATGGATGATTCCTATTTTAATTTGTATTATTTTACTGTATGGAACGTTTAAAAAGATTCCTACCTATGAGACCTTTGTTGAAGGGGGAAAAGAGGGAATAGAGATATCATTTTCTATTATTCCTTTCCTAGTAGGGATGCTTGTAGCGATATCGGTTTTTCGTGCCTCAGGAGCACTTGACTTTCTTGTCGAACTGTTAAGGCCCGTTCTAACAGCTATTCATGTTCCGCCTGAAATCCTGCCGCTTGCTATTATTCGGCCAATTTCAGGAACAGCGGCTCTTGGTATGACAAGTGATTTAATTTTATCTCATGGTCCGGATTCCTTCATTGGCAGACTGGCATCTACGATTCAAGGAAGCACCGATACGACCTTTTATGTCCTTACCGTCTATTTTGGAGCTGTGGGAATTAAGAAAATGGGGGACGCGGTTAAGGTTGGTTTATTGGCAGATTTGGTTGGTCTTATTGCTGCAATCGTTGTTGTGGTTCTTGTATTTGGAACGAAGTAAATGCATGAGAAGCTGGAAGATACCAGCTCTTTTTTGCGTTCTGTCAAATTATTCAGCAGTACATTTTTTGAAGATTCAAAAGTCCTTGTGGTACACTTCATAAGGGTCCGTTTTTTAGGGAACAGTTAGTATATAATAAAAAGCGTTTGTTTTTTTGCTTCAATGTGTAATAATTGTATGATTGCACTAACGGATTTACAAATCAAAAGGAAACTATTAGAGGTGAAGATAGATGGAAAGATTACAAAAAGTTATTGCCCATGCAGGGCTTGCATCAAGACGAAAAGCAGAAGAAATGATTACCGAAGGAAAAGTAAAGGTTAATGGTAAGGTAGTAAAAGAGTTGGGTGTGAAAGTCGGCCTTCATGATAAAGTTGAAGTAAATGGAGTGCCAATGGAAAAAGAAAAATCAGTGTATTTCTTATTTTATAAACCACGTGGTGTAATTTCAGCTGTAACGGACGATAAAAATAGAAAAGTTGTAACAGATTTCTTCCCAGAGATCCCAGAAAGAATTTATCCGGTTGGACGTTTGGATTACGACACATCAGGTTTGCTGATTTTAACGAATGATGGTGAATTTGCAAATATTATGATGCATCCGAAACATGAAGTAGAAAAAATCTATGTGGCGAAAGTTAAAGGAATGCCATTCCGTGAAGATCTTAAAAAACTGGAAAAAGGAATTAAGCTAGAGGATGGAGTGACAGCTCCGGCCAAGACTAAAGTACTTTCAGTTGATAAACAAAAACAAACTTCAATAATTGAAATCACGATTCACGAAGGTAAAAACCGACAAATTCGCCGTATGCTTGAAGCAGTTGGCTATCCTGTTATAAAGCTTAAGCGTGAACAATATGGATTCCTTACATTACATGGTTTATCTGCCGGTGATTCAAGAGAACTGACACCGCATGAAGTTAAACTGCTTCGTTCAATGGCGATGAAGGAAAAATAACAGCAGTATGGTAAGATATGTCACAGATTCTTCACGTTTGTTAACACTATCACCGTGTTGTTAAATGGTATAATAGAAGGGAATTTTTACTGTACGGCGGGGGGACACAAATGAATAAGAAAAAACGACGTCTGATCATGAGAACCATTATCTTGGCAATATTGGCTCTAGCTTTGGTGTATACGCTTTATGCTAACTTTACCAAAGACAGCAACCAGACGATAAAAAAAGGAGATACAGCTCCTGATTTTGCACTGGTTGACTTAGAAGGAAACAAACATAAGCTATCAGATTATAAGGGACAGGGGATTTTTCTGAATTTCTGGGCTACATGGTGTAAACCATGTGAATACGAAATGCCATATATGGAAAACCAATATCAACACTATAAGGATCAAGGAGTGCAGATTTTGGCCGTCAATGTGGATGAATCAACATTAGCTGTTGAAAAATTCGTCAAAAGGCATAACCTTACATTCCCAGTAGCGATTGATAAAGGCAGCCAAGTTTTAGCAGCTTATGGTGTGGATCCACTGCCTACTACTTTCTTAATAGATAAAGAAGGGAAAGTAGTAGATGTACTTTCGGGAAGCTTGTCTGAAACTGCTATTCAACAGCATATGGAGAGTATTAAGCCTTAATGGGGAGTTTTAAACATGAATGATATTAAATGTGAATGCGGGCATGTCAATCCGTATGGCACCATTCTTTGTGAGAAATGCGGACGTTTGCTTGATGAAACACAAAAAGACAGTAAGCTCATTGATATGCGATATGAAGGCGGAGCCAGACGGTCTCAAACGTATAACAAAACGATTATTGATAAAATATGGAATTTCTTTTCTTCTGTAAAAATTGGAATCTGGCTGATTGTACTCGTATTAGCTGCGTCTGCCATTGGCACCATATTGCCTCAAGAAATGTACATACCTAAAACGATGACAGCAGCAGAATATTATGAAGAAACATACGGCTGGTTTGGGAAACTTTATTATCTCTTAGGGTTCCATAATTTATATAGTTCTTGGTGGTATCTAGCTTTGATTGCGTTCCTAGGCATGTCGCTGACGATTGCTAGTATTGACCGAATTGTACCGCTTTATCGCTCACTTACGAAACAAAAGGTGGAGCGGCATGAAGGGTTTATGAAAAGACAGCGGATATTTGGAGTAACTGACACGGACCAAACAGATACCCAGGACCTTACCCAACGTTTGGAAAAACAGCGATATAAAGTCCGCGAAGAGAATGGCAGCCTGCTTGCAGAAAAAGGTCGTTTTGCCAGATGGGGTCCATATGTCAATCATTTGGGCTTAATCTTATTTTTACTCGGCGGTATGCTGCGGTTTGTACCCGGAATGTATGTGGATGAAATCCTCTGGATTCGTGAAGGAGAAACGAAATCAATCCCTGGTACAGATGGTAAGTATTTTCTTAAAAATGATGAATTCATTCTCGAAGTCTATGATAAAGATGATAAAGATTTCTCTGAAGCTATTGAACGTACCGGTACAGTAGCGAAGAACTATCAATCTAATGTCACGCTGTATGAAAAAGACGGTGAAACACTTCCAGGGGAAGAAGTCAATTTGAAGAAAATAAAAGATGCACAAATCAAAGTCAATATTCCATTGAAGCATGATCATTATGCGTTGTATCAAATGGATTATAAAAAAGATGAATTAAATACGATGAGTTTTGATTTGGTGAATAAAAAAACCGAAGAATCGTTTGGCAGTATGACGGTCGATCTTAATGACCCCAAACCCAAATATGACTTAAAAGAAGGCTATTCAGTAGAGCTTGAAAGCTACTTCCCGGATTTTGAATTTGATGATAAGGGAACCCCTATCACTAAATCCAAAATACCAGATAATCCTGCTTTCGTATTTACTATGTATACACCTGATAAGCCAAAAGGCGAGACGAGCTTTGTTGCTATTAAACAAACATTAGAACCACTTGGGGAAAACACCTATAAACTTGCGTTTGCGGGTATAGAAACGCGAAATGCAGCAGGCTTAGCTGTTAGAAAAGATATGACACTTTGGCTGTTATTCATTGGCGGCGGGATCTTTATGATTGGAGTAATTCAGGGGAGTTACTGGAATCATCGTCGGATATGGATTCAAAGAAGAAATGGCCAGATTTGGCTTGCCGGTCATACAAATAAAAACTGGCACGGCCTGAAAAGAGATATCGAACAAGTAATTAAAGGGACAGAAATAGAAGAACCGGTGGATCAAGCTCAAGATGAGCCATCTTCCAAAAAGGGGGACGTTTTCAATGGCTGAATTAAGCAGTACTTTATTATATGCAGCATTTTTCTTATATTTAGTGGCAACAGTCTTATTCGGTGGAGCGATTAAACAAAAAAAAGGACAAATGGAAAAGAAACAAAGTAAATGGGCACTTCTAGCCATCTGGGTAACAACAATCGGATTTATTGCGCAAATCGGCTATTTTATTACAAGATGGATTGCCAGCGGACACGCGCCCGTTAGTAACCTTTTTGAATTTACTACTTTCTTTGGAATGATGCTGGTGGGGGCTTTTATCGGCATTTATTATATGTATAAAACACCTGTTTTAGGCGTCTTTACTCTTCCAGTTGCTTTATTAATTATTGCTTATGCAAGCATGTTCCCAAGGGAAATTTCCCCGTTAATTCCTGCTCTGCAAAGTGATTGGCTGCATATCCATGTAACGACTGCTGCCATTGGTCAATCCATATTAGCTGTCAGTTTTGCAGCAGGTTTAATTTATCTAATTAAATCAGTGGATCAGTCAAAGAGAAGCAAGAAGACGTTTTGGCTGGAAGCAATAATGTTCTTTTTGATATGTACCGTCGGCTTTGTACTTGTATCAAGCGGGTTTAAAGCAATGGACTATAAAGCAGAATTTACATGGGTAGATAAGAGTGGACAAACAGATGTCATGGAATATACCATGCCTGCTCTTGTAGGACCACATGATAGTAAACTTGAGACACCAGATGCATTCGAACCGTTTTTTGACCTCCCGCCTATACTAAGCGGAAGAAAGGCGAATACAGTGATTTGGTCTCTTGGGGCAGGAATTGTCCTTTATGGACTTTATCGTCTCATATTCCGGAAACGTGTGGGCGCTCTTCTTCAACCGATGGTTAAGAACGTCAATCTCGATTTGATGGATGAAATTAGTTATCGTGCAGTTATGATTGGTTTCCCAGTTTTCACTTTAGGTGCACTGATATTTGCTATGATTTGGGCTCAAATTGCTTGGAGCCGGTTCTGGGGATGGGATCCTAAAGAAGTCTGGGCACTTGTTACATGGTTATTTTATGCAGCATTTTTACATTTACGATTGTCAAAAGGCTGGCAGGGCGAAAAATCTGCTTGGCTTGCTGTAATCGGTTTTGGTATTATCCTGTTTAATCTTATTGTTGTGAATTTAGTGATTAAAGGACTACATTCATACGCATAATGAACCATAGCGTTTGTTTTTTGTTAACGGCTTGCCCGTTACTTAAAACAGCGCTTTTTTTCTATTCGTACTTTGGGATAAAAATTAATGGCCTTTATTTATAGATTTATTGAACGAGTATGGCTAATTTGTCTTTTTTTAGGCGAATTTAGTAATGGAAGTGACGATATTATGTCTATTTTCTGTTCACTTCATGAGAGAAAACGAAAAATTATAGAAATTCTGCTCTTTTTTGATAAACTATAGAGAAGAGATAGAGAGGATGAGTAAAATGGATAATGAATTGAGAATTCTAGTGGTTGATGATGAAGATAGAATACGCCGGCTTTTAAGAATGTACCTTGAAAGAGAAGATTACTTGATTGATGAAGCTGAGAATGGAGATATTGCGATAACGAAAGCAAGTGAAAATGATTATGACTTAATTCTTCTTGACGTAATGATGCCAGGGAAAGACGGAATCGAGGTTTGTCGGGAAATACGAGAAATTAAATCAACACCAATTATTATGCTGACTGCTAAAGGTGAAGAAGTTAACCGAGTTCAAGGCTTCGAAGCAGGAACGGATGATTATATAGTGAAGCCGTTTAGTCCAAGAGAAGTGGTCTTGCGTGTGAAAGCGCTCTTGCGCCGTTCGTCTTCAAATGGATTCTTACAGGCAGAATCAGCTTCAAAAGATGTTATTGTATTCCCTGATTTAATGATTGATAACGATGCGCATCGTGTAACAGCAGATGGGAAAGAAGTCTCGCTGACACCAAAAGAATATGAATTATTATACTTCTTGGCAAAAACACCCGATAAGGTTTTTGATAGAGAACAGTTATTGAAAGAAGTATGGCATTATGAATTTTTTGGAGATCTTCGAACAGTAGATACGCACGTTAAACGCTTGCGGGAGAAATTGAATAAAATTTCTGAAAATGCTGCTAAAATGATTGTTACTGTTTGGGGCGTTGGATACAAATTTGAAGTGAACAATGACTGATGCTTTGGAGAAGTGTTGTAGGGAAACTATGGGCAACCATTCTATTGCTGGTTACATTTGTTCTATTGATTCTGACTGTTTTTTTAGTTGAGTTTTTCGAAAACTTCCAAATTGAAGAAGTGGAGAATAATTTAACAAAAACAGCTCATCGTATTGTACAAATTACTAATGAACACAGTAATACGGAAGAAGTGCTGAAGATCAGTTCAGAACTTGTTGGTGATGAAACAAAAATCGTTGTGTTTCAAAAGGACGCTGTTGTTTATTCTTCAAATGAAGGCGATCATTCTGGTATTTCCTATAAATTCTTAGAAAACGACTCCGATTTTCATCGCGTTTTTACAGAGGCGAAAACCGTTGAAAAAGAAATTACTCACCCGCAAAAGGGGGAGGATGGAGAAAAGGTAAAAGCAATCGTTATAGGGATGCCGCTGGAGTTAAATGGCAAGCAGCATCAGTTGTTTTTATATCAATCATCCGAGTTAATGGAAGAGGCAATCGGCTCCACGACTAAATTTATTCTTTTAGCTGCCGGTGTTGCGATTATCTTAACAACCATTTTTGCCTTTTTCCTTTCCACTCGTATTAATGCTCCTTTAAATAAGATGAAGGAAGCTGCTTTTGAAGTGGCTCGAGGCAAGTTTGATACGAAGGTACCAATTGTGACGCAAGATGAAATAGGCGAGCTGGCAATGGCGTTTAATCAAATGGGGAAACAGCTTAAATTCAATATGAGTGCACTTAGCCAAGAGAAAGAACATCTAGCGAGTATATTGAGCAGTATGGCTGACGGGGTTATTACCTTTAATAAAGATGGAACGATCCTTGAAACCAATCCACCGGCAGAACGATTTCTTCAAAGCTGGTATTTTGAGAAGCAAGATGAAAGTAATGATGTTCCAGCTGTGTTAATGACCCTATTTAACCAATCAGATATCCTTGATAAGGAGCAAATTGGTGAAATTAGTCTTCAGGGTCATGATTGGGTACTGATCGTCAGTCCGCTCTATGGAGCCGGCAGTATTAGAGGCGCAGTAGCCATTCTTCGAGATATGACAGAAGAACGGAAAACCGATAAACTCCGTACGGATTTTATTGCCAATGTCTCTCATGAACTGAGAACGCCTATTTCCATGCTGCAGGGCTATAGTGAAGCCATTATTGATGATGTAGCAGGCACCGAAGAAGATAAGAAGGATATGGCACAAGTCATCTATGATGAATCGCTTCGTATGGGCAGGCTTGTTAATGATTTGCTGGATCTGGCAAGAATGGAGTCAGGGAAGGTTACTTTAAGATATGAAAGAATTGAAGTAACCGGTTATATTGAACGGATCGTGTACAAGTTTAATGGCCTTGCGAAGGAAAAAGGAATTCAATTATATGCCAAAACTGCTAGTGAAGAAACGTATTGGGATTTTGACCATGATCGAATCGAGCAGGTCCTGACTAATTTAATTGATAATGCCATACGCCACACGCCTACAGGAGGCACCGTGGAAGTGTCTCAATGGATAGAAGAGAGAAATGGGTTAGTCATGGAGGTAAAAGACTCTGGAACCGGTATACCTGAGGAAGATCTTGCTTATGTATTCGAACGCTTTTATAAAGCGGATAAGGCGAGAACACGTGGTAAATCTGGAACGGGGCTTGGTCTTGCTATTGCTAAGAACATTATGGACGCACATGCAGGCTATATTTCTGTACATAGTCTGGTGGATATAGGGACAACATTTACTTTTTCTTTGCCACGAATGTTGGAAGAAAATGAGTAAAGATATAAAATGATGACGGAAAATCTTGTTTCATAAGAAACGCCTGTTTTAAGAGCCGGATACTGCTGCGAAAAGAAAAGATATCTCTAAGGGGAGTCTATTTCTTTCGCAGGGGTATCCGGTTTCTTTTCGGAAATCTATTCCTTTTTCTCCATAAAAATACTATAGTTAGTTTGTAACTATTCTCCGGGAAATTACGACTACTATATATGAACGGAGGGAGAAAAAAATGGACTCCGTTTTTCAGGAACTCTATGAAAAATATCATAAGGATTTATATCAATTTTTATTTTATATGGTGAAAAAACATGAAGTGGCAGAAGATATTGTTCAAGAAGTATATATTCGCGTTTTAAAGTCATATGACCGCTTTGAAGGGAAAAGCAGTGAGAAAACATGGTTGTATTCAATTGCAAGAAATGCAGCAATTGATCATTTTAGGAAAGAAAAAGGCTGGAAACAGCGATTGCTGGAGAATTTTGATTTGGAAAAGCAGCCTGTCAAGGATGTTCAGCCGTTACCTGAGGAAATAGCGATACAAAATGCAGAAGTTCAAGGGATTTATCAAAGCTTACATTCATGTACGCTTGATCAACGTAGTGTAATCATTCTTCGATATATTCAAGGATTATCGATTATTGAAACGGCGGCTGTTTTGGACTGGACGGAGAGTAAGGTGAAAACCACACAACATCGTGCATTAAAGGCCATTAAAAAGAAAATGGAAGAGAAGGGCAGGGAGGAGGGGAATTCAATTGAAAAGATCCCAATGGAATGAGTACGAGCTTATCAAGCTTCTTCAAAAACTGCCGGAAGTAGAAGATAAACGTTCGCGTTCAGAAGTTTATCAGCATGTTAATAACCGATCCATAAGGAAAAGGAAACAGAAGAGACATTGGATTCCTCTGTTTTCAGCAGCAGCAGCTCTGCTCCTCATGGCTGTACTAGGTGCTTCCATTTTGAACAGTGAAAGTGCAGATAAGAAATCATCCAGCAGTCAGTTTATATCGATGGATCGAGTAGAAATAAAGGAAGACCGAGAGCCTAATGAGTCGGAGTATAACGCAGAAAAATCCCCAGAGAATAAAGCAGCAGTAGAATCAGATGCAACAGAAGATAAAAAAGAAACCTTAACTAATGAAGACCACGCTAGTAGGGCCGAAGCAAACGAAAGTGATCAAGCGGCATACCGTGAGGCTGTTACAATAGGTGTACCTGATGACCAATCTAATTACATTATTCCCGTAACCGTTTCAAGTGTCTCTGCTTCACTTGCTCAGGCATTAGATGAAGCGATGACTAATGCAGAGGAAGAAGTGTGGGGCCTGACTGATTACTATCCGCTGGACATCACAATTAGTGATGGTCCAGAGAATAATCAAATTATCATTGACCTGCCTAACGATTCACCATTGATTACGTTAGATAGTACGTTCTTAGCCGCTTTGCAAGAAACAGTGAAATATAACCAAATTGAACAGGTCGTTTTTACCACAAATGGGCAGCCAGGGATACCGTTTTCTCATGCAGGCATGTTAGAGACCTTGGAGATTAGTAAATTTGATAAAAAATCTTTTCTTTTGTATCAGCATAATGAAACCAGCCGGAGGTTTCTTGCACCATCAAACATCAGCTATGATTCTATTACCGACGCATTAGCGTCACTAAAGGAAGATCCGGGTATTGAAGGCATTTACCCTTCAGTACCTCAAACAATCGGCTGGGACAACGTTAGGGAGCATAAGAGCACCCTTGAAATTGATTTGTCTACTGATACGCGTATAGAAGATACGGAAGAAACAAGAACAGCTATAGAAGCTATTCTTTTTACAGCAAAAGATTTTGGCTTTGAGCAGGTGCAATTGTTTAATGCTTCCGTAAACCAGGTACAGGAGCTGGACTTGTCTGAGCCGATTACTATTCCAGCAGCACCTAATTTTATAAAGTAATGATGGAATGAATAATAGAAAAGACTGTCGTTGAGTACACGACAGTCTTTTCTTCGTACAGAGGTTTATAATGTTATTTTATACATGGATGTAATATCGGTATTTTCTTTAAGTTTATCTTTTAAGCTGGGCTGTAGTGGTTTATCAAACGTGAGTACCATGATTGCTTCACCGCCGGCTTGTTTACGGCCAACCTGCATGGTGGCAATATTGACATCGTTATCACCTAGGATTTTCCCTACGCGTCCGATTACACCAGGTTTATCGGTGTGTTGTATATAAAGCAGGTTTCCTTCAGGATGGAAATCAATCTTAAACCCATTAAGGTTCACGATTCTAGAACCATAGTTAGGAATAAATGTACCGCTGATATTAAGCTGCTGTTTATCTCCAGTTACAGTTACTGTGATTAAGTTAGAATAACCCAATGTGTCATGAGAGGTTTTATCACCAATCGATACGCCGCGTTCCTTAGCGATCAACAATGCATTAACTTCATTAATGGGTACGTCTAGTCTTGATTTAAAGAAACCGGATATAAGGCTCTTCGTTAAAATTGATGTATCAAAGTCCAGGGCGTCTCCGGCATACGAAACAGAAATTTCTTGTACACCTTCTTGCATACATTGGGAAACAATCGCTCCCATTTGTTTAATTAGTTCATAAAATGGCTGAACCTTCTCAAAGACCTCTTTAGAGATGGCTGGTAGATTAATTGAATTAGATACTGGTTTTCCTTCTAAGAATACAAGCACTTCTTGGGCAACCTGTGTAGCCACATTTAACTGGGCTTCTTTTGTTGAAGCACCTAAATGAGGGGTGGCGATTACTTGATCTAATTCTAGAAGCTTATGTCCAAGTGGGGGTTCTTCTGTAAAGACATCTATAGCTGCTCCTGCAATATGGCCTTCGACAATCAACTCGTATAAATCATCTTCATTAATAATGCCGCCTCGCGCACAATTTAATAAATAAACACCCTTTTTACAAGTCTGCAGGTTTTCTCTATTCAATAAGCCTCTTGTTTCATTAGTTAAAGGTGTATGTACAGTAATAATATCTGAACTGGTTAGGACTTCAGAAAGCGGCAGGGAAGTGACAGAAATTTTTTTAGCGCGATCAGCTGTTAAGAAGGGATCAAATACATGAACATCCATGCCAAATACTTTTGCACGCTTAGCAATTTCAGTTCCTATACGGCCCATACCGACAATCCCCAGCGTTTTTCCGTAAAGTTCTGTACCGGTAAAGGATGAACGTTTCCATTCACCATTTTTTAAGGAAGAATAGGCTTGAGGGATATGACGCATTAAGGAAGCCATCATTGCAAACGTATGCTCAGCAGTTGAAATCGTATTGCCATCAGGTGCATTGACAACGACAATCCCTCTTTTAGTGGCAGCAGGGACATCGATATTGTCAACGCCTACCCCGGCTCGGGCTATGATCTTTAAGTTAGGCATTTGACTCATCAATTCTTCCGTTACTTTGGTCGCGCTTCTTACAAGGATCGCGTCCATTTCATTAAGCTCATCCTTTGCTTCTTGGATGGTTTTTTGAATAAGGGTGACTTGAGATGACTCTAATAAGGGACCCAATCCCTCTGGTTTTATAGCATCTGCAACTAAAATTCGATACACGTAGAAACACCTTCCTAACCAAGTTTTTCTCTAGAATTTTCAGTTAATTCTACTCGACATTTTATCTTTCTGTCAATTTGATCTCTCTTTATGTAATCGTTTCCAAATAGAATATCTTTGTGAATAAACGGTGTCAACATGCATTATGATGGGTTTTTCGATTCACAAAAGCAGGAGGTAAAATTATTTTAGCGAAGTACCGCGATATAGTGTATTAGGAAGAAGTTAAGGAGAAGTTTGAGAAAATAAGGGGGAACTAATAATTAAAAACTAACTTTTCAGAAAATAAGCCAAAAAGCTTTTCAAACATACCTATATCGTATATACTCTTTTTATGCAATAAAATTTAATAGGTCTATCTTCGGGGCGGGGTGTAATTCCCCACCGGCGGTGATGAAGGATTATCCCTTCTAAGCCCGCGAGCCTTACAAGGCAGGATTTGGTGTGATTCCAAAGCCGACAGTATAGTCTGGATGGGAGAAGATGGAGGTTCCAAATGCCGTGCCAAATGTAATAATTTGTGACGTTTATTTGTTGATGCCGCTAACTCTCCCTTTGATCATCTTGTTGATCAAAGGGTTTTTTGTGAAATGGCATTTGGTGCCAATCCTCTTTTCGTGGGGTAGATTAGTACACAAAAAGAAGGAGAGAGAGCTATTATGAGCAACACGCGTGTGAAAAAATTAGTTATACTTTCAATGTTAGGGAGCATAGCTTATGTGCTAATGCTGTTGAATTTTCCATTTCCAGGATTGCCTCCATTTCTAAAGATTGATTTCAGTGACATTCCTGCACTCATTGCTGCGTTGATTTTTGGACCGCTGGCAGGGATTATAGTTGAATTAATCAAAAACATGCTGGATTTTGTTATGACAGGAAGTCCTACAGGTGTACCAGTCGGCCATCTGGCTAATCTTGCTGCCGGGATCCTGTTTATCTTACCGACTTATTATGTTTATGAGCTGCTTAAGAAGACAAAAAGAGGAATGACGTTTGGTCTGATTACAGGTACAGTCGTAATGGCTGCATTTATGAGTATCCTTAATTATTATGTTATTCTGCCTGCTTATACAATTTTCGCGGGAGCAACAGCCTTGTCAGGTGCTGAAACCAGACAAATGATTACTACAGCCATTCTTCCATTCAACATCGTAAAAGGAATTTTAATTACTGTCGTATTTATGCTGCTGTTTGTCCGTCTTCAAACATGGATTAATAAGCAGTCACTATATAAAAAATATAAAAGTGCTTAAACAAGAATAATCAATAAAAATAGACAAACTCGGGTGAAAATCGAGTTTGTCTATTTTTATGGGCTTCTATAAATTGACGGTGGATTTCCACTCCAGGCACTCGCTTTCCGCGGGCGGTCGGTGAGCCTCCTCGGCTTTCAACTGCGGGGTCTCACTTAGACACGCTTATCCCGCAGGAGTCTCGTACCTTCCGTTCCAATAACTTTGTTTTACCTTTTAGATATACTCGAGTCACTTTGTTTAAAAATAGAAGGAGTAAAACTGATTATTTGTGTTTTACTTAATAATCTTTTGATTCTTCTTGTTCGAACGTTATCGGAAAGAGTTATCTTCGTAGGGTAGCACGTGTTTCCTTTTGAACGTCTGATTTAATTCCAAATTAAATATAGAAAGACTGTTGATTGGAGTGGAAAGCGAACGCTTGGAACGGAAATCAACAATTCCATTTAAAAAATTAAAAATCCATCTTCCAAAGGAAGATGGATTTTTAATGACTATTCAAATTTAAGTGCATCTCCATCAAATGCTTCATCTGCTACTTTAATGGAATCTGTTGGACAACCTTCAAATGCATCCATCATGTCATCTATGAGAACGTCTGGAATTTCAACAATACCTTCATTATCATCCAGTGTTACAAAAGCTATACCTTCATCATCATAATCATAAATGTCAGGCGCAGAAGCTCCGCATGCACCGCAGGCAATGCACGTTTCTTTGTCAACGATTGTATATTTTGCCATGAATAAAGACCTCCCGATATGTTTTATCTCTGGCTTCCTTTGCCACGAAAACCATATACTCTTATCTATTGTAAAACTGATATAGTAACTTTTCAATATAAATATACCTGAGAATCTTTATCAAATAAGAAAAGTCAATAGAAATTGTTACGCAGAATCTATTTTTTTGAATTGTCAGTCATAGGCGACACTATATTTTTAGTACGCTTATGTTTATAATACCATGAATGAAAGGCATTTTGTTACAATAGAACAGTAGGTTCAAATCATTTTGCCGGCGGGGGATAAGAATGCTGACGTATTTCGAAATTATTGTTTTATATGGAGTAAAGGTTTTTGATGGCGAACGTTCAATTTATGCTATTTATCATATGCTTAAGGGAAAAAAATCGTCACAAACAATTCAGGATGCACATTTGTTTGGGTTAAGCCCTTTATTTGGAACGCTTCCGAGTATTTTAAGAAAAGATCTCGAGCAAACGATTACTCGCTTTGCTCGAGATAAATTTATAAAAAACCTACCTCGAGAGGACCGTTACCAAATCACTGATTCGGGAAACGGACATTTATTAGAATCATTTACACATTTCCCGTTACCAGAAGATTTGAATGGAATAAAGTTTCGAGATAGTACAGTACCCTTTTGGGAACGATTAAGCCTCTTAATTCAAACACTCTCTCATATTGTTCACAGTGAAAATCGCTTTTATCCCATCCAGCGGAATTTACAAATTCAAGGGTGGGTAAAGCATTTTTTAGCCGTGAATCAAAAAAATCGCAGTGAACTTGCGGCATGTTTACTCTCAGAATTAACCGGATATCTAGAAACTCGAGAGCCGCTTGAACAAAACGTTTTTGTATGGAGGTTAACGGGTAATCGAAGAATCGGAAGTACTTTTCCTCAGTTAGCTGGAGAGTTGAAATTGGACGAAGTCTATATACGATACGTATTTCTTGGAACACTTCACGGATTAATCAAAGCGTGTATGGAAGAACCTGCCCGTTTTCCCATACTAAGAGGTGTAGTAAAAGATTTACATAAAGAAAGTGAAAGACAGCTGACCCAGTCTACCAAGGCCACATTAGATTATGTTTTAAAGGGAATGGAACTTGAAGAAATCGCCGGATTCCGACGACTGAAGGTAAACACAATAGAAGATCATATTGTCGAAATTGTCCTTACAGATTCGTCATTTCCTATTGATTCATATGTTTCGGCGGAGACTCAACAAAGAATTGCCGAAGCTGTTAAATCTTGCAGTACTAGACAGCTGACACCTATAAAACGTGCACTAGAAGATGATGATATCAGCTTCTTCCAAATTCGACTGGTGCTGGCTAAATCGGGGGGGATCATATGAATTTGGAGGAAACTCTTTATCGGCACTTTGGCTTTTCTACTTTCCGTCCAGGACAAAAAGAAGTCATTACTTCATTGCTTGAGGGTAACCATACCTTAGGGATGCTGCCGACCGGTACGGGGAAATCTTTATGTTATCAACTACCAGCCTATATATTAAATAAACACGTCATCATTATTTCCCCGTTGCTCTCCTTAATGGAAGATCAAGCGGAGCAGCTTAAGGTGCGTGGTGAAAAAAGTGTACTAGCCCTAAATTCATTCTTAACACCAAGGCAAAAACAGGCTGCCCTAAGTCAACTGAGTCGCTATCGGTTTATTTTCCTTTCACCTGAAATGCTGATGCTCGATCAAGTGATTACAGAGGTGAAAAAGCTCGATATAGGGTTGTTTGTCATTGATGAGGCCCATTGTATTTCACAGTGGGGGTATGATTTCCGACCGGACTATTTACATTTGGGCAGCGTAAGAGAGAGGTTAAATAACCCGCTTACTGTGGCATTGACAGCAACAGCTACAGAAGCGGTGCGTATGGACATCAAGGCTAAACTCAACCTTACAGAAGCTAAAGAGGTTGTCTCATCTGTCGATAGAAGCAATATTGCGTATATCGTTGAAAACTTTTCGAACTATGAGAATAAATTAAATCGCTTGTTAGAGCTGGCCAAAGAAATCAAAGGATCAGCTATTATCTATTTTTCCAGTAAAAAAACAACGGAAACCGTTACGCATTATCTGCAAGAAAATGGGGTCAAAAGCATTGACTTTTATCATGGGGGCATGGAACAGGAACAGCGAAAATTGATTCAGCAGCAATTCCTTACTGGTCAGCTGCGTATAATCTGTGCGACAAGTGCTTTTGGTATGGGAGTGAATAAAGAAGAGGTTCGAGCTGTCGTTCATTTTCATATGCCGGTTTCTATGGAATCGTATGTTCAAGAGGTAGGAAGAGCTGGTCGAGACGGGAAACAAAGTATGGCTGTTTTGCTTTATTGTGAAGGAGATGAAGGGTTACCGCTTCATTTATTAGATCAACAGATTCCTGAAGATAATCAAATAGAGGGCGTATGTACCAAGATGAGCGAAGAAAATGAAAGTCACCAGTCTGCTGATGTGCTCAGACAACGCTATTTTTTATCTGAAGGACAGTGGAATTTTATTCAGCATTTTGTAAAGGAGCATCAGGAGCAAGTGGAGATGTCGGTTATGATTGAACAATTAAAACGATACAGTAAAACTAGAAGGCAATATAACATTAATCGATTTGCTGGTCTTTTTAATTGGGTGAAAACCAATCAATGCAGACGTACGGCTATCCTTCAATACTTTGAAGAAGATTTAATGAAGCCCAATTCCATATGCTGTGATCGGTGTGGGGTTCATGTGAAAGAATTGATGGAGAACTTGAAAGAAACCCCACCCAATCAGGTCCTTCCATTTGAATGGAAACAAGAATTGACCGCTATGTTAGTAAAGGATACTGAACGGTATGAAAAATAAGCAAGCAGCATTAATTAAACAGCTTTCTAATCGAGAATTGCTTTTGAATCTTCTTGTCACACAGATAATCATACTTATTGTTGCATGTGTATTAGGTTTGTTTCTACATAACCAGCCAGCTTCTTTTTTATCTCTTTTTCATGTTCGATCTAGTCAACTGTTGATTGGATTGGCAGCTGGAATAGCTGTAGTTTTGATTGACCTTTATATGATGAAAAGAGTACCGGATTCTTGGCAGGATGACGGTGGAGTGAATGAACGTATCTTTAAAAGTCTCTCTTATCCAATGATCGTAGTGGTCGCGTTGGTCGTTGCTGTTAGTGAGGAGATTCTTTTTCGCGGGGTTCTTCAGGTTAACTTCGGGCTGATATGGGCGAGCTTGATTTTTGCTTTGGTTCATTATCGTTATTTATTTAATGGTTTTTTATTTATCAGTATTGTGATGGTCAGCTTTTTTATTGGCTTCATATTTGAAATGACAGGGAGTCTTACTGCGACGATTGTGATGCATTTTGTGATTGATTGCATCCTTGGTTTTTTAGTGAAAGCCAAAGAGAAACAATAGTTTAGAGAGAGGGATGTACCTATGCCAAGAAAAAAAAGACATCAACGAGTTAAAGTAGAGGCGGATCCCCCTTCTCCAGGCAGTCTGCCGAGTAGAAGCGAAGTTAAACGTCGAAAGAACAAGAAAAAGAAAATACGTAAAAAGAAGTCTGGCTTCCCATTAATAAAGATTCTTGCCGCTTTTTTTATTTTTGTGCCGCTTGCAGTCATTCTGTTTATGGATATTATTGAGAAAAAGACCCTGCCGTTAATAAAGGAAATCAGTAACGGTTATGAGACAGTTAGTGTCGTCCCCCATTCAACAGAACCTCTAAAAGAAGATCATGAGGTGTCCGAGCAGACTACAGTTGTCTCGGATGCGGGTAAAGACGGACGAACCGAAGAACAAAAAACTGTGGCAGACAAGACGGATGGGATTACACAAAGGTATCATGTGGTGGTGCCTGGCGATACCTTGTTTACCATTGCCATCACCTATTATCATTCAAGTGAGGGGATGGATATCATCCGTGATTGGAATAAGCTTGACAGCGATGAAGTTCAGCTAGGGCAGAAGTTAAAAGTCCCAGTAAAAGAATAACGAAAACCTGTAAATGCGATTCCTCGCGATTTACGGGTTTTTTTTGTAATAAAGCATAAAGTCAAAGTGGACATACATAGGTATAGAAGTGAGAAACTTAGTCTTCCTTAAAACAAGTGAGCGGAGGGGCATACGATGGAATCGGCAATTATTTTATTAGATAATTTGACAGATCAGACAACCAAACAGATGCTGCATAATGTTGTAATGAGAAAAAGAAAATTTGAGGCATTAGAGAAAAAATATTTACAATGGGTTTGGGCTGCATTGACGGCAACACTTATGCTTCTTTTTGATGTTTACTTTTATATTGCTGTTCCATATTCTTATTCATTTGCAAAAATGTTTACGGTTTTTGTGGAAGGATTCGGCCACTTTATTTTGTTAGGACTGGCATTGGGCGCAAATGGATATATGGTTTTAATGAAAAAGAAAATGGATAAAGCAGAAAAAGAATATCAGGGACTTCGAACTGAAATTATTAGTAAAAGCAATATATTGTGGGAACAGGAAGAAAGTTGGAAAAGCCGTCACAAAGTGTTCGAAATGATGAAGAAAAAATTCGACATAAACCTTTACCATGAAAATAAGTAAGTATTAAAAAATAAAGGTATTTCAGTAAAAGTATGGAATAGGTAGTTATTACACTAATGGGGTGATAGACATGTTTGCAAAAAGTATAATGATACCAAAGTTTCATTGTCATGTTATTCAACATGATGATACAATTCACACTGCATTAGAAAAGTTAAAAAAGCACGATGTGGACGGCCTTCCTGTTTTAAAAGGAAATAGTTATAAAGGAATCATTACTAGGTATCTTATTTATAAACACTATTTTGAATCAGAATCGTCGAGGGAAACATACGTACATGAAACCCTCGCTGCTGATATTGCTACACATCAAGAAAGTTTCTTAACAGGAAAAGAAATTTTTGAACGAACACTTATAGATCTTAAAGATTTCCCAATCTTGGCTGTGGTTGATGAAAAAGGCGAGTTTCTTGGGGTGGTGACGAGAAGCGATGTGGTCGAACAATTCAAAAGTGCTTTCGGTATGCTGAGACCAGGGATTCGGATCGCGTTCACGACGGTTGAAACAGAAGGCCGAATTGCTAGGCTGTCTGAGATTGCTCATCAGTACCGTGAGCATATCATTTCCCTCGTTACGTTCGATGAAACGGACAAGCTTGTACGCCGCATTGTTATGAAAGTTGAAAAAAAATCAAACACTCAAAAGTTCATTAAAAAATTAGAAGATGCAGGGTTCGGTATTCTTGATATTCAAGAAGATGAATAAACAGGGCAAGGGGGCAGGCAGGATGCGGCCTCCTTGCTCTTTTTTAGAGTTATATCTACCTATACAAATATGGCGATAAATGGTAGTATTTATCCAGATAAAAAGCAACAAGAGAAAGGTTGGCGCAAGATGGTAGTCTATAGTTTAGCGGGTGTACTGGGAGCAGTGGTAATTCTTGTTTTCATAATGTGGAGGCAGGCATACCAAAATAGGGTATTACAACAAACTTTGTATTTCCCCGATTTCCCCGAATCCTTTGGTGAAATGAAAATCTTTTTTATATCTGATATACATAGGAGAACCATTGATGATCGAATCATTAACTTTACTATTGGAAAAGCAGATATCGTGATTATTGGAGGAGATCTTCGTGAAGACGGGATATCCCTTAAACAAGTGGAAGAGAATATTAGTAAGTTAAAGAAAATTGGTCCCTTGTACTTTGTTTGGGGTAACAATGATTATGAAGGAGATTATCATGCATTAGATGCGATGCTGCTTGAGAAAGGCGTGAAAATTCTAGATAACACAGCGGTTAGTTTTGAATCCAGCGAAGGGGATCGTCTTTCATTGATAGGTGTGGATGATATGAGTGATAACCGCGCTAAACTTACGATGGCTGTGGAGGATGCTGAACAAGTATTTCGCATATTAGTCAGTCATAACCCTGAAATACGCCACTATTTAAAAGAGGAACAATCGATTAAGCTAGTTTTAGCTGGTCATACTCATGGAGGACAAATTAGAATCTTTGGGTTTGGTCCATATAAAGCAGGAGGCATCGAAAAACAAGGTGATACACTGTTGTTGACGAGTAATGGGTATGGAACAAGTGCTGTGCCGTTTAGGTTAGGTGCCAAGCCTGAAACCCATCTGCTGATTCTGAAAAAAGGGGATAGTCCACCACGATATCCCAAGGTACATACTCTTTAACGGTTTTTTACATATCCGAATTTTACAGACCACATGTAATGTCCTATACTTTAAGAAATCGACTATTCCTTTAAATGGAGGCATTAGGTACGCATGCATGAAGGTAAATATAATATTAAAGCAGCATCAACCATTCTAGGTATTCCGTCGGGTACGCTGCGCGCATGGGAGCGTCGGTATCAATTTATCGCTCCAGACAGAAATGAATCAGGGCATCGTCTATATTCAGATAAACAGATTCAAACCTTAAAAGGATTAATTGAAAAAACAAAGCAGGGCTTTACGATTAGTCAAGCAGTTGCCTTACTTGATCGTGAGGGAAGCACAGAAGCTGTAGAAGAAGAATCAATCATAACCGATAATCAGACAAAGGATTATTCTGAAAAACTGATTAAGGCTCTTCTGGCTTTTGAAGAGGATAAAGCACATAGTATAATCAATCAAGTATTCAGTATGTTTACAGTAGAAATTGCTGTTATTGATATTTTAGGCGCATCGCTCGTTAAAATAGGAGATATGTGGGAGAATGGTGAGATTAACACGGCACATGAGCACTTTGCTTCTTCCATTTTACAGGCGCGAATTAGTTTTATTATGCATACTCAGCCTTCAAATCCCATGATGCCAAAAGCTATAATGGTATGTGGTCCTGAAGAAAAACATGAATTAGGGTTACTTATATTCACGCTTTACTTGAGGAGAAAAGGCTATGGGACCATTTATTTGGGACCGAGCATCGCTGAAAATGATTTAGAAACCGTCCTTGATGCTGTCAATCCGGGCTACCTATTCCTATCGTGTACAATGCCAGCGTGCTATACAAAAACAATGAAGATGTTACCTCTTATCAAGCAAAAATATCCCCAGCTTAAAATAGGTCTGGGAGGAACAGGATTTGCTGGGTACGAAGAAGATTTGTTCGTAGGAGACACGCCGACAGAATGGAATAAGTGGTTGAATAGATAAAGATAAAATATGCACCCCGTGCGGCCGACTTCATAGTATGGATGAAGAAGGTTTTCCCGGGGGGCATTTTTTTATGAGGCTTGAGCGATTATCCAACAATAAAATTAAAATTTTTTTTACGTTTGATGATCTTTTCGACCGAGGAGTAACTAAAGAAGAGATTAGAGGTAATTCTATAAAGGTCCATAAGCTCTTTCAAGATATGGTGGAGGAAGCTTGTGAGGAACTTGACTTTGATATGAGCGGGTCCATAGCCATTGAGATTATTTCACTACAGGCTCAAGGTCTCGTCATCATTGTGACTAAGGAAGAAGAAGATACGTTGACAGACGAAGAGGACTATTTAAATCTAAAAGTCAAAATGGACGATTGTCCGCATATACTGTTTTTCTTTCATGACATTGAAGACGTAATACAGCTTTGTTATCGCTTATGCCTAAAGGAGATTTCTGTAAGTTCCCTCTATTTATACGATAACCAATATTATTTACTACTGGAGGATATCCAAGACAATCTAATTGATGCAGTTAGTTCTTTAGCAGCAGAGTATGGCCGTGCTTCTACACTTACCTTGTTTAGGATTAATGAATATGGAAAATGTTTGATCCCTAAAGAAGCGATCACCACCTTAACCGGATACTTTCGCAAATAGGAAGCGGGACGTTGAAAACTCAATAGACTACAGGTAGGAATTAAATCAGTTTAGAAGAGAGGGCTATCGGGAAGATATGAATAGGAGAATAAATAACTCTTAAATAATTGGTAACGGTTACAATTGTTTGGGGGAATTTGACTATTTCATTTTTTTATGGCTTTTCAGATAATCGGCAAAGGTGTATACTATGTCATGAAAGCTGGCCGATAGCCTATTAAATGATGATTTTTAGGAGGTACACAGATGGTAGCCGAAAAAGGTACTGACCATGACAGCCAACAGGAGAAAAATGATGTGCTGAAGTCGACTCAAACTGTAATACATAAAGCATTAGACAAACTTGGATACCCGGAGGAAGTCTACGAGCTCCTTAAAGAGCCTCTACGACTGTTAACGGTGAAAATTCCAGTTAGAATGGATGACGGTGCTGTAAAGATCTTCACAGGATACCGAGCTCAGCATAACGATGCAGTAGGTCCGACAAAGGGTGGAATCCGTTTTCATCCTAATGTAACCGAACGTGAAGTGAAAGCTCTTTCAATCTGGATGAGTCTGAAATGCGGCATTGTTGACTTGCCATATGGCGGAGGGAAGGGCGGAATCGTCTGTGATCCTCGCAATATGTCATTCCGTGAATTGGAAAAGCTAAGCCGTGGGTATGTCCGTGCAATCAGCCAAATTGTTGGACCAACAAAAGATATCCCAGCACCTGATGTATTTACTAATTCACAAATTATGGCTTGGATGATGGACGAGTATAGTCGTCTCGACAGTTCGAATTCTCCTGGTTTTATTACGGGTAAACCTCTTGTACTCGGTGGATCTCATGGCAGGGAGTCAGCTACTGCAAAAGGTGTAACAATCTGTATTAATGAGGCAGCGAAGAAGAAGGGCATTAGTGTAAAAGGAGCGCGTGTTGTTGTTCAAGGATTTGGCAATGCAGGGAGTTTCTTGGCTAAATTCATGCATGACGCGGGTGCAATTGTTGTAGGTATTTCTGATGCATACGGCGGTTTATATGATCCGAAGGGTCTCGATATTGATTATCTCCTTGATCGTCGTGATAGCTTTGGTACAGTAACGAAGCTGTTTAAAAATACCATAACAAACAAAGAATTATTAGAACTAGAATGTGATATTCTTGTTCCAGCTGCAATTGAGAACCAAATTACGGAAGAAAATGCCCATAATATCAAAGCGAAAATCGTTGTAGAAGCAGCAAATGGTCCAACAACGATCGAGGCAACGCAAATACTGACAGAACGGGGAATCCTGCTTGTTCCTGATGTACTAGCGTCTTCTGGTGGTGTGACCGTTTCTTATTTTGAATGGGTTCAAAATAATCAAGGGTATTATTGGAGTGAAGAAGAGGTTGAAGAGAAACTAGAAAAAATCCTCGTTAAGTCCTTTAATAATGTCTATGAGCTCGCCCATTCGCGCCGAGTTGATATGCGTCTCGCAGCGTATATGGTCGGTGTCAGGAAGATGGCGGAGGCCTCACGTTTCCGCGGCTGGGTATAAACACTCAAGCCTTACTAGTTGAATAGGTGCAAAAAATCTCCTATCATTAAGTGATAGGAGATTTTTTTTAGACGGCAACCCATACTAACTATAACAGCATGAAAAATACGGGAAACCGTGATAGGGAGCGCATATTATGAAAAAAGAAAGTGTAATCGTTATTGGAGGAGGTCCCTGTGGACTCGCTGCGGCCATAGCCGTAAATGATATAGGTAAGCAAGCACTTGTTCTTGAAAAAGGGAATATTGTTGATGCAATTTATCATTATCCAACACACCAGACATTTTTTAGTACGAGTGAAAAATTAGAAATAGGTGATGTGGCGTTTATTACGGAAAACAGGAAACCTGTTCGCAGCCAAGCCCTTGCTTATTACCGAGAAGTAGTGAAACGGAAGAATTTACGGGTTAATTCTTTTGAAGAAGTGAAAAGTGTGAAGAAGCTCGGTGAAAATAATTTCCATGTCATCACAACAAAAGATGAGTATCAAGCTGAAGCTATTGTGGTCGCTACCGGTTATTACGGCCAGCCGAACTACTTGAACATTCCAGGTGAAGACCTTCCGAAAGTGTCTCATTATTTTAAAGAGGGTCACCCTTTCTTTGATACTGATGTAGCTGTAATCGGCGGTAAGAATTCAAGTATTGACGCAGCGCTTGAATTGATTAAGTCCGGCGCAAGAGTAACTGTTCTATACAGAGGATTGGAGTATTCGCCAAGTATTAAGCCTTGGATCCTGCCAGAATTTGAATCACTGGTACGTAATGGGACCATTACCATGGAATTTGGAGCCTGTGTTGACAGCATAACGGAAGACAGCTTGAGTTACCATGTGGAAGACAAAACGAAGGAAATTAAAAATGATTATGTATTTGCTATGATTGGCTATCATCCAGATTGCGGTTTTTTATCGGAAATGGGTGTAGAGATTAATGGAGAAGATGGTGCGCCCGTACATAATCCTGAAACCATGGAGACCAATGTGAAAGGGATTTATATTGCGGGTGTGATTGCAGCCGGTAATAATGCCAATTCCATTTTTATTGAAAATGGCCGTTTTCATGGAGGATTAATTGCTGAGAACCTGTCAAAATAAAAATAGAAAGCGGCGTTCCGGAATGGATACGTCGCTTTTGTCATATGTATAGAATGATATTTAACTCTTAGAAAGCGAATATTTCTTGGATTTTCTGATGATTCGTCGTGATATGTAATGCAATTAATAATTTAATCCTAGCCTTTTGGCCATTTAAGCCGTTCGAGAAAATCACACCAAGCTCTTTTAATTGCTTGCCGCCCCCATCGTATCCATAGGTGTCTTGAACAATCCCGTTAAAACAGCGAGAAACAATGACTACCGGTATATTAGCCGCAATGAGAGCTTTGATACCTGGGATGGTTTGAGGAGGCATATTGCCTTGCCCTAGCGCTTCAATAACTAAGCCATCAATCTTCATTTCTTTTAAGATGAAGAAAAGAGACGAATCCATTCCAGCATGAGCCTTAAGCAAGGTCACTCGCTTAGCTACTGTATCGAGCAGATACTTTTCTTCATAGAGTGGATTGTGGTGGAAAATCACACTCCGTTTGGTGACAATGCCGATTGGTCCAAACTGCGGGCTTTGAAAGGTTGAAACATTACTTGTATGTGTCTTGGTCGCATTTCCTGCTGTATGTATTTCATCATTCAAAACGATTAAAACGCCTTTTCCTGAAGCCTCATTACTTGTGGCCACTCTAATTGATGAGATAAAATTATACAACCCGTCCGATCCAATTTCATTGCTTGAGCGCATGGCGCCAGTAACCACAATAGGTATGGATGAAGCAACGGTCAGGTCTAAGAAATAGGCTGTTTCCTCTAACGTATCTGTACCATGAGTAATAACAACTCCCTCAATATGCGAATCTTTTATTCTGGCTTCAATTATTTTTTTTATGTGCAGCATTTCTTTTGCCGTAATATGCGGTGAAGGAAGATTAAAAGGTTCTTCAATCAAGAAATCGACATCTTCGAAAAATCCATTCGTGTGGTTTTTGATTGGGTTTTCGATGGATAGTCCCACAGCACCTGTCTCAGAATCTTCTTCCATGGAGATCGTTCCGCCTGTATGAATAACTAAGATGCGCTTTGTCATTGTACATTCCTCCTGCTAACTGGGTCACCGGCAAAGTATTTCACATTATTATTTGGTAAAATAAGGTGATGTTGGTGTTTTTCTTTTTCATGTTTCCATGATACGATTAAATAAAAAGAATGAAAAGGGGTCAGCCTATGCTGGTCATTTTGTCAGCTGGCACGGCTCCAGGTTTGGCCTTGCTTAGCTACTTCTATCTTAAAGATCAATATGAGAAAGAAACCTTTAAAACTGTGTTAAAAACATTCCTTTATGGCGTGTGTCTAGTCCTGCCGATTATGTTTCTTCAATATATCCTTCAAGTAGAACAAGTCCTTAACGGTCCGTTTGCACAAGCATTCCTGCAAGCATCCTTGCTTGAGGAATTTGTGAAATGGTTTTTTCTGCTGTATATCATCTATCCTCATGTAGATTTTGATGAACCCTATGATGGGATCATTTTCGGAGCGGGAATCTCTCTAGGGTTTGCTACCTTAGAAAATATTTTTTATTTAGTGGCTAACGGAGTCGAACATGCCTTTACTAGAGCCATGCTGCCTGTATCAAGTCATGCTCTATTTGGGGTCATTATGGGGTATTATATCGGAAAAGCGAAGTTCTCTCATTCCCATAAGCGTGTTTTCATATTTTCGGCACTAATCGTGCCGGTGATTCTGCATGGTGTGTATGATTATATTCTTCTAACGTTAAAACTATGGATCTATTGGATTTTACCATTTATGGGCTTTCTCTGGTGGCTGGCTTTAAAAAAGGCAAAAAAAGCCCGGGATCATTCTGTTGTTCATACAAGCAAACTATTTTCACGAAAAGAAACAGGATAATATTCTGTTTCTTTTTTTTTGTGGAAGAAGCTAGCAGTGATTAATTTATGGGATAAAAATAATGTTAAAGAAGAAAATAGGTGTAAATCCAATTAGAAAAAAGGGAGTGTTTTTTGATGAAAGGAATTTCGTCAAAATGGAAAGGCCTGCTTTCTGTATGTGTAGTATCGTTCTGTTTGGTTACCGCTCCTGCATCGAAAGAGGCTTTCTCGAATCAGATTATCCAAAGAGGAGCAAAGGGAGATGATGTCATTGAACTGCAGGCACGGCTGCAGAATATTGGTTATTACCATGGGAAAATAGACGGTGCTTATGGCTGGGGTACATATTGGGCACTTCGTAATTTTCAAGAAGCATTTGGTCTGCCCATAGACGGATTAGCAGGTGAATCAACTAAAAAGAAATTGACGAATGCATCCAACTATAATAAAGCATTCGTGCATGAGCAAATTAATAAAGGCAATGAATTCACCTATTATTCAGGTGTTGATGTGGATAAACAGATTAAACAAAGTGAGACTCAATCGAAACCAGAATCAGAGAAAACGGAGACTACTAAATCTGCAAGTGTGCCTGGAGGATATTCGCAAAATGACATCCAGCTAATGGCCAATGCCGTATATGGTGAAGCTAGAGGAGAGCCTTATATAGGACAGGTAGCGGTGGCTGCAGTCATTTTAAATCGTATGGAAAGTCCTTCATTCCCAAATACGATTTCAGGAGTAATCTTTGAGCCGCTCGCTTTTACTGCCGTCGCGGATGGCCAAATCTGGCTGACGCCGAATGAACAAGCTAAAAATGCAGTGATTGATGCGATGAATGGAATGGATCCAACTGGACAAGCAGAATATTATTTTAATCCGGATACAGCAACCAGTAAATGGATTTGGACAAGACCGCAAATAAAAAAAATTGGGAAACATATTTTCTGTAAATAAGGAGGTGAACGATCTTGATTAGAAACATTGTGATTGTATGCTTGCTAGTTGTTGTGGCTGGAACCTCTTTTTGGGGCTATCAAGAACATAAAGAAAAAAATGCGATTTTGATTAATGCGGAAAATACCTATCAGCGGGCGTTCCATGACCTGTCTTACCATGTGGATCTCCTACAAGATAAAATTGGGAATACATTGGCGATGAATTCAAAGAAATCGATCAGTCCGGCACTTACGGATGTATGGAGGATTACCTCTGAAGCCCAGCATGATGTTGGACAGCTGCCGCTTACACTTCTTCCCTTTAATAAAACGGAGGAATTCTTATCAGAGATCGGAACATTCAGTTATCAAACAGCTGTTAGAGATTTGGATAAGGAACCGCTGAATGATGATGAATATGCTAAAATGGCCACGTTATATACTCAAGCTGGCGACATCCAAAAGGAACTGCGTAAGGTTCAATATCTTGTTATAAAAAATAATTTGCGGTGGATGGATGTTGAAACGGCCCTCGCTTCAGAGAAAGAAAATAGCGACAATACCATTATAGACGGTTTTAAAACGGTAGAGAAAAAGGTAACAGGTTATCCTGAAAACTCCCTTAATCCTAGCTTTTCAAGTACCAAATATGAAGATGAAAATTATCAAAAATTAAAAGGGAAGAAAATCACTAAAGAAGAAGCCATTCAGATTGCGAAACACTATTCAGGGTTCTCTGGTAATCCTGAAGTCAAAATCGAAAAAAATGGTAAAGGTGCGAATTATGGATTTTATAGTGTCAGTTTAGTCGATCGTGAGACCAAAGCAGAAGTAAATATGGATATTACCAAAAAAGGTGGATTCCCCATCTGGCTGATTAATAATCGTGACATTAATGAGTCAAAACTTTCGTTAAACGATGCCAATTTAAAGGCACAGAAATTCTTGAAGGATCACGATTTTGATCAATTTGAATTATACGAAAGCTCAGAGTATGATCATATCGGTCTTTTCAATTTTGTAGCGGTAGTGGATGGAGTCCGAATTTACCCTGATTCGGTAAAACTTAAGATAGCTCTTGATGATGGCGGTGTGATTGGTTTCTCTGCAGCTGACTATTTGAAAACGCATAACGTGAACAGGAAGATTAATAAGGCGCGTTTAAGCATGGAAGAAGCAAAAGAGAAGATAAATCACAAAGTGACAATTATGGAAGAAAGAAAAGCGTTAATTATTAATGACTTAGGCAAAGAAACACTGTGTTATGAATATCTAGGAACAATCGATAATGATACGTATCGAATCTTCATTAATGCCGATAACGGCAACGAAGAAAAGGTTGAAAAATTAAAAAATCCAGAACCAGTTTATGAAAATATTCTCTAAAATGTAAGGGAAAGGTACGGAATGTGCTTTTCCTTTTTCTGTTTTCATGCAATAATAATGGCAGGATTTAACTTCTTATGTAGTGGGTACTTTATACTAGAGTTAACAATAGAAATAACATCCAGGAAGTGAAGAGAATGATTAAAGTTGGAGAAACATTGATTCTTGAACCTAAATTTGCCCAACATGAAGAAAAATATAAATGTATGGTTGTTGAACAGGATGAGGGCTGTGTGTTCATAGATTATCCAGTGAATATCGAAACTGGTAAGATCTCATTCTTAATGGATGGTACACAATTAAAAGTGACGTATACGGATTCAGAAAATGCTGTTTATATTTTTGAGTCAGAAGTGCTGGGAAGATTAAAAGCAAATATTCCTATGGTTCAATTGTCATGTCCAGCAACGGATGGATTCCTCAAAATCCAGAGAAGACATTTTGTTAGGATAGGAACGGTAATGGATGCAGCGGTTCATCCAGAAGCCCGGGAGTTTACGCCCTTTACAACCATAACAGATGATATTAGTGCTGGTGGAGCAGCTTTAGTCGTTCCCAAAAAAACTCAAATTGACCTAGCTTCTAAGGTTTACATATGGCTTGTGTTACCTTTTAAATCAGGTGAGATTCATTACTTACGACTAAAAAGTGAAGTCATCCGGCTTTCTGAAGAAAAGGACGGGAGAATGATGCTGTCTGTACAATTTGTAGATAACACAGAAAGTGATACACAAACCTTGTTTAGGTTTATCTTTGAAAAGCAGCTGGAGCGAAAGAAAAAGGAATTAGCACAGTAAATAAAAAAAGATGAATGAATTAAAAGATATTCTTCCATACTTGTACTAGGAACATATGGAGGGATTCAAGTGAAATCAATCGAGCGCCTGCTTATCAAGCTTATTATCATTCAATTTATTTGCTTATTGGCCTTTCAAGCCTTTTTACATCAGGATGGATCTCTGTTAGAATCTAAAAAGTTAATTCGCTATGAAGGTGTTACGAGCACGAACCATGAAAAGGTGGTTGAAACGTTTAACCGCTTGAACGATGAATGAAAGTGGGATTCCCGCTTTTTTTTTGTTTAGTAATATTCACATAAGGTGAGGAATACATGAGTATCAAAAGAGTTTATGATAAAATAAGAGTGAACAGAACAGATCAGCATGTATTCATTAGGAGGATTTATGGAAAAGAAACTATCAGTGGCTATTGACGGTCCAGCAGCAGCAGGAAAAAGTACAGTAGCAAAAATAACAGCAGAGAAATTCAATTACATATATGTCGATACAGGTGCAATGTATCGGGCATTAACATATAAAGCATTACGTCAAGGTGTAAATGTGTCAGATGAGCTGGCATTGAAGCAGCTTTTAGAAAATACTTCAATAGAATTACAACCTTCTGAACTAGGTCAGTTGGTCTACGTTGATGGAGAAAATGTGACTTCAGAAATACGGAATAATGAAGTAACAAGTACTGTCTCAGAGGTGTCTAAACATCGTTTTGTTCGAGAAGAGATGGTCAGAAGACAGCAGGAGTTAGGCAAAAGCGGCGGCGTTGTAATGGATGGAAGAGACATTGGAACACATGTGCTTCCTGATGCGGAAGTTAAAGTCTTTTTAATAGCCTCTGTAGACGAACGGGCACATCGCCGGTATCAAGAAAATATGCAAAAAGGATTTTCAGCTGATATAGAGAAATTAAAAGAAGAAATTGCCTTGCGCGACAAGCTGGATTCCGAGAGAGAAGTATCTCCTCTTAGGAAAGCCGCGGATGCGATAGAGATTGATACAACGTCTCTTACAATTGAACAAGTAGCAGAGAAAATTATTGTTCTGATTGAGGAAAGGAAAGAGCGCGCTTGAACTTTTACACTTTTGCAAAAAACGTGGTAAAAATTGGACTATCACCCGTTTATAGAATTAAAGCCAGCGGTAAAGAACATTTTCCAAAAGAAGGGGGAGTTCTCATTTGTGCGAATCACATAAATAATTTAGATCCGCTTGCAGTCGGAACTACCTCTCCAAGGGATATTCACTTTATGGCTAAGGAAGAATTGTTTCGAGCCCCTGTGTTAAAGGGTATAATGCCTAAAATCAATGCTTTTCCTGTTAAGCGCGGGTTAAGTGATAGGGAGGCGTTAAGAAAAGGATTAGCCATACTTAAGGAAGACAGGGTTTTAGGATTGTTTCCTGAAGGAACCAGAAGTAAAAACGGGGAATTAGGCGAAGGATTATCTGGAGCAGGTTTCTTTGCACTTCGCTCCAAAGCGCACATTGTTCCCTGTGCGGTTATTGGACCTTATTCGTTTCTTGGTAAAGTAAAAGTTGTCTACGGAAAACCAATTGACTTCCAGCCTTATCGGGATCAAAAGGTATCAGCAGATGTTGCGACAAAAGTCATAATGGCTGAAATTCAAAAACTTATTTCTGAAAATAAATAACCCTTCTTGCTTGACAATTACACCATTTTATTAGAATTTAGTAAATAAGGGTATAATTCCGAATTATTAATTAATAGTGAAGCTAAGTTGTATTTAGGTCTTATACACAAGCTGTATAAGATGAAATCTGCACAGCAGTCATGGGTTAAGGAGGAGTTCGAAATGGCAGAAGACATGAATCAAGTGGAAGTAAACATCTTTGAGGTTGGCGACAAGGTTAAAGCTAAAGTATCAAAGGTGGAAGAGAAGCAAGTGATTGTAGATGTCGAGAATTCAAAAACAGACGGTATTATCCCAATTAGTGAGCTATCAAGTCTGCATGTGGAAAAAGCTTCAGACGCTGTTACAGAAGGTGACGAACTGGAACTGGAAGTAATCAAGGTCGAAGAAGAAGCATTAATTCTATCCAAACGCAAAATTGACGCTTATAAGGCTTGGGATCATCTTGAAGAAAAGTTCCAGTCAGGTGAAATCTTTGAAGCAGAAGTTAAAGATGTTGTAAAAGGCGGCTTAGTGGTAGACCTTGGTGTACGTGGATTTGTTCCAGCATCACTGGTTGAAGACTATTTTGTTGAAGACTTTGCTGATTATAAGGATCGAACGCTTACATTTAAGATTGTTGAACTAGAAAAAGATAAAAATCGTTTAATCCTTTCTCATCGCGCTGTAGTTGAGGCTGAAAAAGAAAAACAAAAATCAAGCGTGCTTGATACGATTGAAAGCGGACAAACGATCACAGGAACCGTTCAACGTATTACTGATTTTGGCGCATTTGTCGATATTGGCGGAGTAGATGGACTTGTCCATATTTCTCAGCTGTCACATGAACATGTGGACAAAGTTTCTGATGTAGTAAAAGAGGGAGACCAGGTTCAAGTCAAGGTCCTATCCATTGACCGTGATAATGAACGAATCTCTCTATCTATTAAAGAAACATTACCGGGCCCATGGACAGAAATATCCGAAAAGGCAGCTAAAGGTTCCATACTCGAAGGAACCGTCCGCCGCTTAGTTACCTTCGGCGCATTCGTCGAAATTTTCCCAGGTGTAGAAGGATTAGTTCACATTTCTCAAATATCCCACAAACATATTGGCACCCCTCAAGAAGTACTAAAAGAAGGTCAATCTGTTAAAGTTAAGGTGCTGGATGTGAACGAAGCTGAACAGCGGCTATCCTTAAGCATTAAAGAACTCGAAGAAGCCGAATCCGCTTCATCATATGACTATGACATCCCCGAAGAAACAAAGGGATTCCAGCTTGGTGAAATGATTGGTGACGCATTAAATAAACTAAAATAATAGTTCTTTAAAAAACAAGTTTCCTAGCGGAAACTTGTTTTTTTGGTTTGGGGACTTTTGCTATTTTCAAAGTATCAAACCAAAACGCCAATGCCAAAACAGCAAGGGTCGAATACCTGCCTCACTCGAGTATCCACACTGCAGCTGGTTTTGTTTAAAACGTCTCTTACTGGGATAAAGCTTATCCAATTGAACAATAAAGAGTAAGATACACTATTTTCACAAGAGCCAAACCTAAAAGGCGATGCCCAAAACAGCAAGGGCCGAATCTTTCTAGATTTGGGCTGAATAAAGCGAAGTTTGGGCCGAATGCCAGCCTGAATAGAGAAAATGAAACCTTAGGACCAACAGAGTAGATAGTTGTTTATCCAAAAAAGGGTCGCTAATGCAAAAAGTGTATCCAGCCAACCAAAAAAAGAGAAAGATACTATTTTTACAAGAGCCAAACCCAAAAGCCAATGCCAAAACAGCAAGGGCCGAATCTTATTGTTTTTGGGCCGAATGATATCGAATATGGGCCGAATCTTTCTAGGTTTGGGCTGAATAAAGTGAAGTTTGGGCCGAATGCCAGCCCAAATAGAGAAAATAAAACCTCAAGACCAACAGAATAGAGTAGGGGTTGTCAAAAAGGGGTCGCTAATGCAAAAAGTGTATCCAGCCAACCAAAAAAAGAGAAAGATACACTATTTTCACAAGAGCCAAACCCAAAAGGCGATGCCAAAACAGCAAGGGCCGAATCTTATTGTTTTTGGGCCGAATGATCTCGAATAAGGGCCGAATCTTTCTAGGTTTGGGCTGAATAAAGTGAAGTTTGGGCCGAATGCCAGCCCGAATAGAAAAAATGAAACCACAAGACCAACAGAGTAGAGCAGGGTTGTCCAAAAAAGGGGTCGCTAACGCAAAAAGTGTATCCAGCCAACCAAAAAAAGAGAAAGATACACTATTTTCACAAGAGCCAAACCTAAAAGGCGATGCCGAAAACAGCAAGGGCCGAATGCCACCCAGAATAGAGAAAATAAAACGTCAAAACCAACAGAGTAGAGTAGGGTTTGACCAAAAAGTAATCCAGCCAACCAAAAAAACAGAAAGATACCCTACTTTCACAAGTACCAACCCTCAAGTGCCAAAACAGCTAAGTACAAATGCACAAAAAGAGGCAGCCCGATTTGGACAGCCTCCTTTAGGTTTAGGAATTTCGTTTTCTTGCTTCTACTGGTCCTTCGAGTCTGGTAGCTCCAGGGTATTTTAGTGATTGGTCACGGTCAGATTCGACTCGGCGGCTTTCTTTGAGTTTTTTTTCTTGACGATCTTTTCCCATTATTTCTCCCCCTTTCCTTATCTGTTATTTTCCCCTGTAATCTGTATTTTTTATTCATCTGCCCATAGCGTGTTTAATCTTGTTTTAAAGGAGACATAATGTCTTTTAGAGGAGGTGAACGTTATGGATGGGTTGTTTTTCTATTGGATTATTTGGATGGGGTGGGTAGTCGCGGTGTTTTTTTTGCCTAAAACGCCGGTTCGGTCTCAGTTAATATGTCATATACTCATTTTGATTATATTATCTGGATATGAGTTAGCCGTTTATCCTTACCGGGTAGGTTTAGGCGGTCTTTATTTGTTGGTTTGTTTATTGATATACAATCGGAAATTGTCCTTCATTCATACGAGTTATTTTGTATTTAAATTCTGTACCATTGGAATTGGGTATGCGGCATTTCAATTATTTGCTTTGCTGGATCCCATTATATTAATTTTTGATGCTTCTTGGATGCAAGCCATAGCCATTAATTATACAGCGTTTTTGTTATTTAAAGATTGGAAACAGCGGATTAGTGCCATCATAATTGGGATGGTGCTGGGTGATTGTGTGTTTGCCGGATTATTGGCTGTACACACTTTGCCTTACAAAAGTATTTCCCTTGAGTGGCTAGATAATGTGACATTGTCTGTCACAGTTGGACTTGCCTGTATTGCTGCCGAACTGATTAGTAAGGTGCTTTATCAACAAACACAGGCCAAATTTAATTCCTAATAAAAGGAATCGCGTGACATCATAATAAAAGTGTTTTTTAGACAATCATTGTTGATTGGTGGAAAATTTGATACTATATGATAGTTAGAGAGCTGGTAAATACATACCGAAGCCTAACTGCAGTTTCTGCAAATATGAAAATCAACAGTGCAATTTTTTAGTGGAGATAAATGCATTCATGGATTTCATGAGCTTAAAAGATATATGGAGTGGAAGGGTGAATACAATGCCAAAACCGGTAATTGCGATCGTCGGACGGCCTAACGTTGGAAAATCGACAATCTTTAACAGAATTGTTGGAGAGAGAATTTCTATCGTTGAAGATGTACCAGGCGTAACGAGAGACAGGATTTATAGTTCAGGAGAATGGTTAACGTATGACTTTAACATCATTGATACGGGTGGAATAGATATTGGGGATGAACCATTTCTTGAACAAATCCGTGCACAAGCTGAAATAGCTATTGATGAAGCGGATGTTATCATTTTTATGGTGAATGGCCGTGAAGGTGTGACTGGTTCAGATGAAGAAGTTGCAAGAATTCTTTATAAGTCAAAGAAACCAGTAGTATTGGCTGTTAATAAAGTTGATAATCTTGAAATGCGCGACCAAATTTATGATTTCTATGCACTTGGATTTGGAGAGCCATTCCCAATTTCAGGTTCACATGGTCTTGGCTTAGGAGACTTACTTGACGAAGTGGCTAAGTATTTCCCAGATTTCAGCGGCCAGGATTATGATGATGAGGTTATCAAGTTCAGTTTAATTGGAAGACCGAACGTTGGGAAATCTTCATTAGTTAATGCTTTGCTTGGAGAAGAGCGGGTAATTGTTAGTGAAATCGAAGGAACGACCCGTGACGCGATTGACTCCCCTTATAAATATAATGGCAAAGAGTACGTCATTATTGATACGGCAGGAATGCGTAAAAAAGGGAAGGTTTATGAGAGCACTGAGAAATACAGTGTACTTAGAGCCTTGCGTGCAATTGAACGCTCTGACGTTGTTCTTGTGGTATTAAATGCTGAAGAAGGTATTCGTGAACAAGATAAGAAAATTGCTGGGTATGCTCATGAAGCAGGCCGAGGAATTATTATCGTCGTTAATAAGTGGGATGCATTAGAAAAAGATGATAAAACAATGAAGAAATTCGAAGAAGATATTCGAGCTCATTTCTTATTCTTGGACTATGCTAAAATCATTTACTTGTCTGCGTTAACAAAGCAGCGGATCCATACGCTTCTTCCGGTAATTGATAAAGTTAGTGAAAGTCATGCGCTTCGTGTGCAAACGAATATTCTTAACGAAGTGTTAATGGATGCCGTAGCCATGAATCCGACACCTACCCATAATGGTACTCGTCTGAAGATTTACTACACCACTCAAGTAGCTATCAAACCGCCTACATTTGTAGTGTTTGTTAATGATCCAGAACTTCTTCACTTCTCTTATCAGAGATTCTTAGAAAATAGAATTCGTGATGCCTTTGAGTTTGATGGCACACCAATTCGTATTTTTGGCCGTCAAAGAAAATAATGACATCTAGTTAGTCATCAAGAGATCGAAGGCTACCTATGTTCTGCGGGATTGTTAGGATGCACTTAGTCCTGACTTCCTTCACCATAGAATAGTTACCTTTTAGAGAAAAGGTGGTTGAATATGACAAGGACAAAGCAAAAAGCAGCCGTAATCGGTGCAGGAAGCTGGGGTACTGCCTTAGCAATGGTTCTCGCAGATAATGGACATGAAGTGCGTTTATGGGGTCATAAGGAAGCACAGATTGAAGAAATCAATTCCCAAAGAACCAATCATAAATATCTTCCTGATATTAAGCTTCCAGAAGGAATCACTGGGTTTAGCTCACTAGACTCTGCTCTTAGGGATCTTGATATTATCATTTTGGCGGTACCGACCAAGGCGATTCGTGATGTTTTGAAGGATATTGAACAAGTCAGTCAACAGCCGCTTACGGTTGTTCATGTGTCAAAAGGGATTGAACCGGATTCCTTAATGCGGATTTCTGAAATGATTGAAGCTGACATGTCTAGCAGTATGCTGAAGGATTTAGTGGTTCTTTCTGGGCCAAGCCATGCTGAGGAAGTGAGCTTGCGCCATCCTACAACAGTTGCTGTATCATCAAAAAACATGGCTGCTGCTGAACGAATTCAAGATCTATTCATTAATCAATATTTCCGTGTTTATACGAATCCAGATATCGTTGGTGTGGAAATTGGCGGAGCCTTAAAAAATATCATTGCGTTAGCTTCAGGGATTACTGATGGATTAGGGTATGGAGATAATGCTAAAGCAGCTCTTATTACCCGTGGTCTTGCGGAAATTACTCGTTTAGGCAGTGCAATGGGGGCAAGTCCGTTAACTTTTTCAGGGTTAACAGGTATTGGTGATTTAATTGTAACCTGTACAAGCGTCCATTCTAGAAATTGGCGGGCAGGTAATTTGCTTGGTAAAGGACAAAATCTCGACGAAGTACTTACGAATATGGGTATGGTGGTTGAAGGTGTTCGAACCACAAAGGCTGCTTATCAGCTTGCGCAAAAGTATGAAGTTGATATGCCGATTACGAATGCACTTTACGGAGTTTTGTTTGCTGGAAAAGACGTAAAGGATTCCGTTGATTTATTGATGAATCGAGATAAACGAAGTGAGATGGAAGATTTATTTAATATAATGGAAGAGCGCGAATCTGAATAATTTGTGGTTCTTTCAAACGGATTACGTCATGTGTGAAATATTTTTCTGAAAATAGGCATTTGCTGATACGCCTTTAGATTTGGAAGCATACAATGCATCGAAAGTAAACTAGTAATCTAACTTGGAACTGGTGGGTTTAGTCAAATGGCAGAAGATATATCTACAGACATATCTTCTGCTTTTTTAACTTGAAGAATAGTCTGTTTTATCAAAATAGGACGAGCTCTCATAAACTAAAATGTGTAGTGGATGATACACTACGATAAAGGAGTAGGTTTTGTGACACCAGCATTGCAAAAAATGTGGATCTCTTTTATTGCTATGGGCTTTATGGCAATCTCCATTTTTTCTATTTATCTAAGCCGGTATAAATTAAGCGGTTTCTTCAAGGCTTTTATGGCGATCTTTGCATACATACTTATGGTTATCGCTGGTTTAATCATCTTTGTAGTAGTATTTAGTGGACCAACCACTTAAGCGAGGCGAATTATATGAAACAAGTAAAATGGGCAGTTATTATTTTTTGTATTCCATTACTCCTAACTGGGTGTATGTATCCAGATAGTCAACTGAAAGAAAACCAAACCCCTTACAAAGAACAAATCCAATCGGTACAAAGTGCGGTTGATCAATTTCAAACGAACGGGGGAGGGATCCTGCCGATTATAACAAAAGAAGCTGAAACACCTATTTATCAAAAATATGTGGTGGATTTTAAAAAAATCGTACCAAGATACATAGCTGAAGCCCCTCCTAATTCGTTTGACGCTGGAGGCATTTTTCAATATGTGCTTATCGATGTTGAAACTGACCCTGCTGTCAAATTACTCGATGTAAGGATGGCCCAAGCTATTCAGGATTTGAATCTTAGGTTAACGAGTTATCGTCAGGCCAATGGTTATCCACCATACGGCGAGGTGCTTTCAGATGAAGTATTTACGCTTGATTATAAGAAACTGGGTCTAAAAGAAGCCCCAACAGTGACTAGTCCGTATTCACAACGGCCATTATCGATTATCGTCAATAATAAAGCTGAATTATTCGTTGATTATACGCCGGATCTATACGATGCCCTCAAAGAGAACAAACACACCTTTAAAAAGGGTGAGGACATTCGAAAGATTTTAGTGGAAGAATCGGATTTTGTTCCAGCTTTTTCTTTGCCTTATACAATTGATGAATCTGAAAAACCAATATTCTTAGTGAAATAAGCATAATCCTTCTTCTGCACAATATAGTGTAGTAGAAGGATTTTTTTATTCTTCTCCTACGCCTGAATTGATTGCGCAGATGATTAACTTATATAGATGAATGCACGGGGGGATGGACTAGAGGGCAAATAAAAGAGGAATATTTTTTTAGGACAACATCATAAACTAATAGTGTCCTAGATAAAGTAGTCAAGTGGATGGAAATCATCCCAAGACTTAAGAGCGGGAGGGGTTATATTGCTGGAGAAGGTAGATATTTTCAAAGATATTGCTGAACGAACCGGCGGCGACATCTATTTAGGTGTAGTCGGGGCAGTTCGTACTGGTAAATCCACATTTATCAAGAAGTTTATGGAGTTAGTCGTCATTCCGAACATGGATACGGAATCAGATCGGGCAAGAGCGCAGGATGAATTGCCGCAAAGTGCAGCTGGAAGAACAATCATGACAACAGAGCCGAAATTCGTCCCCAATCAGGCTGCAACGATAGAAGTGGCTGAAGGATTGAATGTAAATATACGTCTCGTTGATTGTGTTGGTTATACGGTGCCCGGCGCGAAAGGGTACGAAGACGAGAATGGACCTAGAATGATTCATACGCCCTGGTATGAGGAACCAATCCCATTTCATGAGGCCGCTGAAATTGGCACGAGAAAGGTCATTCAGGATCATTCTACACTGGGTGTAGTCGTCACGACGGATGGAACAATTGGAGAAATACCCCGAAAGGACTATATCGATGCAGAGGAAAGGGTTATATCTGAACTAAAAGAAGTAGGAAAGCCCTTTATTATCATCATAAATTCAGTGCAGCCTCATCATCCGGATACGGCGGCACTTCGGGAAAGCCTTCAAGAGAAATATGATATCCCTGTTATCGCGATGAGTATTGAAAGTATGCGCGAAGGGGATGTACTTAATGTTTTAAGAGAAGCATTATACGAATTCCCTGTACTTGAAGTTAACGTTAATTTACCAAGTTGGGTGATGGTACTTAGAGAAGACCATTGGCTTCGGGAAAGCTATCAGGAGGCCGTTAAAGTAACCGTTAAGGATATAAAGCGCCTTCGTGATGTTGATCGGGTTGTAGGACACTTTAATGAATTTGAATTTATTGATCATGCAAGCTTAGCTGGTATGGAAATGGGGCAGGGAATCGCTGAAATTGATTTGTTTGCTCCAGATGAACTGTATGATGATATTCTTAAAGAAATTGTTGGTGTAGAAATAAGAGGGAAAGATCATCTTCTCGCCTTGATGCAGGATTTTGCGTATGCAAAAGCCGAGTATGATCAGGTATCAGATGCATTGAAAATGGTGAAGCAAACAGGGTATGGGGTAGCGGCTCCTACACTCAATGATATGAGTTTGGATGAACCAGAAATCATCAGACAGGGATCCAGATTCGGTGTCCGCTTAAAGGCGGTTGCACCTTCTATTCATATGATTAAAGTAGACGTAGAGTCTGAATTTGCACCGATAATCGGTACAGAGAAGCAAAGTGAAGAACTTGTCCGTTATTTAATGCAGGATTTTGATGATGATCCATTGTCCATTTGGAATTCGGAAATCTTCGGCAGGAATTTAAGTTCTATTGTGAGAGAAGGTATTCAGGCAAAGTTATCACTTATGCCTGAAAATGCCCGCTATAAATTAAAAGAAACATTAGAAAGAATTATCAATGAGGGTTCTGGCGGTCTCATTGCCATTATTCTTTAAGACTTGCTGGCTGTTGAGAAAACCTCGACAGCTTTTTTTACTTAGTCAGATTGATGGGAAACGGATGGATATTTCTATTATTTGGTTAAGATGACAAATATTTTGTTCTTAATTAAGAATTCAAGTCTTATGTGTTGCGAAATTTAAGATGTTCGAGTAGGATAGAAAAGTCCTCGAAAACCTTGATTTATCGCTTTTTAAAGAGGTTTAAGATTTCTTGAATAGGGAAAGAATTGAGTGTAGAAAGTCAAAAAGTATAGATTATGCATATTTTTATGAAAAGATTCCCATTATTTTTGTATTTTTCTTGCTAAGGTAACGGGTTCTATGATAATCTACTTACAGAAAACGCAATGTAGAAGCCATTCCAGCCTGAATGTACATATTTTTTCAGACAAGCTTCGATCAATTTCTGGTATATGATTTTTCAAATGAATCATTGACCGATAGAAATTGGTGACAAGAGTAACAAATCACTATTATACAGTGTTTGTAATATTGATTTTTTATAAATATCCTTTTGGGAGGAGGTGAATGGCATGAACAAAACAGAACTAATTAACTCAGTTGCAGAAGCAGGCGAACTTTCTAAGAAAGACGCTACGAAAGCCGTTGATGCTGTTTTTGATACAATCTTAGACGCTTTAAAAAGCGGTGATAAAGTACAATTGATCGGTTTTGGTAACTTCGAAGTTCGCGAACGTGCAGCACGTAAAGGCCGCAACCCGCAAACTGGCGACGAAATCGAAATCGCTGCAAGCAAAGTACCTGCATTCAAACCAGGTAAAGCACTTAAAGATGCTGTGAAGTAAGTACATATCGGTACTTTAAGGGTAAAAAGGGGCCACATTGTGGTCCCTTTTTTTGCTTACTATTTTCGTTCTGTGCTAATATAGAATACAGTTAAAATGAAAGATTCAGCAGCATCTTAAAATGCTGCTATTAGTGCTGATATGTATTATTACTTATGATATTAGGGGGAAATAAAATGGCAAATGTTGATCATGCCAAAATTGAAGAAGCAGTAAAAATGATTTTAGAAGCAGTAGGAGAAGACCCAGATCGTGAAGGTCTTTTAGATACGCCCAAACGTGTGGCGAGAATGTATGAAGAAATTTTTGCAGGTCTACATCAGGATCCAAAGCAATATTTTGAAACAATTTTTGGAGAAGAACATGAAGAGATGGTCCTTGTGAAGGACATTACATTCCATTCAGTCTGTGAACACCATCTTGTTCCGTTTTATGGAAAAGCTCATGTAGCCTATATTCCGAAAAACGGTAAGGTTACGGGTTTAAGCAAGCTGGCTCGTGCAGTGGAAGCCATTTCTAAACGTCCCCAGCTTCAGGAACGGATTACGAGTACAATTGCGAATTCTATCATGGAAAGCTTAGAGCCGCATGGTGTGATGGTGGTCGTTGAAGCGGAACATATGTGTATGACGATGAGAGGCGTGAAAAAACCTGGTGCACAGACGGTAACTTCAGCAGTAAGAGGTGTCTTTGCTGAGGATTATCGTACTCGATCAGAGGTACTAGCCTTTATTAAAGGGTAATAGGAATCATACGCTCAGGGGTGATAATGATGGATGAGAAATCAGGTAACGATTTTATCGTAATAAAAGCATACGAAGATAGTGTCAATGTAATCGGGCTGACAAGAGGAACAGATACTAAATTTCATCACGCTGAAAAGCTGGATGCAGGTGAAGTGATGATTGCTCAGTTTACTGAACATACATCAGCCATTAAGGTTCGCGGGCACGCGATGATCTATACGCCTTATGGTGAAGTGGAAAGTGAGTCAAAACAGCCTAAGATTGATAAATAGGGTATACACTCTTGCAGAAAATGGATGTCTAAAAGAAATAGTGCTGTTTTTATGGTTCCATCGATAAAGGTATAGGTAAATTAGAGCATTCTTCTTTTATCTTATAGGTTTTATGATATAATGATGTTTGGTTTTAGACGGAGAAAAATGCTTTAAATTAAATTATCTTTTGGGGATGCAAGGGTGATTCCATGTTAAACATAAATAATACAGTAATTGAATTAAAGAAAAGCATTAAATCAAAAGCTTATCATCCTTATCTTCAAAAAATTCTTGATGAGCCGAAAATAGATGAAGATAAACTGCTGTTATTAGCGGGCCTTTTTAATGAATTAGAAAAATCGTCTGAAGAGATTCATACAGATATGCTTGCTACTATGATGGTGCAGGTCGCTCTTGATACGCATGAGTTAGTTACGATTTCCTCAAAGGAAATTGAATCAGGGGATGAATTAAAAAATCGTCAGCTGAACGTATTGGCTGGGGATTATTTCAGCGGTCTGTATTATCAGCTTTTGGCTGAGTCCGGGAATGTTGTCTTAATTAAGATTCTTTCAAGCGGCATAAAAGAAATTAATGAACATAAAATTTCGCTTTATCAAAAATCCTTTACGGATGAAGATAAGCTGGTTTCCGGTATAAAAATTATTGAGTCGTCATTAATTCAAAAACTTGCTGAATACTTTGCCAAGCCAGAATGGATGGAGCTTGCAGGAGCTGTGCTGTTAGTAAACAGACTGCATCTGGAAAAAATGCAATATAAAGCAGGAGGGCAATCTCTTGTGTTTGATGCGTTAGCAGAAATAAACTTCCCACAACAAAAAGAGTTAACCCGCATTGAATTAAACTACCTTTCAACAAAAATGGACAAGTGTATTATGGATGCACAACATATGACAAAAAAGGCCGCAGTGAAGCTTTCTTCCCAGAATGATTTCGTCCAGCAATGGATTAATACAATTCTTGATGAAACAGCCATTAAAGCCAATTCATTTGTGGAAGAAGGGTAAACTATGGGACAATCTAAAGAAGAAAAAGTTCATCATGTTTTTGAAAAAATATATGGAAACTACGATAAAATGAATTCGTTAATCAGTTTCAAACAGCATATCAAATGGCGTTCAGCTACGATGGCGAAGATGAACATTCCACGCGGAACAAAAGCCTTGGATTTATGCTGCGGTACAGCTGATTGGACGATTGCAATGGCTGAACAAGCAGGACCGGAAGGAGAAATTTACGGTCTTGATTTCAGCAAGAATATGTTGAAAATTGGCGAAGAGAAAGTTAATAAGCTGAATTTACAACAAGTCACGCTGCTGCATGGCAATGCGATGGAGCTGCCTTTTGAGGACAACAGCTTTGATTACGTAACCATAGGATTTGGACTACGAAATGTTCCGGATTATATGCAAGTATTAAAAGAAATGAATCGAGTATTAAAGCCAGGAGGCATGGCAGTTTGTCTTGAAACCTCTCAACCAACGATGCCGGTCTTTAAGCAAGGATACCAGCTTTACTTCCGTTTTGTGATGCCAGTATTCGGGAAGTTATTTGCTAAGAGTTTTAAAGAGTATTCATGGCTTCAAGAATCTGCTCGTGATTTTCCAGGGATGAAGCAATTAGAAGAAATGTTTAAGGCGGCCGGATTTAAGAATGTCAGCTATAAGGCGCACACGTTCGGAGTTGCGGCTTCTCATTATGGCACTAAATCTAATTAAAAGATGTTAGCATATACAAAGCTGGGTGGAATGTATGAAACTTAAAATGTTGTATTCTTTCTTGAATACGGATCTGCAATTAATTGAAAAAGAATTAGAAGCAGCTATACAGGCTGAATCTCCAGTTCTAAGAGAAGCATCGCTGCATTTACTGCAATCCGGGGGAAAACGAATTCGCCCAGTTTTTGTATTGCTGGCTGCTCAGTTTGGCAACTATGATATTCATGTAGTGAAGAATGCTGCTGTCACACTTGAACTCATTCATACTGCCTCTCTTGTTCATGATGATGTTGTTGATGATTCAGATTTACGTCGGGGTTCGGCAACGATTAAGTCAAAATGGGATAATCGTGTAGCTATGTATACAGGGGATTATATGTTTGCTAGAGCCCTGGAGGTTATGGCAAGGATTGAAGATCCATTGGCACATAAAATTCTAGCACGAACAATGGTCGAACTGTGCCTAGGTGAAATTGAGCAGATCAAAGATAAGTTTGATTTTGACCAAACTTGGCGCACCTATTTTAGACGCATTAAACGGAAGACAGCGCTTCTAATTGCTTCGAGCTGTCAACTTGGTGCACTAACTGCAGGTACTAGTGCAGACATTCATCAGAGATTATTTCGATTTGGCTATTATGTAGGCATGTCCTATCAAATCACGGATGATATTCTGGATTTTACAGCTTCAGAAAAGGAGCTTGGAAAACCTGCAGGAAGCGATTTGCGTCAAGGAAATATCACGTTACCTGTATTAATTGCAATGCAGGATCCAAAGTTAAAAGCACTGGTTAAGACAGTACATGAGCAGATATCGCTTGATGAAATGACTGTTATTATTGAAGCAATAAAAGCCACTGGCTCTATCGAGAAGGCAGGGGAAGTCAGCAAGATGTACCTGAAGAAGGCCTTTGCACAGCTAGAAGGTCTGCCTGCTTCACGTTCGAAAAAGACTTTAGCAGAAATTGCAAAGAACATAGGTAATCGTAAATTTTGACTTGGTGTTGCAATAACTGGAAAATAGTGATATATTTTTGAGGGATTTGTCGTCTTGCGGCAAATTTATACATACATACTTTTAGGAGTGAATTATACAAATGGAAAAAACATTTTTAATGGTTAAACCTGATGGCGTTCAACGCAATCTTATCGGTGAAATCGTTTCCCGTTTTGAAACGAAAGGTTTTAATCTTGTTGGAGCTAAATTAATGCTTATCACACAAGAGTTGGCTGAACAGCATTACGGCGAACATAAAGAACGTCCATTTTTTGGTGAATTAGTAGAGTTCATCACGTCTGGCCCAGTTTTTGCAATGGTTTGGGAAGGCGAAAATGTTATTGCAACTGCACGCCAAATGATGGGTGCTACAAATCCTAAGGATGCAGCAGCAGCTACTATCCGCGGTGACTTTGCAGTAACTGTCGGAAAAAACATCATTCATGGTTCAGATTCAAGTGAAAGCGCTGAACGTGAAATCGGCTTGTTCTTTAATAAAGAAGAACTAGTTGATTACTCGAAATTAATGAGCAAGTGGGTTTATTAATTTTTACTTGCTAAGTTAAGGTCTCGGAATCCGAGGCCTTTTTTCTTTGTGTTAAAATGTATGGAAAATCCAAAAAACCGACTAATTGGCGGCATTTTATTAAGGTATCCTGATGACGTGCCGATATACTCAATAACTACTATTGTTGGATTTTGGTGAAGGAGTCGTTAGAATGCCGAGCGAATATGAACAGTTTACCTTAAATATTAAAAACCTGACAGGGATCGATCTTGCTCTTTATAAGGAGTCACAAATGAAGCGCAGATTAACTTCCTTGTATGAAAAAAAAGGCTATTCCTCTTTTACCGAATACTATAAAAATATTAAAATGGAACCAGCCATTTTAAATGAATTTTTAGATCGAATGACGATTAACGTGTCAGAGTTTTATCGGAATTATAAGCGTTGGGAGATCTTTGAGAACAAGATCTTACCAAGGATGCTTAAATCATCACCATCATTGAAAATATGGAGTGCGGCTTGTTCAACCGGTGAAGAACCCTATACCATAGCAATGATACTTTCTAAGTACCTGCCGCTATCGAACCTCTCAATATATGCAACCGATATTGATGAAAATGTTCTAGTTAAGGCAAAACGGGGAATCTATCCCGAAAGGTCATTAAATGAAGTGCCTATCGACATAAAAAACAAATTCTTCATTCAAGAAGACGGGTTTTATCGAGTGACAGATGATATTAAACGAACTGTCACGTTTAAAAAACATAATTTGCTGGCGGAAAAGTTCCAGACTCATTATGATTTGATTGTCTGCCGGAATGTGTTAATTTATTTTACAGAAGAAGCAAAATCCCACCTTTATCAAAAGTTTAGTGCAGCGCTGAAATCTGATGGGGTATTCTTTGTTGGAAGCACCGAACAGATATTTAATCCAGCTCAATTTAACTTAACAACAGAAGATACTTTTTTTTATAAAAAAATATAATAGATCATGGAAGTACGGACAGTCTTGTGAAAGACGTCCGTATTTTTTTATCTTTAAAGCATGTATGGAATGAGAAAGTTCATGTAAAATTAAGAGATAGAATGGGACTGGTTATTTTCTATTTATCTTGTTCCCACTTTTCACAAAATTGTGGTATATTGATACATAAATCCTTTAATGGTTTAAAAGGGGGAAGAATACAGATGAGATATTTAACAGCAGGTGAATCACATGGTCCGCAGTTGACGACCATAATTGAGGGTCTTCCAGCAGGGATGCCGATTACAGCAGATGATATTAACGAACAATTAGCAAGGCGCCAAAAAGGGCATGGCCGAGGCAGACGGATGCAGATTGAAAAAGATCAGGTATTCATTGGGTCTGGTATAAGGCATGGCTTAACACTTGGTTCTCCAGTAACATTCGTTGTCGAGAATAACGATTGGAAACATTGGACAAAAATTATGGGCAGTGAACCCATATCTGAAGAAGAAGAGGAAGATATTAAACGCAAAATTACCAGACCGCGTCCGGGTCATGCAGATCTAAACGGCGGAATCAAATATGGTCACCGTGATCTTCGAAATGTACTTGAGCGTTCTTCTGCTCGTGAGACAACAGTTCGGGTAGCAGCAGGAGCTGCAGCAAAGAAACTTTTATCCTTATTAGGAATTGAGATTGCTTCACATGTTCTTGAAATTGGCGGAGTAAAAGCCAATCCAGCTCCTTACACCTCTATTAAGGAATTACAAGAGGTAACAGAAGCCTCATCAGTAAGATGCTTTGATCCTTCTGTAGAACAAGAAATGAAGGATGCAATCGATCTTGCTAAGAAAAATGGCGATTCAATAGGCGGAATTGTCGAGGTGGTTGTTGAAGGAATGCCGGCAGGAGTGGGAAGTTACGTCCATTATGACCGGAAACTTGACGCGAAGCTTGCCGCAGCCATTGTCAGCATTAATGCGTTTAAGGGTGTTGAGATAGGAATTGGATTTGAAGCTGCTCATCGTTTTGGCAGTGAAGTTCATGATGAAATTGCCTATAACGAGGAGTCTGGTTATTACCGGAAAACAAACCGTCTTGGCGGATTTGAAGGCGGAATGACGAGTGGAATGCCAATTATTGTACGTGGAGTAATGAAGCCTATCCCTACTTTATATAAACCGCTGAAAAGTGTGGATATTGATTCTAAGGAAGTGTTTACAGCAAGCGTTGAACGATCTGACAGCTGTGCCGTTCCTGCAGCAGCTGTAGTAGCAGAAGCCGCTGTAGCATGGGAGTTAGCAACAGCGATTGTGGAACAATTCCCATCCGACCGTTTTGATCAACTTGCAGCTTATCTTGAATCCTACAGGAAAGAAACAAGGGAGTTTTAATAATGGAAATAATCGATATTAACACATCGAAAAGCTACCCTGTCTATGTGGGACAAGGCGCAATTGAAGCACTGCCGGAATTTATTGGGCGCTATCGTCATATAAGCCGTATTTTACTTATTACAGATGAAAAGGTTGCAGGCATTCATTTACATAGAGTAAAAGAACTGGTAGAGAAAACTGGCAAGCCTGTTGAAGTATGTATCGTACCTGAAGGTGAGCATGCAAAGACATTTGAAGTGTTTTATCAATGTCAAAGCTTTGCTTTAGCTCATAATCTTAATAGAAAGTCATTGGTTCTTGCCTTAGGAGGCGGAGCTGTTGGCGATTTAGCAGGATTTGTGGCTTCAACTTTTATGAGAGGTATTCCATTTATTCAACTACCTACTACTTTACTTGCACATGATAGTGCTGTTGGCGGAAAAGTGGCCATTAATCATCCGGAAGGGAAGAACATGATTGGTGTATTCTATCAGCCTGAGGCCGTGTTCTATGACTTAGATTTCCTTAAAACCCTTCCGGAAAAAGAGTTACGTTCAGGTTTTGCTGAAGTAATCAAGCATGCTTTAATTGATGATTCAGATTTTTATCACTGGTTAATTACCAACATCACGAATTTAAATTCAATAACAAATGAACAGTTTCTAACCATCGTCAAAAGAGGAATAGAAGTTAAGGCTGCAATTGTGGCAGCAGATGAAAGAGAAGAGGGTGTACGAGCTTATTTGAATTTTGGCCACACATTAGGACATTCCATTGAAGCAGCTATGGGTTACGGAAACTTTACTCATGGCGAATCCGTATTAATCGGGACTATTTTTGCTTTGAATTTAAGTTTGAAAAAACAAGACTTTCCGTTTAATCTAGACGAATTTATTCAATGGGTGCAATCACTCGGCTACCAAACCACTATTCCTGAAACACTGCAAAAGCAAACACTACTCAGCAATATGAAAAAAGATAAGAAGACAATTAGCGAACAAATTACTTTTGTACTTCTCGCTAAACTTGGAAATCCTTATTTAACTGAAGTGGATGATCGAACAGTAATGGAAGAGCTAAAGAGGCAGTAGGTTACTTTTAACCCTGCAATGGGAGGCAGAAGCATGATAAGAGGCGTAAGAGGAGCGACGACGGTACAAGTTGATACAGATATAGAGATCATGACAGCTGTTGAACGATTATTAAGGGAAATGATTGAACTGAATTCGATTGAGGCTGAAAAAGTTGCGTCAATATTTATTTCGATGACGGAGGATTTGCGGTCTGCTTTTCCAGCAAAAGCGCTCCGAAAAATTGATGGATGGACATATGTCCCTGTTGTTTGTATGCAAGAAATCCCAATCGTAAATTCGCTGCCTTTATGTATTCGGATTATGCTTCATTTAAATACGGATAAAGAGCAGACTCAGATTCAACATGTTTATCAAGAAGGTGCGACAGTGCTTCGTCCAGACCTTTTCACAGAAAGTCAATAATGAGCGATCTGCCTATAACGAAGTGCGGAGTATGATATACTAACTATATACTCTGTCACTTTAAAGCGATGAATTTAAAATCTTAAGATGAGGTGAGAAGATTGAAATGGAATAAAGCGGTGTTATCTTTAACACCCTATCAACCTGGTAAATCAATTGAAGCAGTGAAAAGGCAATATGGTTTAGAAAAAATAACGAAGCTTGCATCGAATGAAAACCCATTCGGATGTTCAGCGGAAGTAAAAAAAGCGATTTCTGCTTATGCAGATTCGTTTGCTATCTATCCAGACGGCTATGCTACTTTACTCAGAGAAGCAGTTGCTGAACATGTCGGAGTAAATGGAAAACAATTAATTTTTGGTAATGGTTCCGATGAGAATATCCAAATTATTTCTCGCAGTCTTTTAGATTCTTCAAAGAATACAGTTATGGCTACTCCTTCTTTTTCTCAATACCGTCATAATGCGATCCTTGAAGGTGCGGAGGTAAGAGAAATTCCGTTAATTGAAGGGGCACATAATCTTGATGGAATGCTTGCCGCGATTGATGAACATACAGCTGTTGTTTGGGTATGTACGCCAAATAATCCAACGGGTGTTTACATCGATGAGGCATCACTTCGTCAATTTCTTAATCAAGTACCTGAAGACGTACTTGTGGTGTTGGATGAAGCCTATAGTGAGTATGTAGTCGCAGAGGACTATCCGAAAACAGAGAAATGGATTGAAACCTATAAAAACATTATTGTTTTGCGGACTTTTTCGAAGGCATATGGTCTTGCTAGTCTTCGAGTTGGTTATGGAATAGCAGATGAAGACATTATTCAAAAACTAGATCCTGCGCGCGAACCGTTTAATGCTAATACAATTGGTCAAATGGCAGCCAAAATTGCACTTCAGGATCAGGCATTTATTGAGCGCTGCCGAGATGAAAACCGTCAAGGACTCGAGCAATATTATGCGTTCTGTCAAGAAGAGAATCTATCTTATTATCCATCACAGGCTAATTTTATTTTAATTGATTTTGAAATTGATTCAGATGAGATTTTTCAATATTTACTTGAACATGGATATATTACACGTTCTGGAAAAGGCCTCGGTTTTCCGACCAGCCTGCGTATAACAGTAGGTTCCAAGGAACAGAATGCGGAAATCATTGCCGTTATTAAGGAGTTTTTAGCTCTTCAAAAAAACCTAGAAAAATAAGTGAGCTGGTATGGAAGGCGGGAATGGAATGGGCAGAAATGTATTCGTAATTGGCCTTGGTTTAATCGGCGGATCCCTAGCCATGGCCATCAAAGATAAACATCGAACCGCTGTCATTACCGGCTTCGATACAGATGAAAATAATGTGAACTTGGCAAAATTGCTTGGGATTATTGATGACTCGGTTGATTCGATTGAAGAGGGAGTCAAAGCTGCTGATTTGATTCTCTTGGCAATCCCAGTTGTCGAAACGGAGAAAATCCTTAAGCGTTTGGCTGACATGCCGCTAAAACAAGATGTTATTATCACGGATGCGGGCAGTACGAAAGGGACCATCCATCTTGCTGCAAAAAGTCTGATCGATAAAGGGATTACCTTTATCGGAGGTCATCCTATGGCTGGATCTCATAAAAGCGGAGCAGGAGCGGCAAAACTTCATTTATTCGAGAATGCCTTTTATTTATTAGTACCGCCTGAAAACATACAAGATGATCAATTAGTGTTATTAAAAGAGTGGCTGAGTGGAACGAAGGCGAATTTTTTAACAGTTAATCCAAATACACATGATTTGCTTACAGGTGTGGTCAGCCACTTTCCACACATTATTGCAGCCGGCCTTGTTAAACAGGCCGAGAATTACAGCCGTGATAATCCTTTGATCACGAGGCTGGCTGCAGGCGGGTTTAGAGATATTACGCGTATCGCGTCAAGTAATCCCGTTATGTGGCATGATATATTAATCAATAATAAAGATGTGCTGCTTAAATTGATGAATGAATGGCAGGTTGAAATGGAAGCCATTAAACATCATATTAAGAGCGAGAACAGCGATGAAATCCTTCGCTTTTTTTCAGAAGCTAAAGATTTCCGTGATGAACTTCCATCGGGCGGAAAAGGAGCCATTCCGGCTTTTTATGACTTATATATTGATATCCCAGATTATCCAGGTATCGTTTCTGAAATTACGGGATATTTGGCGAAAGAGTCGATTAGTTTAACAAATATTCGTATACTTGAAACTAGAGAAGAAATCTATGGTGTCTTGATCGTCAGTTTTCAAACAGAAACTGACCGTCAAAAAGCCGCAGATTGCATAGCGAAGTATACAAGTTACGAAACTATATTAGCGTAGGTTAAAAACTGCTGCGGAGGAGGCTTCCATGAATACTCGTGTGTTAAAGACGAATGTTGCATCTATACGTGGAATGGTTTCTGTACCTGGAGATAAATCCATTTCACATCGGTCGATTATGTTTGGGTCGATTGCTGAAGGAACCACTAAGGTCGAAAATTTTCTGCCCGGTGCAGATTGTTTGAGCACAATTGCGTGTTTTAAGAATCTTGGTGTCAGCATTGAACAAAAAGGAACAAGTGTATACATTGAAGGTCAAGGTCTAGATGGGCTTAAAGAACCGGAAGGCGTACTGGATGTTGGAAATTCAGGTACCACCATTCGTTTAATGATGGGGATTCTTTCTGGACGTCCATTTCATACAGTATTAATGGGCGATGAGTCAATTGCTAAACGACCGATGACGAGAGTAGTTAATCCGCTGAGAGAAATGGGGGCAAGGATTGAGGGCCGCCATAACGGAGAACTAACCCCGCTTTCTGTGACTGGAAGTACTATGCAGGGAATCCGTTATGAACTGCCTGTCGCTAGTGCTCAGGTCAAATCAGCTATTCTGTTAGCAGGACTGCAAGCTGAAGGAAGAACAGTCGTAGTCGAACCTGAAAGAACAAGGGATCATACCGAGAGGATGATTGTGGAATTTGGCGGTACAGTTTTAAGAGAAGGAAATGAAATCAGCGTCGAAGGAAATCAGCACTTTAAAGGAACATCGATCTATGTTCCAGGTGATATCTCTTCAGCTGCCTTCTTTATGGTGGCTGCGGCTATAACTGAAAATAGTGAAGTCGTCTTAAAAAATGTCGGCTTAAATCCGACACGAACCGGTATTATTGATGTTATGAAAAACATGGGTGCGGACATTCAGGTTGAAATGACTCATCATGATGGCGAACCATATGGAGATATTACCGTCAGGTCATCAAGACTAAAAGCGACCGTTATTGAAGGCGACCTAATACCACGATTGATTGATGAACTCCCTGTGATTGCCTTGTTGGCCGTCAAAGCAGATGGAACTACAATCATTAAGGACGCTTCTGAACTTAAAGTAAAAGAAACAAATCGGATAGATACGGTAGCAGATGAATTGTCGAGTATTGGTGCGGATATTACCCCTACAGATGATGGTTTGATTATTAAAGGTGGAAGTTCTCTTTCTGGCGGTCAGGTATCTAGTCATGGAGACCATCGTATAGGAATGATGCTTGCCGTAGCTGGATTGCTTGCTAAAGACGAATTGATTTTAGAAGACCCGGAAGCGATTCAGGTGTCCTATCCAACATTTTTTGAAGATTTACATACATTAATTCAGTAACATAGCCCTCTTATGAGGGTTTTTTGTTTTAAAAGTATGTTCTGCAATTTTATAAAACGATTCTTATTTTCTTCTTTTATCCATATGTTATAACAAGGTTAGGGGAGGAGGGGATCTGCTGGGTAAGGGAAATAGGTGCATAATCACGGTTCATGGCAGGTAGGCTTAATCTGCTGTATTCATGAGGGTGAATAAAAATCTTGTATCTTACTAACAAGTTAGTTCCCAGTAAACCCGGGGAACTGCACCGTCTTATAGGATGAAAGAATATGATTAAAACAAGTGGATGCAGATGTGATGAATAATTAAGCTGCTTAAATAGCATTGATAGGAAGAATTATGATAAAATTGTGGTCACTATCCACATAGTGATAGTTACTAATTAAAGAAATACGTAGATTAGACTTTATAAAAGTTTTTGACTGATAGTCAATTGATTGCAAGGAAGGAATTACCCGAATGAATACTGTAGAAAAAGCCATAGACCTTTTGAGAAAAGGTGAATTTGAACAAGCGAAAATCCTGATAAACCGGATTAAGGCCTCTGAGTCGGCGGAAGATCTATTGATTTTAGCTGAAGAAATGTTTCAATTGGGTTTTATGGAAGAAGCAAAGGACTTATTTGAGCATTTAATTGCAATGTACCCTGGTGAGGGAGAGTTGATTGTCTCTTTGGCAGAAATCCTTGTTGACATGGATCAAGAAGATGAAGCAATGCTTCTCTTAGAGAAAATTGATCCGAAGGATGAAGTTTATCCGAGTGCGTTGTTGTTGGAGGCTGATTTGTATCAGCTCCAAGGAATGGAAGAAGTAAGCGAAAGAAAATTATTAATGGCGAAAGATCTGCTTCCAGATGAAGTTTTGATTGATTTTGCGCTTGGTGAATTATACTTCCAACAAGGGAAGGACCAGAAAGCAATCGAAAGTTATAATTTGGTCCTTCCTCATGAAACAGAAATTGGCGGAGTTAATATTAATCAGAGAGTTGCAGAAGCATTAAGCAGTACGGGACGCTTTGAAGAAGCGATGCCTTATTACGAAACAGCTATAGGAGAAAAATTAGAAATTAATACTCTGTTTGAATATGCACTTACAGCTTATCAGGCAGGTTTCTTTGAAACAGCCATTAATAAGTTCATTGAGCTAAAAGAACTTGACCCTGAATATCATTCCCTCTATCTGCCGCTGGCAAGATCGTACGAGCAACTTGAAGAGCTGGACAAGTCTCTTGAAACAGCTAAAGATGGAATTCGTGCCGATCAATTTAATAAAGAACTTTATTTATTCGCAGGAAAAATTTCAATTAAAAAAGGAAAAGCAGAAGAAGCGGAAACACTGTTTCGAGAAGCACTCGCCATTGATCCAGGTTATCTAGAGGCTGCGTTAACTTTATTGAAACTGCTAAGTCAAGCTGAAAAACACGAAGATGTCCTTGAAACCATTGAAAGCATACGATCATACGGAGAAGATGATCCGCAATTTGATTGGTTGTCTGCGGTCAGTCAGCAAAATTTAGAGCAATATAAAGAGGCATTAAACAGCTACCATACAGCATATAATTCTTTTAATAACAACCAAGATTTTCTTGAAGATTATGGTTTCTTTTTAATTGAAGAAGGAGACAGGCATACCTCTAGAGAAATATTTAGTAGGCTGCAAAAAATGGATCCAGCCAATGATGAATATGCCTTAGTTCTGGAGCGTCTAGAAGAAACACCGGAACACTAGTTGGATAGCCAAAACTAGATCAAAAATGGGCAGAGGAGGGAAATTATGGTGGCTACCCCTGTATCTGTGAATGAAAAGAAAGATTTTATCCGCTGGTTTTTAAATCATTATCAATTGAAGCGCAGGGAATGTGTTTGGATTTTGAATTACCTCATGAGCCACGACCAGTTAATGAAAAAAGTACATTTTGTTGAGCATGCCCAGTATTGTCCACGTGGTTTAATTATGTCTACCCATTGTGTGGAGGAAGCACCTTTTCGATTCTACAAATCCAATATTATGACAACAGATGCTGAGAAATCCTTTCACGATATCCGCCTTAATCGAGATGAAGATATTTACATCCAGTTGAATTTTAAATCTGCATACTCTTCTTATCAATACGCAGCCGTACTTGAGGATAATCCGTTTCGGCCTAAAAGCTCGGAAGCGAATGAAAAAGATAAAATGCTGGCCGAAAAATTTCTTGAAAACACGATGGTTTCTTTCCAGCGTGAGCGAATCCTTCAAGAAATAGACGCGGCTTTAGATCAGCATGATGAAGAGGCCTTTCATACCTTAACAGGTCAACTGAAAAGTCTTACACGTATATAAAATAAAGCATGTATAAAGCTTCTCCATAATCTGGAGAAGTTTATTTTTTTATTCAGTATTCATTTCTCTACAGTGTGATACGATCAAAGTGTTTCCATTGGTTTTGTAAAAAGTGTTACTAAAACTAGAGAAAATGGTAAAAGATATAGTAAAATAGTTAGAAATGGGATTTTAAGGAGTGAGTGTATGAAATGGGTTCCAAAAGATATCAGCATGTACAAGCAGGCAAAGGAATATGTTGACAGTGCTCTGCTCACGGCTGTTCCACTTTCATTTAGTGAAGAGATGGAGCAATCGGCGGTAATGAATGAATTTATGATTGGATTAAACTATGAGCTTGAAAAGCAATTTAAAGGAAGAATCCTCATCGTTCCGCAGCTCGTGTACCTAAAGGATTCAGGAAATAAACTTGAGTTGATTAAACCAATAACAGCTGTTTTAGCGAAGAATGGATTCAAGCATATTTTCCTTCTTAGTTCTGATGAGGATTGGAGTTCAGAACATGAATTGGAAGCAGAGTTGTTTTTCGTTCCATTAATTGATCCTGAAACAGAAGTTGGAGAAATCAGAGAGCTGGCAAAGGAAAAAGCACAAGAAATTGGCGAATCCTTCAAGGAAATTTGGAATAATGAGCTAAAAAATAGGCAAAATAATACTGTCATAAAATTTTAACAAATATTGACCTTGACCAAGGAATGATATATCATTGTAATGTCCTAGTTTTATAGTGTTGTTATTGAATGGTCCGTTGGGCTGAGTTCAGTGATAGAGGGGGGGAGAAAGCATGAGCAAACAAAATGTTACAAGACGTCAGTTCCTTAATTACACACTTACTGGTGTTGGTGGATTTATGGCAGCAGGTGCAATAATGCCGATGGTCAGATTTGCTATCGACCCTGTGTTAAAAGCAGAAGCTTCAGGAGATTTTGTGGCAACGAAGATGAAAGTTTCAGAATTATCGGGAGAACCTGTCCGTGTCGATTATTCATTCGACCAAAAGGATGGTTGGTACGAAACCTCGCAAACGAATACGGCTTGGGTTTACAAAACAGATGATGGGAAGATTGTTGCCTTATCGCCGATTTGTAAACATTTAGGCTGTACAGTTGCCTGGAATACGGATAAAGAGAATCCTAATCAATTTTTCTGTCCGTGTCATTATGGCAGGTACACTAAAGATGGTGTCAATGTAAAAGGTACACCGCCGATTGCACCACTGGATATGTATGCAACAAAGGAAAAAGACGGAATTCTATACTTAGGTCAGTTAATTCCACAATAAGGGGGGCGTAATACGTGATAAACAAGATTTATGATTGGGTTGACGAACGTTTAGACATTACGCCATTGTGGCGAGATATTGCTGACCATGAGGTTCCGGAACATGTTAATCCAGCGCATCATTTTTCTGCATTCGTTTATTGTTTTGGCGGATTAACATTTTTCATCACGGTTATTCAAATTCTTTCTGGTATGTTCTTAACAATGTATTATGTACCAGATATTGTAAATGCATGGGAATCTGTGTACTATTTACAAAATGAAGTGGCATTTGGACAAATTGTCCGCGGAATGCATCACTGGGGTGCAAGTCTTGTAATCGTCATGATGTTTTTACATACTCTTCGGGTATTCTTCCAAGGTGCTTATAAAAAACCTCGTGAACTTAACTGGATGGTTGGAGTATTAATTTTCTTCATCATGCTTGCTTTAGGTTTAACAGGCTATTTATTACCATGGGACATGAAAGCATTGTTTGCAACGAAGGTGACGCTTACTATTATGGAATCAGTACCATTGATTGGACCAGCCCTTAAAACGCTGGTTGCCGGAGATCCAACGATTGTCGGAGCACAAACGTTAACACGCTTCTTTGCTGTTCACGTCTTCTTCTTACCGGCTGCATTGCTTGGATTAATCGCGGCTCACTTCTTAATGATTCGTAAACAAGGTATTTCTGGACCGTTGTAAAAAATTGAGGTTAACACCTTTGCATAAAGGAGGGGGATTATTCTATGCATCGTGGAAAAGGTATGAAATTCGTAGGGGACTCACGTATTTCTACGGATCGTAAGCCGAATATACCAAAAGATTATTCGGAATATCCTGGTAAAACGGAAGCGTTTTGGCCGAATTTCCTGTTGAAGGAATGGATAGTTGGAGCAGTTTTTCTTGTAGGTTTTCTATGCTTAACAGCCGCGCATCCGTCTCCATTGGAGCGTATTGCTGACCCGACTGATACTGCATATGTACCGCTTCCAGATTGGTATTTCTTATTCTTATACCAATTGTTAAAGTATACGTATGCATCAGGTCCTTATAATATCGTTGGAGCAATGATTGTTCCTGGTCTTGCGTTTGGTGCGTTGTTCTTAGCGCCATTTCTTGATAGAGGTCCTGAACGCAAACCGACTAAACGTCCGCTTGCGACAGGATTTATGCTTCTTGGGATTGCAGCAGTTTTCTATCTAACATGGGAATCCGCTGCCCATCATGACTGGGAAGCTTCTAAAAAGCAAGGGGCAATTGTTGAAGGCGCAGATATTGATAAGGAAAGTGAAGGCTACAAGTCTTTTGAAGCCAACACATGTATTTCTTGTCATGGTGCTGAGCTGACAGGCGGGCCCGCTGCACCATCACTTGTCGATACTGGTCTAACTCCTGAGGAAGTCGCTGAAATTGCCGTGAAAGGTAAAGGCACAATGCCAGCCGGCATTTTCAAAGGGACGGATGAAGAGCTTAAAGTACTTGCTGAATTTGTTTCTAATGCAAAAACAGAATAATGCAGGTGCTTTGAAAAAACTGGCGGATTACTCCGTCAGTTTTTTTTGTATCTAAATGTTGGTTAATTTGGGTAATCAAGATAGAATAAATGGGAGTCTTATTTTGTTGAAAGAGGGAATAGTATGCAAATGCTTTATGGGTACCTTGGGAACCGGAGTTTTTTACGTTTATTATTTTTTGTGAATTTATTTGGCACCATATACGGATATTACTGGTATGAACATCAACTGTCTAACACTCCAGCAGTTTTCTTACCGTTTGTTCCAGATAGTCCGACTGCCACCTTGTTCTTTGTGTTCGTGCTGGCTGCCTTTTTACTCGGAAAAAGCTGGGGGTTGGTTGAAGCACTGGCTATTATGACTTTATTTAAATATGGGATATGGGCGGTTGTCATGAATTTATTGGTGTTAGTGACAACTGGCAGCTTAGGCGGAGTCGGATATATGCTGATGGCCTCTCATTTTGCCATGGCAGTACAGGGTTTGCTATACGCCCCTTTTTATCGTATTAAACCTTGGCAGTTTGCTATTGCAGCCATTTGGACACTTCATAATGACATCATTGATTATGTGTTTAAGATGATGCCCACATATAGTGACCTTGCTGTCTATATGAATGAAATCGGTTATTTTACATTTTGGCTGAGTATCGTCTCCATTTTTATTTGCTATTATCTAGGAGTAAGAAAAAATCGGTTTACATTAAAGCTCTAAATTTATAGGTTTTGGTCTACTTGGCCTCCCTAGTACATATTGTTTAATAGATGTATGGGGAGGGACAAGTGGTATGAGAAAAAAAATCCTGCTGTTAGTGATCGTCTTCTGGGTTACTTCTATTTCGAATGTCTTCGCCGCATCCTCTTCAAGTCTTGAAAAACTGGACACCATTTCTGATAAGGCGTTAGAGTTTGCTAAACAGTATCGATTTGAAGAATCTAAGGGTATGCTGCAATTTTTCTCAAAACAATTCTTGGCGACAAATGCCCGTGAACAGCTATTTGGAATGGATGAATTACGAATCATTACAGTCGCGTATGACGATGCGGTCCAGGCTGTTACGAATAAGGACATGCCTGATGCAGAAAAGGTCCGAGCTGTTACTAAGTTGAGGCTTGCAATGGATGCAGTTGAGAAAAATCATGATCCTTTGTGGACGGCCCTAGAAGAACAGGTTATGACTACCTTTGCTGAATCAAAGTCTGCGCTTGTTCACGATGATTCTGATCAATTTCAGATGCAAATTAATCAGTTAACAGCACTTTATGACATGCTTTATCCTAGTTTGAAAATGGATCTAGCACCGGAGACTTTCCAAGAGCTGGATGCTAGGATGAACTATATCACTACGTTTCAGCCAGTCTTGTTTACGGATAAAACAAGCCTAAAGGAATTGGAAGTATTGGAACAGGATTTTAAGACGATCTTTGATCAGACAGAAGAAGACGATGCGGATCCATCACTATGGTGGGTGATTATTACCACAGGGAGTATTATCATTAGTACATTATCTTATGTGGGTTGGAGAAAGTATACGGGTACCCGGTTTGGAAAAACCCGAAAAGAACAAGATGATTGACACCCCTCGCTGCAATACATACAATGAAGATAACCACATAATAGGAGGGTACAATGGCGTTTATCATTTATTTTGCGATCATTATTTTAATCCCCTTATTTGCACAGGGGAAAGTAAAAAGAACCTTTAACAAATATTCGAAGGTGGCATCATCTACTGGAATGTCTGGAGCGCAGGCTGCTCGTAGAATTTTAGATGATAATGGTCTATATAATGTTTCTGTTGAGGAAGTTCGGGGTCATTTAAGTGATCACTACGATCCGCGTACGAAAACGGTTCGACTCTCTACTAGTAACTATCATGGTCATTCTCTTGCGGGTGTTGCCGTGGCTGCTCATGAAGTAGGGCACGCCATACAGGATCAACAGAATTATTCATTTCTTCGTGTACGTCATGCGTTAGTTCCAGTTGCTAATTTAGGATCAAATGCTTCTTGGATATTAATTATGATTGGAATCATTGCTTCCATTCCCAATCTGTTATTACTGGGGATTGTCTTTATGGCAGCTGCAGTAGTCTTTCAACTCGTTACCCTGCCAGTGGAATTCAATGCTTCATCGCGAGCGATGAATCAGGTTGTCTCACTTGGAATTATCAGGAATGATGAAGAGCGGGATGCGAAGAAAGTATTAAATGCCGCAGCCCTTACTTACGTAGCCGCAGCCCTTGTTGCTGTCCTTGAATTGGTCCGACTTGTACTCATGTATACGGGTATGTCAAGAAGTGATGATTGATCAAAAAAAGGAAGACTTAGAGCCAAAGGGGCTTTAGGTCTTCCTTTTTTGTTTATGCATTTAGCGCTGAATAGGGTTTTTATTTTCATCGTGCGTAAAGCCTTCACCTAAGACGTCATGCACTTCACTCATCGTGACAAAAGCATGTGGATCTACGGAGGTGATCACGTTACGCAGTCGGACAATTTCATTTTTCCCGACAACACAATAAAGGACTTCACGGTCTGTTTTTGTAAAGGAACCGTATCCCCTTAATACGGTAACCCCACGATCCATTTCCTTCATAATTTTATCGGCAATTTCAGTGTTTTTGTCACTAATAATCATAGCGCCCCTTGCAGCATAAGCCCCTTCTTGCATAAAGTCGATTACTCGAGCACCAATAAAAACAGCTACAAGTGTATACATGGCTTCGCGATATCCGAGGTAGGTAATAATGGAGAGTCCGATGACACAGGCATCGAATAAGAACATGGTTCGTCCCATTCCAAGACCAAGGAACTGATGGGCTAGGCGAGCGATAATATCAACACCGCCAGTGGTTCCGCCGTAACGGAAGATGATTCCCAGTCCAACTCCGACGAAGATTCCGGCAAATAGGGCAACAAGCATCAAATCATCGCCAAGCTGGATGGTGAATTGATACCGTTCGAATATCCATAACCAGACAGAAAGTCCAACTGTGCCAATGACCGTATAGATAAAAGAAATACGTCCGAGGTATTTTAGACCAATAATAAAAAGAGGTACGTTTAATAGAAGGTTCGTGTAGGAAGGGTTAATCCCGATTTTTTGATATATAATCAGAGTAAGACCGGTGAAGCCTCCTTCTGCTAAATTATTTTGCATATTAAAATGAACGAGACCAAAGGCGAAGATACCGGCCCCTAGAAGAATGAAGAATACATTTTTAAACCGTATGCCTTTCAACATATGTAATTAGCCCCCAGATATGATAAGTAGAATATTGTCGCTTTTCCTATTATATAGGAACAAAATGACCTCGGCAATATTGGCCGTTTTTGCGTAACGGTTGTCTTTCGACGAGGTTTTAGCTAACATATAGATGATTAGAGCAAAGTATAAGTCAGGGCAGGTGCATATAGTGGAGAAACGAAAGACAGTACAAGAATTGCAAACTGAAGTAGATGAATACATAAGTCAATTTAAGGAAGGGTATTTTTCGCCTCTCGCTATGCTTGCGAGAATGACAGAGGAACTGGGTGAGCTTGCAAGGGAAGTTAACCACTATCATGGGGAAAAACCCAAAAAAGACTCAGAGGATGAAAATACGGTCGCAGAAGAATTAGGCGATATGTTGTTTGTATTAATATGCTTCGCTAATTCATTAGGTATAGACCTAGAAAAAACGCATGATTCTGTGATGCACAAATTTACTACTCGAGATAAAGATAGATGGACTAGAATTAAGGATGAAGGAGACATTACCGATGAAGACAATTAAAATTATTGTAGCAGGACCCCGGGGCAGGATGGGCAAGGAAGCTGTTCATTTAGTTCAAGAAACGGAATCATTTGAACTGACTGCAGTCATTGACCATAAGAATGATGGTGGGAATTTAGAGAACATTCCAGGGTTTGCTGGAATTAGTGCGCCCATTTACTCGAATATTGAACAATGTTTTTCTTCAGTAGAATGTGATGTGTTGATTGATCTTACGACTCCTGAAGTGGGCATGTATCATACAAAAACAGCACTGACATATGGGATTCGCCCTGTTGTAGGCACGACGGGTTTCAGTGCTGAGGACTTGGAAGATTTAGAAGGCTTGACTAAAGACAAGGGAATTGGTTGTATTATTGCTCCCAACTTTGCGGTTGGAGCAGTCTTGATGATGAAATTTTCGCAAATGGCAGCTAAGTATTTTCCGGATGTTGAACTGATAGAAATGCATCATGACGGTAAACTGGATGCTCCATCAGGAACGGGAGTTAAAACGGCAGAGATGATTAAGCAAGTTAGAGATACGAAACAACAAGGACACCCAAACGAGAAAGAGACAATTCAAGGTGCAAGAGGAGCCAACATAGATGGTATGCATATCCATAGCGTCCGCCTGCCGGGGTTAGTAGCTCATCAGCAAGTTATGTTTGGAGCAGACGGTCAGCTGCTGACAATCCGCCATGATTCGTTTACCCGGGCATCCTTCATGTCTGGCGTTAAGCTTTCCGTTGAAACGGTTATGAATATTGATACGCTTGTCTATGGTCTTGAAAATATCATTGAATAGGAGATGTACGTATGAAAATCGCGTTAATTGCCCATGACAAGAAGAAAGACGAACTCATTCGTTTTGTTACAGCGTATCGGGATGTTTTTGCGCAGCATGACTTATATGCAACAGGAACAACGGGTAAACGAGTGATTGCCGAAGTTCAATTAGACGTTTTCCGTTTTAACTCCGGCCCTTTAGGCGGTGACCAGGAAATAGGAGCAAAAATTGCTCGGAATGAAATGGATATGGTTCTCTTTTTCCGTGATCCGTTAACTGCGCAGCCGCATGAGCCTGACGTCACGGCATTAATTCGACTAGCGGATGTATACAATGTTCCGCTTGCAACAAATATGGGAACAGCAGAGGTACTGGTAAAAGGATTAAGTGAAGGCTTTATGGAGTGGCGAGAGCTGATTGAAGACAAAGGAGAAATCAAGAATGACGAAGTATGATATTCTGGCATTTGGTGCACATGCAGATGATGTAGAAATAGGCATGGGCGGTACACTGGCTAAATATGCTGAATTGGGAAAGAAAATAATCATTTGTGATTTAACAAAAGCGGATTTATCGTCAAATGGAACAGTTGATTTACGACTGAAGGAAGCTGCTGCTGCAGCCACTATACTAGGTGTAGAACGTATAACGCTTAATATCCCTGACCGTGGATTATACATAAACGAAGAAAATTTACAAAAAATTACGGCTGTTATCAGAAAATATAAACCTGCAATTGTCTTTGCTCCCTATTATAAAGATCGTCACCCCGATCATGGGAACTGTGCGAACCTCGTTGAAGAAGCTGTCTTTTCAGCAGGTGTGAAGAAGTATGCACAAGAGACTGGTGGTGCTCACAGAGCAGATAATGTATATTTCTATATGATTAATGGTTTTCACAAACCGGACTTTGTTATTGACGTAACCGATTCTATAGACAAGAAACTAGAGAGTCTGCGGGCCTATCAAAGCCAATTTGAAAGAAGTGGTGAGGCTGTTGATACACCGCTGGTGAACGGATATATTGAGACGGTTGAGGCAAGAGAACGTTTATTTGGGAAAGAAGTCGGTGTACCATATGCAGAAGGCTTCAAGACTAAAAAACCGATTCTGCTATCTAATGATTTACTAGGAGAGTAATATGACAATGAAAATAGGCATTACTTGTTATCCAACCGTAGGAGGATCTGGTGTAGTCGCTACAGAACTAGGAAAACTTCTAGCGGAAAAAGGACATGAAATCCATTTTATTTCCTCCGGGCTGCCCTTTAGGTTGAATAAAATGTACCATAATATTTACTATCATCAAGTAGAGGTCAACTCGTATTCGGTCTTTCAATATCCACCATATGATTTAGCGTTAGCCAGTAAAATAGCTGAGGTGATTAAACGAGAAAAGCTGGATATCATGCATGTTCACTATGCGATACCGCATGCCGTCTGTGCGATTTTGGCTAAACAAATGGCTGGTACAGATGTTAAAATCGTCACCACGCTTCATGGAACCGATATAACCGTTCTTGGCTATGATCCTTCCTTAAATGATTTAATAAAATTCGGGATTGAAAAATCTGATGCGGTTACAGCCGTTTCAAATGCCCTGGTTGAACAAACCATTGAAGTCATAAATCCCGATAAAACCATTGAAACAGTCTATAATTTTATTGATGAACGAGTCTATCAAAAGACGGACTCAAACCATTTGCGCCAAGAGTATGGAATACTAGATCACGAAAAAGTAGTTATACATGTATCCAATTTTAGAGGTGTAAAAAGAGTACAGGATGTAGTCGCTTCTTTCGCGAAAATCCAAGAAGCGGTCCCTTCAAAATTACTATTAGTTGGTGATGGCCCTGAAATGACACCAGTCTGTAAATTAGTCAGTAAACTCGGTCTTGACGATCATGTGTTGTTTTTAGGGAAACAAGATAAACTCGAGGAACTCTACTCATTAAGCGACCTGCTCTTGCTTCTTTCAGAGAAAGAAAGTTTTGGACTTGTTTTGTTGGAAGCGATGGCTTGTGGTGTTCCCTGTATCGGCACTAATATTGGCGGGATTCCCGAAGTAATCATCGACGGAGAAACTGGTTATATTTGCGAGTTTGGCAATGTTGATGAAGTGGCAGAAAAATCGATTCAGCTTTTGACAGATGCTGCACAACACCATGCCTTTTCAGAGGCAGCAATGAGCCTGGTGGAATCCTCGTTCCGTTCGGAAACGATCACGGAAGAGTATTTAGCTATTTATAGAAGGCTTTTGGACAAATGAAATAAGAAAAAAGCGAGGTACAGACATGAATGGTCCGTTTTTACAGGCTGCACCTTTACTAGTTGAAATTGAAAAAGCCGGGTTTGAGGCTTTTTTTGTTGGTGGTTCAGTCCGCGATTTTCTTGCTGGCAGGGAAATTAATGACGTTGATATTGCTTCCTCAGCTACACCTCAGGAAATAAAGGGAATCTTCCCAAAAACAGTTGATGTCGGTATTGAGCATGGAACGGTTCTTGTGCTTTTTGGAGGAGATTCCTATGAGATTACTACCTTCCGAACAGAGGCTGGATACAGTGATTACCGACGTCCGGACCAAGTACAGTTTATCAGGTCTTTAGAGGATGATTTAAAACGAAGAGACTTTACGATGAACGCAATGGCCATGGATAAGGATGGCACCGTATATGATCCGTTTAATGGAAGGACGTCTATTCAGAATCGAGTCATTACAGCGGTCGGAAATCCTGATGAACGATTTGGGGAAGATGCACTCAGAATGATCAGGGCCATTCGTTTTGTCAGTCAACTCGGTTACCGGCTTGAAGAATCAGTGATTGCATCCATTAAGAACAATGCATCCTTGCTTAAAAATGTTTCAGTAGAGCGGCTCCTAGTTGAATTTGAGAAAATTCTAAATGGCCCAAAACAAAAGGACGCTATTCACCTTTTAATTGAAACTGGATTATATCAAAGTCTGCCTGGCTTACAAGATGAAGAAGAGGCACTTAAGGTTTTTAATTCATTGGATATGGAGCTTAATCTATATGAGCGATGGACAGTGCTGGTATTGACAATTCAACCGCCCAATGTAGAAGCCTTTTGCCGAAGCTGGAAAATGCCCGTGCTGTTAATGAAAGACATTAAGCGTACCGGTGATCTTATTAGAAATCATTCTGGGTTCTGGGATGATGAATTCGTTCTTTTTTCTGCTGGTCGTGCGGGTGCTCAAAGTGCAGCCCGTGTACAAGCGGTACTCGAAGCACGAGATCCTGCTGCAGCAGCGAAGCGTGCTGAAATGAACTACGATAAGCTTGTCATCAAAACAATGAATGAATTGGACGTTAACGGCAAGGATTTATTAGCATGGTCTTCACTAAAGCAAGGTGCGTGGATAAAGCAGGCATTGGAGTCAGCTCTAAAAGCAGTTCTATCCGGGGAGATTGATAATAACAAAGCAGCAATAAAGGAGTGGCTCGAGCAGTGCAATCGGATTTAAGAAGCAAAGTAATGGAGGCATTTTCAAGAGCAGAGGGAGAGTTTGTTTCCGGTCAGGAAATGGCTGATTTTATAGGTTGTTCACGTACGGCGGTCTGGAAACATATAGAGGATCTTAGGAATGATGGGTATATCTTAGAAGCTGTTCGGCGTAAAGGCTATCGATTACTATCGGTCCCAGAAAAAGTAAGCGCCAATGAAATCCAGATGGCTTTGGAGACTAAGAGATTAGGAAGAGTCATTCATTACGAGGAAAGTGTAGATTCTACCCAGAAGATTGCTCATTCTTTAGCCAATCGTGGAGCCGTTGAGGGTACATTAGTGGTGGCTGAAGAGCAGACAACAGGGAGAGGGAGACTTTCAAGAAGCTGGCACTCTCCAAAATATACGGGTGTTTGGATGAGTTTGCTCTTACGTCCGAAAATCCCCTTGTACGAAGCTCCTCAGTTAACACTGCTTGCAGCAGTAGCAGCTGCTCAAGCAATTGAACGGGTGACTACATTACAGCCAGAAATTAAATGGCCGAATGATTTATTACTAAATGGAAAAAAGATCACTGGAATTTTGACTGAGCTTCAGGCTGAATCAGATCAAATTCATTCTGTGATAATCGGAATGGGGATTAACGCGAACTTAACCGCCATTGATTTCCCGCAGGAACTGGAAGATATTGCGACCTCTCTTTTTATTGAATCGGGGCAACTTGTTTCACGAGCTAAACTAATTGCGGAAGTGCTTTTGTGTTTTGAAACATTATATGATCGCTATCTGATTGAAGGCTTTACACCGATTAAGTCTCTCTGGGAGAGTTATGCGATGAGTCTCGGTAAAGAAATTAAAGCAACGATGCTGAATGAAACAGTGATTGGAACAGCACTAGGAATAACTGATGCAGGTGTACTACTCCTTGAAGACAAACAGGGGAAAGTCCATTCTATTTATTCGGCTGATATCGAAATTCCTCCTAACAAATAATAGAATATTGCGTAAAAAATTGTTATACTACGTATGGGCAGTATCGGAAGAACTGCACCTGACTAAAACCAATACCTAAAAAAAATTTCTGCCTTGATCCAATGATTTGGACGGGGACGGAGGGATGAAACAATTTATAAAAAAACAAGAGACTGACTTACATGTTCGAACTTATTCTCGTTTAGTTTTTTAATAACTAATGAGGTGGGTTCTATATGAGTCGGTCTCTTTTTTAGTTCATCTCCCTCTAAAAAAGGAGGAAGTAAAATGAAACGTTCGGGCCATTTTTTGAAGATGAAGCAAAATGATGAAAAAATAGTTATGTTGACAGCTTATGATTATCCTTCTGCTAAGCTTGCGGAGCAGGCTGGTGTGGATATGATCTTAGTTGGAGATTCTTTAGGAATGGTTGTTCTCGGCTATGAATCAACGATTCCAGTGACCGTTGATGATATGATCCATCATACTAAGGCTGTGAAGAGAGGAGCATCTGATACGTTCGTCGTTACAGATATGCCTTTTATGAGTTATCACTCCTCACTAGAAGAAACCATGAAAAACGCAGCAAAAATCATCCAGACAGGAAATGCCGATGCCTTAAAGCTTGAAGGAGCAGATGAAGTACTGGAAAAGATATCCGCCTTAACGAAAGCAGGCGTTCCTATTATTGCGCATCTCGGTTTAACTCCACAATCAGTAGGAGTTCTTGGCGGTTACAAGGTTCAAGGCAAAAGTGCGGAGTCCGCTAAGAAATTAATTGAGGATGCCAAAAAATGTGAAGAGGCTGGGGCTATCGCTCTTGTACTGGAATGTGTGCCGCATCAAGTGGCAAAATTAGTAACCGAGACATTGAGCATTCCAACAATAGGAATTGGCGCAGGTGCGGATACAGACGGACAAGTCTTGGTTTATCACGATGTCATCAATTATGGTGTAGACCGTGTGGCTAAATTTGTTAAAACATATGGAAATGCAAATGAGCTGATTAAACAGGCTCTGGAGTCGTATGTTTCAGAGGTTAAAACAAGAGATTTTCCAGCTTTACAGCACTCATTTACTATGAATGATGAAGAAGTCAACGCGCTTTATGGGGGGAAATCATGAAGATCATCACCACGATTACTGAATTACAGCAAAATATTAGAGAAGATAAGCAAAAGGGTAAGACAATTGGTTTTGTGCCCACGATGGGGTTTCTTCATGAGGGCCACCAGAGATTAATTAAGCAAGCTCGAGGGGACCACGATACGGTCATAGTAAGCATTTTTGTCAATCCGCTGCAGTTTGGTCCTAATGAAGATTTTGAGTCGTATCCAAGGGATAGGGACCGTGATGCAGCTGCAGCTGAAGAAGCGGGAGCAGATTATATGTTCTGCCCAACAGTAGCTGAGATGTATGGCTCAGAATCCGTGGTAAAAGCTACAGCTGTAAAACGGACAGAGGTCCTTTGCGGAAAGCGCAGACCTGGACATTTTGATGGCGTGGTAACCGTTTTAACAAAACTATTTAATATAACCACACCTGATACTGTTTATTTCGGTAAAAAGGATGCACAGCAAGTAGCAATCGTCGACGCATTGGTGAGAGATTTCAATTTTCCAATAAAAATCTCTGCAGTTGATACAGTTCGTGATGAAGATGGCTTGGCTAAAAGCTCGCGCAATGTCTATCTTCTTAACAAGGAACGCGAGGAAGCGAAGGAATTATACCAAGGACTCTTGCTGGGTAAAGAAGCCATAGAACGTGGAGAACGACAAACAGATACGATTATAAAGATTATTAAAGAACATATTGAAACTACGACCAGTGGAGAGATTGATTATATTGAACTATATCAGTATCCTGAATTAACTTCTCTGGAAACTTTATCGGGAACCATTTTAGTTGCACTTGCTGTGAAGTTTCAAAAAGCAAGACTGATTGATAATTTAATTCTATCCATTTAAGATCATCAAGGGGGATTCCAGATGTTTCGCACAATGATGAACGGAAAAATACACCGTGCTCGTGTCACAGAAGCCAATTTAAATTACGTCGGCAGTATTACTATTGATGAAGATATCCTCGATACAGTTGGGATACTACCTAATGAAAAAGTAGCGATTGTGAATAACAACAATGGAGCTCGTTTAGAAACGTATACCATTGCGGGTGAAAGAGGCAGCGGAGTCGTTTGCCTCAACGGTGCAGCAGCACGACTTGTTCAGCGTGATGATATCGTCATTATCATTTCATATGTCATGGTAGCAGAAGAAAAAATTCATACTCACAAACCAATTGTTGCAATCATGAATGAAAAGAATGAAATAGTTGAGATCCTGTCACATGAACCTGAAGCAACAATTAAATAAAAAAATGGGGAAATGATCAAGGCACAGAATGCCTTGGTGATTTCCTTTTTTGGTTGACCTTATTTTCTTTATTACCGGAATTATGGTATAAAAACATAAGGAACAAGTGAGTGAAGCTTCAAGTGAACTATTAGAGGTGTACAGAAAATGGCGCAACGCTATGTGGTAATAGATTTAGAAACGACCGGTAACTCTCCTAAAAAAGGAGATCGAATTATTCAATTTGCTGCCGTCGTAATTGAAAATGATAAAATTGTTGATGAGTATTCAACCTATCTACAGCCAGAACAAAGTATTTCTATTTTTATTGAAGAATTAACGGGAATAAATAATGATACAGTCAAGGATGCCCCTTTATTTGAAGAGGTCGCCGAACGAATTTGCGCACTATTAGAAGGCGCTTGTTTTGTGGCGCATAACGTTCTATTTGACCTCTCCTTTTTGAAGGAAGAACTTGAACGCTGCGGGTATGAACCGTTTTACGGATCAACCATTGATACAGTTGAACTTGCAAAAATATTAAAACCAACAGCGGATGGTTACAAGCTCAATCAATTGGCAAAGGAAGAGAATCTAGAGCATCCACGTCCACATCAAGCAGACAGTGATGCCTATGTTACGGCATTACTGCTATTGCAGTTGAAGAAGAAACTATATTCGCTGCCAGTTATGACCTTGAAGAAATTATCTAAACTGTCATTTTCTTTGAAAAGTGAGATAGCTGAATTAATTGATGAATGCTTAACGGTTAAACTTTCAAAAGCAGAGCTGCATAATCCAGCTATTGAAACATTTCGCGGCTTAGCCTTTAAAAAGGTCCAACCAGCGAAAGCCTGTAGTGAAAAGATTCCGGAATTTCCGTTTAGCGAGAAAGAAAAAGTAGACCGGATGAAGAGAGCTTTTCCAGAATTTGAAGCTAGAAAAGGTCAATTGGCGATGATGGATACAGTCTATCATTCCTTTATTCAGGAACAGCACAGTATTATTGAAGCTGGAACTGGGATAGGGAAATCACTTGGTTATTTGCTGCCAGCCGCTTATTTTGCCAAACAGCAGGATACACCTGTCGTAATCTCTACGTATACATTACAGCTGCAAGAACAGCTGCTTTCGACAGAGGTGCCTAAATTAAAGGAAATCCTTCCTTTTTCCATTCATGTTGTTTTATTGAAAGGACGAGCCAATTATCTTAGCTTGGCTAAATTTGAGCGGGCTCTTCGGGGAAAAGAAGATAATTATGAAACCGCACTAACGAAAATGCAAATTTTAGTTTGGTTGACGGAGACTGAAACCGGAGAAAAGGATGAACTCCATTTAACAAGCGGCGGAGAGCTTTTCTGGAACAGAATTAAGAGTGATGGATTCACTTCTCCAGATCTTCAAATCCCTTGGAAGTCGAAGGATTTTTATGAAAAAGCTAAATTGGTCGCTTCTAAGGCGGATATCATTGTAACGAATCATGCTTTTTTAATGGCGGATATTATGTCTAGTAACCGGATTATACCAGAAGGCTACTTAGTATTAGATGAGGCGCACCATATTGAGCAAGCAGCATCAAAATACCTTGGAAAGCGATTAAATTATATTTCGGTCAAAACCATGCTTAATCGCCTGGGAACATCGGATCAGAAGCAGCTGTTAAGAAAGCTTGAAAAGATTCTAAGTAATAAAGGGATTACACCTGAGCGTACGAGCAGTTTTATTGACGGAAAGCTTACTGACTTTATGTATGAGTTCGAGCAATTATTTCAATTGCTTTCATCAGAGGCAAATAAATCAGGAAAGTCCAGTGGTCCCCATCGGATTCCGTTAAAGATCAAGGACGTGAAGGAATGGCAGGGGATTAGCTTTCTGGTTGAAAGGCTTATTGATAATCTTTCAGACATCAAGAAGACATTATTTGATCGGATATGTATGTTAAAAAACGAAGAACTCACTAAAAATGAATTGTTCTATATGAACGATGTGGAATTGTTGATCAGCGGGATGAACGAGATTATTCAGTCCTTGGCTGAATTCTTTATTCATCCGAGTGACCAATCAATCTACTGGATTGAATTTACCAAATCCGTTCCGCAGCATGGAATTACCTTATCTTCGCAGCCAGTATCAGGGAATAAGATCCTTTGGGATTCGTGCTTTGTTCACCAAAAGAGCGTCATTATGACGTCAGCGACACTCTCTGTAAAGGACACGTTTAGTTTCTTTATTGAGCAGCTGGGGATGCAGAACATTCCTGTTCACACCTATAACTTTCCATCACCTTTTAAGTATGAGGAAAATGTCAGGGTACTTGTTGCAAGCGATATTCCAGAGGTTAACACTATTTCTGCAGATGATTATGCTATTGCGGTAGCCAGACATATTATTGCGGCAGCACAAGCGGCCAATGGAAGAATGATGGTACTATTTACTTCCCACGATATGCTGCGGACGACTTATCAAAAGGTTAAAGCTACAGGCTTTTTGCAGGAGTTCACATTGTTTGCACAAGGGTTAACCGGCGGCAGCAAAATGCGACTTCTCCGCAATTTCCAGAACTTTGATAAAGCCGTGCTTTTCGGAACCACAAGCTTATGGGAAGGAGTAGATATACCTGGTGAGGATCTTTCCTGTCTAGTTATTGTCAGATTGCCTTTTTCACCGCCTGACGATCCCATTATTCAAGCCAAATGCAACCTCTATTCACGTGAAGGAAGAAACCCTTTTTATGCCTATTCGCTTCCTGAAGCGATTCTGCGATTCCGTCAGGGGTTCGGCAGACTGATCCGGACCAGTACGGACCGCGGGGTTCTGCTCGTTTTAGATCGAAGAATTATGACTTCTTCTTATGGATCCGAATTCCGTCAGGCCATACCGCCTGTAGAGTGGCTGGAAGTAAATGAGGATGACATGACGTATCGGATTGAAGAGTGGATTTAGTGTTTCCGTGAATAGGCAAAGAAATAGTAACGGAAACAATCAAAAACTGCTATAATATGATAAGCAGTAAAGGCAAAGAAACGTTGCTGTTACTGCTTCAATAGTTTATTTAGGTGTTAGGGGGTGCTTCTTAATGGAAAATAAGATTGAGATTATTTCAACGGTTAAATTGCAGCATTCACCTGAATTATATAAAGTAGTTGATGCATTGAACCGCACATTGAAAGACCGTGACTTAATGTTCGGATTAGCGTTAGATTCTGAAAACCAAGAAAAAGCGATATTCACGATTTATCGTACATAGAAAGAGTGACTGCCTTGAAAAAATGGGTAATTATTTTTACTATCGTTGTCCTTTGTATAATCGGAACGATTGCCGGTGTATATGTGAATGCGATGGGTCCCAAAAAAGAAGCATCCACGGAAGCCTTCAACAAAGCAAAGCAAGAAGGCGAACTTGTCACTATGGATAGCTTTTATATGTATAATGGCGAGGAAACGTTCTCTGTAGTGGTTGGAGAGAATGCTGATAGGGAAAAGATGGCTGTATGGATTCCTGAAGATGATAAACAGAAGATTAAAGTAGAAAAGTATAGTGATGGTAAGTCTAAGGAAGAAATCCGTAAGATTGTCGTCAAAGAACATGCACCAGAAGAAATCATTTCCATTAAACTTGGAATGGAGCGCAATGTTGCGCTTTGGGAAGTAACCTATATAGATAAGGCGAATCGCTATAATTATGATTATTATGATTTTAAAACAGGCGAGTGGCTGAAATATTACCGAAGCATATAGAATTGGAGGCTTTTTTTCATGACAAAGTTAGCAAGCCGGGTACAGGCATTAACACCATCTTCAACATTGGCTATTACGGCAAAGGCGAAGGAGCTTAAGGCACAAGGATACGATGTAATTGGTCTTGGAGCCGGAGAGCCCGATTTTAATACGCCGCAGCATATTATCGATGCAGCCGTTAACTCGATGAATGAAGGACAGACAAAATATACCCCATCTGCAGGGCTTCCTCAGTTGAAAGCAGAAATTGCTAAAAAGCTGAAAAGAGACCAGGGCTTGGAGTATAAACCATCAGAGATCATTGTCGGTTCCGGTGCTAAACATGTTTTATATACCTTGTTCCAAGCAATACTCGATGAGGGAGATGAAGTAATCATTCCAACTCCTTATTGGGTAAGTTACCCTGAACAAGTAAAGTTAGCATTGGGGACTCCCATATTTGTTACTGCGTCAGAAGAAAATAGCTTTAAAATCACTGCACAGCAGCTTGAAGAAAGTATCACATCTAAAACAAAAGCAATTATTATTAATTCTCCAAGTAATCCAACAGGCATGCTCTATACGAAAGAGGAACTTCAAGAACTTGGCGAAGTTTGTTTGAAGCATGATATTCTCATTATCTCTGACGAAATCTATGAGAAACTAGTTTATCAAGGGGCAAAACATGTGTCCATTGCTGAACTTTCACCAGAATTAAAGAGTCAAACGATGGTCATTAATGGTGTATCGAAATCACATTCTATGACAGGCTGGCGTATCGGCTATGCTGCAGGTAATGAGGCGATTGTGAAGGCTATGACGAACTTGGCCAGCCACAGTACGTCAAATCCAACAACGACGGCCCAGTACGGCGCCATCGCAGCGTATGCAGGCACACAGGAGCCTGTAGAGGAAATGCGTAAGGCGTTTGAGCAGCGCTTGAATACAATCTATGATCAATTAACAGCCATACCAGGGGTAACATGCTTGAAGCCTCAAGGTGCGTTTTATCTTTTTCCAAATGTGAAGCAAGCCGCAATAGCTGCAAATTTTGCAACGGTTGATGAGTTTGCTGCCGCTTTGCTTGAAGAGGCATTGGTTGCTGTCGTTCCCGGATCTGGGTTCGGCGCACCTGATAACATGCGCTTATCTTACGCAACGTCTTTAGAACAGCTTGAAAAAGCTGTTGGAAGAATAAGCAAATTTGTTTCTGAGAAAATGGCACAGGTTCGATAATATAAATTCTAGTTCATGGCCGTTTCCCTTATGTTCAAGGGTTCGGCCATGAAGCGTTTTTACTGCTGTTTCCAGGTGGGAATAGGAAAAAAATACAAATAATATATTTGCCTGATATTGTCGGTAAATGTATAATGAATAAGTAAATTCCTAAGTATTGTAGCATTTTGGAGGGAAACTAATTTTGAAAATTACAATAAAAGAAGTCAGTAAATACCTTAATCAAGAAGTAGTCATTGGGGCTTGGCTGGCTAATAAACGATCCAGCGGAAAAATAGCGTTTTTACAATTACGAGATGGCTCAGGTTTCATGCAAGGAGTCGTTGTAAGAGAAGAAGTGGGCGAGGAACTATTTGCTCGTGCTAAATCACTGACGCAGGAAACATCCATGTATGTTACTGGAATCGTGAAGAGCGATGAACGCTCACCTTTTGGATATGAACTTCAAGTAACAAATGTAGAAGTCATTCATGAATCTGTTGATTATCCAATTACACCAAAGGCGCATGGTCCGGAATTCTTGTTAGACAATCGTCATTTATGGCTACGTTCTAAGCGTCAGCATGCTGTAATGAAAATCCGTAATGAAATCATTCGTGCTACATACGAGTTCTTTAATCAAGAAGGTTTTGTAAAGGTTGATCCACCGATTTTGACAGGAAGTGCACCTGAAGGAACGACTGAATTATTTGCGACTAAGTATTTTGATGAAGACGCGTTCCTTTCCCAAAGCGGTCAATTATATATGGAAGCGACTGCAATGGCACTTGGTAAAGTATTTTCATTCGGTCCAACGTTTAGAGCTGAAAAATCAAAAACAAGACGCCATCTGATTGAATTTTGGATGATTGAACCGGAAATGGCTTTCTATCAGCACGAAGATAGCCTGCAAGTTCAAGAACAATATGTATCCTTCATCGTTCAATCTGTCTTAAAAAATTGTCAGCTTGAATTAAATACACTTGGCCGTGATCTAACTAAGTTAGAACAAATTCAGGCTCCGTTCCCACGTATTACTTATGATGAAGCATTGAAATTCTTACATGAAAAAGGATTCGATGATATTAAATGGGGCGATGATTTAGGCGCTCCGCATGAAACGGCCATTGCGGAAAGTTATGATAAGCCAGTATTTATTACTCATTATCCAACTTCCCTTAAGCCTTTCTATATGCAGCCGGATCCTGAACGTGAAGAAGTTGTTCTTTGTGCCGATTTAATTGCCCCAGAAGGATATGGAGAAATTATCGGCGGTTCAGAACGTATTCATGATTTAGCCCTTATGGAACAGCGGATTGCTGAACATGGTTTAAACCCTGAGGCTTATAACTGGTACTTGGAGCTGCGTAAATATGGTTCTGTACCTCACGCAGGTTTTGGTTTAGGACTGGAACGTACAGTAGCTTGGATCAGTGGTGTTGACCATGTACGTGAAACAATTCCATTCCCGCGTTTATTAAACAGACTTTACCCATAATGATTCTACAGGCTGTCGAGGACTCTCGACAGCCTTTGTTTGTTCCTCGAGAAACATTCGCAGCGGGCAAGTCAAAGTTTGTAAGAAAATTACCAATTTGATTTCACTTCAATGCCCAAAGATATTCATGTTATACTGTGTATGAGGTGCCGTAAACATGATAAAAGATAAATTATATGATTGGTTTAAAGAAGGGTCACTTACGATTCCTTCAGTTTTGTTAACTCATTATCCGAAAATGGGTCTTGAAGAAAAGGAAGTTATGCTGCTTTTACAGCTTCAGAACTTCATAGATAAGGGAGAGAATTTCCCCGCTCCTTCACAAATTGCTGACCGAATGACATTTGAAGAATCAGAATGCCTGTTTATGATTCAGCGTCTCATCCAGCGAGGATTTGTTATGATTGAAGAGGAAGTTGATCGTACAATAGGGGATGAACGATATTCATTGCAGCCTTTATATGAAAAAATGATTACCTGTTACTTAGTAAGTCAAAAACAAGAAGAAGCAGTTCAAGTTCAAGTGGAAGGGGAAAGTCTCTACACGGTATTTGAACAAGAGTTTGGCCGTCCATTGTCACCCTTTGAGTGTGAAACTTTAGCCATGTGGCAGGATGATGAGCATCATCCTGATTTAATTAAAGGTGCACTAAGAGAGTCCGTCATTTCTGGAAAAATTAATTTCCGATATATCGATAGAATCCTATTTGAATGGAAGAAAAACGGCATAAAGACGGTAGAGCAAGCAAAGGCTCAAAGCCAGAAATTCAGGTCCTATCAAAAGCGCGAAAAGAAACCGGATAATCAACCAGTGAAGGACGTTCCATTTTATAATTGGCTTGAACAATAAGGAAAAAGGAGATTGTTATGCTGAATAAAAGCCAGATTCGCTATTGTTTGGATGTGATGGGAGAGTTGTTTCCTGACGCCCATTGTGAGTTAAAACACTCAAATCCATTCGAGCTGGTCATTGCAGTTGCATTATCTGCTCAATGCACGGATGCTTTGGTCAATAGAGTGACTGAACATTTATTTCAAAAATATAAAACCCCTGAAGATTACTTGAGTGTGCCGCTGGAAGAGCTTGAAAATGATATCCGGTCAATTGGGTTGTATCGGAATAAGGCAAAAAACATTCAAAAGATGTGTCGTATGCTGATCGATGAATATGATCGTGAAGTACCTCGTGATCGGGATGAAATGACCAAGCTTCCTGGTGTAGGAAGAAAAACAGCAAACGTAGTGGTTTCAGTTGCTTTTGGGGTACCTGCGATTGCTGTTGATACGCATGTAGAACGGATCAGCAAACGACTAGGGATTTCTCGTTGGAAAGATAGTGTAACAGAAGTTGAAACAGTCCTGATGGCTAAAATTCCAAAGGAAGAATGGTCTGCCGCACATCATCGGATGATTTTCTTCGGTCGCTATCATTGTAAGGCTCAATCTCCTCAATGCCCTGTTTGTCCTTTACTTGATCTTTGCCGAGAAGGCAAAAAACGTATGAAAAAAGCAGGTAGCATATGACAAAGCGTATTACCCTTCCTGAGGAACTTGCCCATCCACTCTTTTATTCTGAAGATACGGTGTTGGTTAATCAGGAAGAAAGGCTGCAGTGGAAGGGAGATGCTGAATATATCCGATTTCCCTATGAAGTTCTTTATTATCAGAACATAGAAGGCAGCCGCCCATGGGAAGACCCACATGAAGCGATAATATGGATGTTTACAGAGTGGAGGAAGATCAGCGGAAAATCTGCTCAATGTTTTGCAGATCGTAATCTTCCAGAAGCTCTGCCGTTTATGAAAGCGGGAATCAGTTTGTTTCTAACCTGTTTATTCTGGATGAATAACCATCCAGTACATTTAAAAAATTGGCAGGAACAAATGGATAAGCTCGCTAAGCATCCGCTTAATATAAAGGAGAGAGCCTCCTTCATCCTCTTAAGACCCGGCCATTACTCTTCATATATTCAGTTGAAAGAACTGATGACAGAAATTGAAAAGCAATACTACAAGCTTGCCGCATTACAGAAAGCAGTGAAAAAGAGAAACAAGGAATAAACGATACAAAAAAATGCCACTGCTCTTAAGCGAGGGGGCATTTTTTTGTTAGCTCTGCTTGGTGATTATGGAATGTTTTTGGCATAAGAAAAGGCTGTCGAGAAAAATACTCGACAGCCTTTTTGGGTGGTTAATTACCACTATCTTCTTCAGGAGGTGTGTCTCCTGGTTTTTCTGGTGGTACAGTACCTGGTGTTTCACCAGGTTCATTTTCACCAGTACCTGGGTCTGTTTCAGGAGGGCCTTCATTTCCATTTCCATTCCCGTTTCCGTTTCCATTACCGTTTCCATTATCTTGATCCCCGGGATTTTCTTCGTTATCACCGGTATCGGGTTCTGTTCCTTGATTTGGATCTTCTGGTTCAGGTATTTCCTCTTCTTCTTCAGGTTCCTCGACTGGTACTTCCTCTATCTCTGCTGGTACCGATACAGAAGTTGTGGCTGCATCGCTTCGCTGGCCATTTAGAATCGCAGTTACGCTGAAGGAGTAGCTGGCTCCGGCTGTTGGACTTTGAATAGTCAAGCCTGTATCACTAGACAAGGAGAGTACCTTCGAACCTCCGCCATCAATTGAAACTTTCACCTCAAATTCAGGTGATCCTTCGTCTTGTGTTGGATAACTCCAGTTAAGATTGATTTCATTTAGTTCTTGATTATAAGCACCAGTTAACCCTTGAGGAGCAGCTAATTTAGTGTATTCCTTGGTTACTTGAGTTGGTTCATGTCCTTTTACATAGTACTCGTTTGTAATTCGTTCACTTGGTGTATAGCTGTTGGCTAGTACGGCAGGGTTTGATCCCTTAACAACCTGTACTTTAACTACACTATTTGGCTGTTTAAAGTCTTTTGTTTCTTTATTTTTTGCAACATATTGCATTAAGTTTTTAATAATTTCTTTAGGAATTCTTTGCGAGCTGCTGCCCACGTAGTCTAGTTTTTCCTTCGGCTTATTATCATATCCGGCCCAGACTCCGACAGTATAATTGGTGGTGTATGCACCCATCCAACTATCGCGGACCCCATCAGCTGGAATGCCATTGGCTGCTTTTTCTTCAGGAGTGAAGTTTGTTGAACCGGTTTTTCCTGCCATTGGTAGGCCCGGAACTTTCGCTCGGATTCCTGTTCCGTAGTCTTCATTGATTACACTTTTTAACATATCTGAAATAATAAACGCAGTCGATTCTTTCATTACAGCTTTTGATTCAACTTTTTGCTTAATGGCTGTTTTGTCTCTTAGAACAATTTTTGTCACGGTATGCGGTTTATTATAAATTCCGTTATTCCCGAATGCACTGTATGCTCCAGCTAATTCCATGGAAGAGATTCCGGAATCCATGGATCCAATAGAGGCGGATTCGTTAACATTATCAATAGGTACGCCTAGTTTTTCTGCGAATTCTCTTCCTTTTCCTTCGCCGTATTCCTCAACTGCCTGATAGGTCTTCAAGGCTGGAATATTTAATGAGCGGGCGAGTGCTTCACGAGCAGTTACTTGCCCTTTATATGTGCCCCCCGCATTTTTAATTGGGGTACCATTGGTATATTGATATGGTTCATCAATGATTGGTTGATAAGTTGACCAATTTAAATATTCAACGGCTGGTCCATAATCAATGATCGGTTTTATGGTTGAACCTGGTGAGCGCTTCGCTTCAGTTGCATAATTAAATCCGCGTTTTACCGTGGTGTTACGCCCGCCGCCAATTGCCCGAATCTCACCAGTTTCGGTATCAAGCAAGGTAATACCCGCTTGTAACTTTTCATTTGGGTACTGAACAACTTCATTGGTATTCAATAATTTATATACATATTCCTGTGCATCACGGTCGATAGTCGTATAGATTTCTAGACCGTCTGTATAGACGTTATAATCGCCCATACTTTGAACTTCTTCGATTACTTCATCGATAAAAGCATCGTAAGGAGTTGTATCCGTTTTACTCGTATCCTTGTCTTTCAAGCCTTTTTCAATTTCAATAGCTTGGTTCTTTTCCATCTCTTCTTTCGAAATAAAGCCATGTTTATTCATTAAGTGAAGGACAACGTCACGACGTTTCTTCGCTTTATCAGGATGTCCGTATGGTTCATAATTACTTGGGCTCTGCGGCAGCCCGACAAGCATGGCTACTTCATTAAGTGTTAAATCCTTCAGTTCTTTTCCATAATACGTTTTTGCTGCGGTAGAAATTCCATTGGCACGATTGCCATAGAAAATCTTATTAACATACATTTCAAAGATCTCTTCTTTTGTATACTTTTGTTCTAGTTTAACCGAAAGCCACATTTCTTGTACTTTCCGTTTAATTGTCTTATCAGGAGTTAAGTAAGAGCGTTTAACGACCTGTTGGGTCAAGGTACTAGCACCTTGAGATCCGAAGCCGTCCGTAACGTTTGATAGGACCGCTGCACCCAGCCGGTAAAAATCAATCCCATGATGATCATAAAAGCGAACATCTTCCGTTGCTAGAACTGCATCTTGGACAAGCTCAGGTATGTCTTCGTAATTGACATATTCCCTATTCTCTATTCCTTCTTCAGATAATAATTTTTTATTTTTATCATATATTTTTGAGGCAATTGGGTCTTTTAAAAGACTTTCATCGAGCTCAGGAGTACCGCTGACAAAATAGGCAAATGTCACTCCTCCAGCTACAAGTCCAATCCCTACAAGAATACCCAGAATCATGATGATCCGTTTGAACATTCCTTGTTTAGGTTTTTTCTTTGTTTTCTTTTGCTTCTCCGCTTGCTTTCTTCTCTCTTGTCTACTGTTATATTTCTCAGCCATTACAGCTTACCTGCCTTTCTTAATAAACAAATCAGCTTCTATTTCTAATAATAGAATCTATTACTTTAATATAGTCAATTCTCGGTTGAAAGCCAAGCGGTATCCTTTTTGCTTCAGTTTCTACTTCTTCCTTTGTAATTGACTTTCTTCCACCATCTTGCATCCTTTTCCAAAAAAAGTGAATTTCAGGATAATTCATTAGGTATATTTCATCCGTGACAGCGAAGCGAATAATAACAAAGGCGATGCCGCCTTGTTTGGTCACGTTCATCATATGTAAGATTTGATGTTCATGAAAATTCTTTAATGGGAATGATGTTGTATTTTGGGTTTCTTTTGCTTCAAAATCAAGATGGTGTCCGTTGTAAACGCCGTTATAATCCGTAGTGGATGCTTGTTTAAAGTATGCTTCTTTAATGACTGCAGCGCTTCGTTTTGGATAATGAACATCCACTATTTGAATGGGCGTAGGTTTTTTGTGAACAACAGCGATCCCTTGGGCGAGATAGAAAGAATTTGTCTCATTCAAGTCATCCTCGAGCGTTTTTCCGCGGTTACTGAAGCCTGCTTTAATTTGCGGGCGGACAGATTGGTCTGATTTCCGCGGAGTAAATTTACGACCGTTGGGATAGTGGAAAGCCATTTTTGTCCCTCCTTTTTTTTCATCTATCTATGATAGCAAAAAAAGAATGGTAATAGTGAATAAAATGTCTATTTTCACAAAACGCTAATAGATAATGCAAAATGGTTGGTTCAGAAATGAGGGAGCAAAAGTGACGAGTAGTACGATTCCAAAGGAGCTGCCAAGAGAAGAACAATTACTCCTTAGGAGCATCCAGAAACAAACAGATAATCAAAATAAGGACAATATTACTAGAACAAAAGCATATGAAGCCTTTTTTGCCATGCACCCGACGGTTCACTGGTCCTATTTAGCTGGTATGGTATCGAGAAATGCTGGTTGGAATATGTGTGATTTAGCAAGTAAAAACTATGGAATTTTGTTGACGCCATCCTATAGAAAGCTTCTTTTCTTGACCTATGAACAGGCAAACTGGTTAATTTTTCGAGATGCCTATCCGCAATTACTTCTCTTTCATTATTCGACGAAATGGAATCGTCCTTTGTTTCATTTATGTAAGTATTTTTATATATCTTCCTTTATAGAGGCAGAATGGGATTATTTCTGGCGGGTTCATGACGAGAAAAGGTTGGTTTATTCCATGATTGTCAATGAACAGCATATCATTGATCTTCCTGTAATCAAAAAAGGGCCCTATAACACTGTCTTTCATTCGTTTCATTTCTTCTTTCAAGACATGCTCCATTTTAGCACGGTGTTATTCCCAAATAGGTACGGGGAATGGTATGGGTCTTCCGTTGCGAATTTTAGAACGCTGGATAACAGGATCGAGTTAGGGAAAAAACTATACGCTATTTTATTTTCGGACTTACTTCATTCGGAGTTCCTTGCTTTTTCAAGAAAGACAGAACATACAGGGTCAAGACATGATTATCAGCGGTTTTCACCTATTCTATTTAGTGAAACTCCGTATTTACGAAGCATTTATCCTGTCGTTACCCACTATATGGATGAGTCGATCCAATGGAATCGATCTGTATTAGTAAAGAGTAAATGGTATGATCCACCAGAATTTCACGAAACCATTAACCTGACAAAATGGTACCAGAAGAAACAAAAACAGCTTCAGGTATTTGCAGCGATTAAAGCTGCACTTCCCTGAAGCATAGGGCTCAGTCTAGACTTTCTAAAACGCCTTATGTGGATGGACGATCGGGACCAGAAGTTTTTGGATTACCGGTTCCTGATTTTTTATTTTCTTGGTTTTTTTGCTTTTTAAGGTTTTGGTCTTTACTGTTATTATTTTTCAAAAGGTGTCACCTCCTGCTAGTAGTTTCTGCAATTCTGCTCTTAATCATTCTTAACTTGTCGAAAGATAGAAAAATGAAGCATTTTCACTTTCTTTGACGATATCCTTCTAGTTTTGTCAACGAGAAAGGGCAATGGAAAAAAAGACAGAATTCTATATATAACGAAAAGGGAGGGGAAAGCAATGGGAAGCTGCAAGATTGCCAGTAAGGAGATCTTAGATCTTCTTAATGAAATAAATGCCGGCCTTGATCAACTTGAAAAAGGCGTAGCTGCATCTGTACACAAACAAAGCACAAGTTTATGGAGTACGCAGGAACATCTGGTTCAAACTGTTGAAGCCGATTTCGTGAAGGCGGAAGGTAAATGGAATGCTGGAGTGGACTTTGCTGAAAAAGTGTCGATGAATCCTTTAATGAATCGAGAAGATCTAAAGAGAAGTATGCCTTCATATGAAATTTCCTGAAAGTGTTTTATACTAAAGGAAAAAGAGTATTCGGAGGAATTATGATAAATAAAAACTACGCAAAAGAGCTGACGCAAAAACTCATTCAATTTAATGAGCAAGCGGATGTTATATATGAAGAAGTTCGGGCAGCAGGGAAGGAAAAGGATTTTTATAGTGAAGTCAAACCGTTCGCTGATGAAGTTCACACTACCTGCAGTGAGTGGAAAGATAGTATGAAGGAATGGATGGGGATGGAATCCTTTACACATCTATTTCCTCTTCAAATCGAACAAACAGCAAATAATCTGTCTGACGTAGCGGTTCAGGCATTCTTTCCAAAGACAAGCTATAAACGTTTTAAAAGTCATGTACAATCAGTTCGTTACATTCTGCATAATGTTCGTGATGAAATTGATCGTAAGCTTACGAACCTGTAGGTAATAGAAAGGCTCTCACACAATCGAAGACATAGTCATATAGTATATCAGCTAATGCCATGTGAGGAGAGAGCACATATGAATAATAGGACATCCTACTGTAACGTTAATACTAGAAATACGGGTTACTATATGGAACAACCGCCTTACTGGAATGGTTACATGCCGCCGCCCCAGTATGTTCAGATGAATGAGCCGTATATGCCAGCAGAACCTGCTCAACAAGCCGGGTATAATTATACTGGAAATTACCCTCCCTATCTTCCCTATCAGCCATTTCCACCTCAAGCTGGTGGGGGTTTTCCAGCTCCAGGTATGCCGATGCAGCCGACGAACAGACCTCCTGTGAAAAAATCATTTAATCCCTTTGCTAATCCGCTGCAGCCGATAAATCCTCAGCAGCAGCCACAAGGGAATACAGCCAATCCTTACCCACAGCAGCAGTTTATGCAAAAGAGTCAGCCTTCTGGCATTTCATCTGTGATGAATCAATTTAAAACACAGGATGGTTCATTGGATGTTAATAAAATGATGAGCACAGCTGGTCAGATGATGAATACGGTCAACCAGGTTTCTTCCATGGTGAAAGGAATGGGAAGCATCTTTACATTTGTGAAATAAAAAAACTGACGCCATATCCGGTTTTGGCATGCTTAATACAAGCAGCAGACGGATTTGACGCCAGTTTTTTTTAGAGTTATTCATTAATTGAAATGGTTTTACCTTTCAATTTTGGAACAGTTAACTGAAGAATGCCATCACGATGCTGAGCATTTATTTTTTTATCATCAAATGGCTTGTATAAGGATATAGTGCGGGAAAGCCTATCAATCGTTCTTCGCAAACCATTGTTTCGTAGAGGGTTATTTGCTTTATCTGGGACTTTCACTTTTATCATAATCGCCTGTGGAAGAACTTCAATACCGATATGCTGTCTTTTTACACCTGGAAGTGAGGCTGATATTTGGTATTCATGCTCCGTCTCAACAATTTCAACAGGAAAGCTGCGGCTGGAATTGGATGAAGTGAAGAAGTCATCCATAGATTGCAGCATTCCCTTTATAGGTTTATCTGCAAATAGTCGATCCATTTTTGAAACAAATTCATTGAGGACTTCATGTCGATAGGGTTCCTTTTTTTCATTATTAGACGACGGCATCACTATGTCGCTCCTTTCAAAGTCTTCTAAATAGGCTATGACCGCTTTCAATGATATGTGCTCTTTGAATACGTTGGTTTGAAAAAAATTAGATAGGGAATTATTAGGATAAATAAAGGGAATAGAAAGAGGGATAAGGATGACAAGTAAACTTTCGTACATAGACAGTGGACAAGGGACACCTTTAGTATTTTTACATGGGTTTTGCGGCAGTAAAGATTATTGGCAGGATTTAATCCCATTACTTGAATCAAAAAGAAGGGTCATTGCGCTTGATCTTCGCGGTCATGGAGATACAGAACCAAATGGGAAAGAGTATGAAATTGAAGATCTAGCCGAAGATGTTCATCAATTAACAGAAGAACTCGGTCTCACTGATTTTTATTTATTCGGACATTCACTCGGTGGATATATTACGCTTACCTTTGCGGATACCTACCCAGATAAATTAGCTGGATTTTCCCTTATACACTCTACCGCCTTACCGGATGATGAAAAAGGCAAAGAGGGAAGATTACAGGCTGTCCAAAGTATAAAAGAAAATGGTGTAAAGAGTTTCGTAGAAGGTTTAGTGCCCAAACTCTTTGCGGATAAAGAAAACACAGATATCGAAAGAGCCATTCAAATTGGTCTTAACACCAGTGCTTCAGGAGCAGTCGGGGCACTTGGCGCGATGCGCAGTCGAAAAGATCGAAGTGACGTGTTAAAACAGGCAAAGGTCCCTGTCTTACTTGTTGCTGGCGAGAAAGATAAAGTCATCTCAAGCGAAAAAACATTTTCTGTTCATGGACCAACAATCAAAGAAGTTGTACTGAAGGAAAGTGGTCATATGGGGATGTTTGAAGAAACAGAAAAACTGGCAGAAGCCATTTTGGCTTTTACTGAATAAAAAGGGACACGAAGACGTCCTGTTCAGTTAGTAGACAAAAGAGGTGCGGAATGTTTCATTCCGCACCTCTTTTGGTATTTTGAACACTTTTCATGAATGTTTTCTGCTTATCGTGGCAGCTCATGACTTTACTTTTCCGCTTTTTAGATTACTTTTGTCCTCCTGAATTTGTTTTAGGGATTAACTTTAGTTAATTGGAGAGGAGGGCGAAGACTCCCACCGGAAAGCGAAGCGCTTTTCACTGCAATCAACGGCCCCATTTAAAAAACTAAAAAAGAAGACTGTAGACAATTTTCACCCGAGTTTGTCTACAGTCTGAACAGGACAGCGAGGATGCCCTGTTTTTTTGTATGTTAAAATGGAATTTCCCTAAAAAGGAAAAGAGATTTTCCTTTTTAACAGAACGCATATTCGATAGAATAGAAGAATGAGGGAAACATTGAAACGGTAAAGAATCATCTTAAACTGACTGCCGTCTAATTGAATGTGGGGTCAGATAGATTTATTATATCAATCAGCGAAATGTAAAGAGGTGAAGAGGTTTGATAGGTAAGAAATCACTTGCGGAGTTAATTCAAGAGTTACGGAAGAATGAGAATATCATTAATTGGCACGAAATTGAACCGAAAGAGCCTAAAACCAAACCTATGCCTTCTAGTGTAGATGAACGAATTAAAGCGGCTCTTCAAAAACGCGGGATTGGTGAACTGTACAGCCATCAATATACAGCCTATGAAACATTACAAAAGGGTGAGAACATTGTTGCTGTGACGCCTACAGCTTCCGGTAAAACCCTTTGTTACAATCTACCGGTATTACAATCAGTAGCTGAAGATGACAGTAATCGAGCGCTCTATATCTTTCCAACGAAAGCACTCGCTCAAGATCAGAAAAGCGAGTTAAATGAAATTATTGAAGAAATGGGAATGGATATAAAAAGTTATACGTATGACGGTGATACCTCGCCTTCTATCCGTCAGGTAGTGAGAAAAGCGGGGCATATTGTGATAACCAACCCAGATATGCTGCATTCTGCTATACTCCCGCATCACACCAAATGGGTTAGTTTATTTGAAAACCTTAAATATGTCGTAATAGATGAACTCCATACGTATCGTGGAGTCTTTGGAAGTCACGTAGCTAATGTGATCCGCCGGCTGCGGCGAATTTGTGAATTTTACGGAAGTAATCCTCAATTCATATGTACGTCGGCAACGATAGCAAATCCAAAAGAGTTAGCGGAGCAGTTAACCGGGGCACCTATGCGCTTGATTGATGATAACGGAGCACCTAGTGGAAGAAAACACTTTGTTTTTTATAATCCGCCTATTGTGAATCAACCATTAAACATCAGGAAAAGTGCAACGGTTGAAGTGAATCATTTAGCTAAAGAATTTTTGAAAAATAAAATTCAGACGATTGTTTTTGCCAGGAGCAGGGTTAGGGTCGAAATTATCTTAAGTCACCTGCAAGAACTGGTTAAGAATCAAATCAGTTCAAAAGCAATTAGAGGGTACCGCGGCGGGTATCTTCCGAAGCAGCGGAGAGAGATTGAACGCGGATTAAGGCAAGGTGAGATTATAGGTGTCGTCAGTACAAATGCACTTGAATTAGGGGTAGATATTGGACAGCTTCAGGTATGCGTAATGACTGGGTATCCGGGAAGTGTAGCGAGTACATGGCAGCAAGCTGGCCGTGCAGGCCGCAGGCACGGGGAAGCACTTATTCTTATGGTGGCAGGGTCAACGCCTATTGACCAATATATTGTCCAAAACCCAGAATACTTTTTTGATCGTTCTCCAGAATCAGCTAGAATTAACCCGGAGAATTTAATTATTTTAGTTGATCATTTAAAGTGTGCGGCGTATGAACTACCGGTAAAGGAACATGAAGAATTTGGACCACTTGATGTTAAAGATATCTTGGAATACCTTGTTGAAGAAAGAGTCATCCATCAAAACGGTGATACCTTTTACTGGGCTAACCAATCCTTTCCTGCAGGAAATATTAGTTTACGATCTGCTTCACAGGAGAACGTTGTGATTATTGACCAATCCGAAACCGCAAATGTTAAGATTATAGGAGAAATGGATCGATTCAGTGCCATGACCCTATTACATGACGAAGCCATTTACCTGCACGAAGGGGTCCAGTATCAGGTTGAAAAGCTTGACTGGGATCATAAAAAAGCGTTCGTTAGGCAAGTAGACGTAGAATACTACACAGATGCGAATCTTGCTGTACAGCTTAAGGTGTTAGAGATAGACAAAACGAAAAAGAAAGAGAAATCATCTATACACTATGGTGATGTCTCAATTAACATCTTACCGAGCATTTTTAAAAAGATTAAGTTGTCTACGTTTGAAAATATAGGATCTGGCCCGATTTACTTACCGGAAGAGGAATTGCATACGAGTGCGGCTTGGTTAGAGTTACAAGAAATCGATGAAACTCTAGGAGAAAAAGTTCTAGAGCAGCTGCTGCTTGGGATTTCTAATGTTCTGCAGCATGTGGTACCGGTCCATGTTATGTGTGATCGTAATGACATTCATGTTGTTGCACAGATTAAAGCAACACATACACAAAAACCTACCATTTTTCTTTATGATCATTATCCCGGGGGAATTGGACTCGCAGAAGATGTGTATAACCGATTTGATCAAGTAAAAGAAGCGGCAAAGAACCTTATCAAAAAGTGCATATGTAAAGATGGGTGTCCTTCGTGTATTGGCACGGAAATAGAAGGGATAAGCGCTAAACGAAGAAGTATTGAGGTACTTGATCAGTTTTAATGGGACTGATCAACGCAAGCCTTGAACATATAGAGGTGAGATAGATTTGTCGATGAAGAATAAGCTGAACCGAATGAAGGGTCATCTCAATATTGAAGAAAAACCATCGGTACAAAAAGTAAAACAATTGCCGCAAACGACAGATATTCCTTTCATAGAAAAATGGAATGAGCATCATACGACGGCTTATTATCTCGATGAACAATATTGTTTAATTCGAGAAGTCCGTTACCCGATCCATACAGTACATGGAAACTATTCCTTTACAGATTTTCAGACAATCGTTTCATTGTGGAATGACAGCAATCTCGATCACCCCTTGTCTGCCAAAGGTTTGCACGGCGAAGACCTGTTTTTTTTCGATACAGAAACAACAGGCCTAGGAACTGGTGCAGGTACGTCTATTTTCTTATTGGGTTACGCCTTTTTCAGCGGTGAAGAAGTGATTGTCAGGCAGCATATTCTTCCGCAGCCGGGCAGTGAAGTTCCGTTTTATCATAGTTTTTTAGAGCAAATTAATTATGAAACACTTGTCACTTATAACGGGAAGGCCTTTGATTGGCCGCAGGTTAAAACGCAGCACACGTTAATTAAGAATCATGTACCACTATTACCCGAATTCGGGCATTTTGATTTGTATCATGCTTCAAGAAGGCTATGGAAAAACAAATTGGAAAGAGTGAAATTAGCAAATGTTGAATCTGAAATTCTAGGGTTCTCTCGTCAAGATGATATTCCAGGGTACTTAGCTCCCATCATATACTTTGACTTTGTTGAACGACAAGACCCGGAGATTCTCTTTGGGGTTCTTAAACATAATGAGTTAGATGTTTTATCCTTAATTACCCTGTATATTCATTTATCCCGCCAAATTCTTCAAGCGGATGGATATGGTGAAGAATCGCTTGAAGTTGCCCGCTGGTTAGGCTATCTTGGTGAAAAGAAGCAGTCAATAGCGGCATATGAACAGGTTATCCAAGAAGGAACAGAAGAAGACCGTTTAGCAGCCATGCACGCAATTGCTTTTCAAAAAAAGCGTGAAAAAGATTTCGATGGTGCATGTGAAATTTGGCAGGAGGTCAGCGAAAAAGGAAGCAGTAAGCACCGTAGGGAAGCGGCACTGGAATGTGCGAAGCTTTTCGAGCACCAGTACAAGAATTATTCAAAAGCCTGCGAGTATGTAGAAAAAGCGTTTGCCGAGCTGCCCATCTCCATGGATATTTCATCCTCATCAGTAATAGACCTTCATAAAAGGCTTATCCGATTGAAGAAAAAACAAGTGAAGGAACATCTCGGGGGAAATAATGATGAGTTAAGATAGAATAATCGGCAGAGACCCCATTAGGACTTGATAAACTTTGGTATGACCTTTCATTTCTTTCAACAATTTACACGACAATCTGTGTTTAATTTTAAAGATAGGTTTATTGACTAGTACATGAATGCCCTCCTTGTCATATTCTGTAAATGTAAAATAAAAAATATGCTGGAAGGGGATATTCGCTATTATGGAAAAAATTAATGTATATCAACAGCAAACACAATCTTTAAGCCAAGGCTATAAAGCGCCGAATCAAGGAATGGGTACTCAAGGTGCAGGTTTTGCAGCACCATCTCAAGTAATGGGCGCGCAAACAGGAGGTTATGGTATGCCTTCACAAGGAATGGGAATGGGAATGGGAATGGGTTATGGACAACAGCCGAGTTATGGGATGGGCTATGGAGCTCAACCAGGTTACGGCATGGGACCAGTTCATCAAGGTCCTACAAACGTAGCACCAGCACAAGTTTCACCAACTCAAAATACAGTAAATACAAATGTGAGTAAAACAGTTGTACCATATGTTCACCCAACGCATAATACAACTGTAAACAAGCATATTATTCAAAATCAACATTATTTCCCGCATTCTGAATCTGTTGTCAACGAATGCTACACTCAAGACTTAATCTGCAGCAGCCCGCCGCCTATGCCTATGCATAAGCCTTGCTGCCCGCCAAGACCACATCATTTTTAACTTATAATAATCATACAAGGGCTGCTATGCCCTTGTTCCTGTACATAGGAGTGAATCCATTGAAAGTGATGTATATAACTGGATATAAACCGTTTGAGTATGGTATTTTTAAGAATGACCATGAAGGTGTCACTTATATAAAGAAAGCAATTAAGCAGCGTTTGATTCCTTTTGTGGAAGAAGGGCTGGAATGGGTCATTATTACCGGCCAGTTGGGAACAGAGCTATGGGCTGCTGAAACAGCCTATGAGATTCGTGAAGAATTCGGCGGCAGACCACAGGTGGGTGTGATTACACCCTACCTAAATCAGGAGGAGTCCTGGAAAGAAGATAATAAAGAATATTACGAATCTGTTATCAGACGAGCCGATTTTGTTGATTCTATTTACAAGAAGCCTTATGAAGGTCCGCATCAGTTGAAAATGAAAAATGAATACCTTGTAAAAAAAAGTGATGCTATGCTTCTGCTTTATGATGAAGAGAGAGAAGGAAGCCCGAAATTCGCCTTAAATGAGGCGAAGAAACAGGGGAAACACAGGGATTATCCAGTCTTCAAGATTTCCTTCGACGACCTTCAACAAGCAGGGGAAGAGCAAAACTGGGCTGAATGATTTACGATAGTTAATGAAGAATGTTGACAAATGTATGCTTATTTGAAAAAATAATAAAAAGTCGATGGCGAAAGTATTGAGGTGAATCTTATGCAACCTGATAAGATAAAATTGACTGCAAAAGACATATTAGAAAAAGATTTCAAAACAGGTATGAGGGGTTACAAGCCCGAAGATGTAGATGAATTTTTAGATCTTGTTATTAAAGATTATGAAGCCTTTTATCAAGAAATTGAAGATTTACGTCAAGAGAACACCAAATTAAAAAAACTGGCAGAGGAATCAACACGCCGCAGCCAGGCAGCTCCTTCGGCAACACCAGGTACAACAAACTTTGATATTTTAAAAAGGCTGTCTAATCTGGAAAAGCATGTGTTTGGAAGTAAGCTGTACGAATGAGAACGTCTTTATTGAAAAGTGAATAACATTTACCATTGATGTTTTTCACGAACTGCATTATACTAGTTAATGTTATGAAAAACGTTTGGGTAATTGCTGCAGTATTTTATATTGTAGAGGAAAGTCCATGCTCGCACTGGCTGAGATGCCGGTAGTGTTCGTGCCTGGTGAAAAAATAAGCTTGGGCAGCAGTTTTAACTGTTGACGGCAGGGAAAATACCTAAGTCTTCGGATATGGTGTGAATACCTATAAAAGTGCCACAGTGACGTAGCCTTTTCAGAAATGAAAAGGGTGGAACGAGGTAAACCCCACGAGCGAGAAACCCAAATTAAGGTAGGGGCGCTTTCTTCCTTGGAATTCAACGAGGAGAAGGACAGAGGCTTAGCTCTCTGTAGATAGATGATTACCGCCGAAGTACGAGGTGATTATTCACCGTTCGCAGTACTGAGGAACAAAACATGGCTTACAGAACGTTTTCATATCAAAACAACTAAAAACACAGCTCTCCTTTAGCGAGGAGAGTTTTTGTTTGTATATAAGTTGTTTTTTAGCAGGAAATAGATACCCAGTCGAATTAAAGGGTATAATAGATGTCATACATATTTGGTAGATACAGCACAGTTCTAAGATAAGTGTGAGAATAGAATTATAAGATTAAAACCTGCTCTGAGCAGAAAATGTGCTTACTGCAAATTAGGGAGTATGGTTTGAAGGAAAGCTGGTGGAACGATGAAACAATTTGATATTATAGCAACTTCAGCTATGGGTCTTGAATCAATAGTAGCAAAAGAAGTACGAGCACTAGGATACGAATGTGAAGTAGAAAATGGTAAAATCATGTACAAAGGTGATATGACGGCGATTGCCCGCTCGAATTTATGGCTTCGTACAGCAGACAGAATTAAGATTAAGGTTGGAGAATTTAAAGTAAAAACCTTTGATCATTTATTTGAAAATACAAAGGCATTAAACTGGGAAGACTTTTTGCCTGTAGATGCAGAATTTCCGGTAAGCGGCAAGTCGGTTAAATCGACTTTATTTAGTGTTCCGGACTGTCAAGCAATCGTTAAAAAAGCGATAGTTGATCGTTTGCAAACACATTACAAAAGGGTATCTTGGCTCGAAGAAACGGGACCGTTATTTAAAATTGAAGTATCGATTTTAAAGGATATCGCGACCATTACGCTTGATACAAGCGGTACAGGCTTACATCGTCGAGGATACAGAACTGGACAAGGTGAAGCTCCGCTTAAAGAAACGCTGGCCGCAGCATTGGTTATGTTGACCAGCTGGCATCCAGATAAGCCCTTCGTTGATCCATTCTGTGGTTCTGGGACGATTCCAATCGAAGCTGCCCTGATTGGCCAAAACATTGCTCCAGGCTTTAATCGTGACTTCCTAAGTGAAACATGGGGATGGTTTGATAAGAAGGTCTGGGAACAAGCTCGACTAGAAGCTGAGGATCTTGCTGACTATGATCAGTACTTGGATATCTCAGGATACGACATCGATCATAAACTTGTGGAAATCGCTCAAAATAACAGTTTTGAGGCGGGCCTTGGAGATTTAATTCAATTCAAACAGATGCAGGTAAGTGACTTTACAACGAAAAAGGACTTTGGAATTATTGTTGGTAACCCTCCATATGGCGAACGAATTGGTGAAGAATTTGAGGTAGAACAAATTTATAAAGATATGGGCCGTGTTTTCGGTAATCTAGATACCTGGTCTATTTACATCATTACATCTCATCCAGACTTTGAATTACTGTTTGGAAAACAAGCTACTAAGAAACGGAAACTTTTTAATGGATTTATCCGCACAGACTATTATCAGTACTGGGGAAATCGGAAGAAATTCCAAGACTGAAAAAAGTGAATAAATGTAAAAAACCTCCCAATTTTTTCGTGCGAATGTATTGCAAAAAGTGCCCATTTCTGCTATTCTATAGGAGAATTATTTTTGTTCGGATGTAAGGAAAAACAAGTTTTCTAAACTTTTTACCTCATCATCAAAAAGAGCAAGGATAGTAATAGAATGTGTGGTTAGCACACTAGGAGGAAATAACAAATGGAACAAGGTAAAGTAAAATGGTTTAACGCAGAAAAAGGCTTTGGTTTTATCGAACGCGAAAACGGAGACGATGTATTCGTACATTTCTCAGCTATTCAAGGCGAAGGTTTCAAAACACTTGAAGAAGGTCAAGACGTGACTTTTGAAGTGGAACAAGGACAACGCGGACCACAAGCTTCTAACGTTCAAAAAGCTTAATTATATGCAAAGAAAAAAGCAGACTCTTCATCAGAAGAGCCTGCTTTTTTTTGCAGACAAAAGAGGCTTGGAAAGAATGATTAAATGCGGAAAATAGTGCCCAGACGGGATTAAGCCTCTTTTAGACGGGAATAAAAGCTGAGAAGGTAAGGAAATAGAGTATATCCCCGGCTATAATTTTAACCTCAACTAAAGCGAAACATTTATACCCTGCAAGGATTCATTATTATATTCTGAGTTGTCCTAAACAAGGTATAGGAAGCGGCGTTTCAGCATAAACTAGATTTATATCCTAGTTGTGTAAAGGAGACGTGTCTATGAATTCAAAGGTCGAAGAATTTTACCGTATTACGAAAGCTTTATCTTCTTCTTACGAATGTATAAGGGGAGATGTCCATAATGAAAAGGGTATCAGCGGGTTGAAAGAGGCGGAAGAGAATTTCTATCATGCACTTGCTTTCCATCTTCAAGGAACTTCTTCTTATCGGCAGGAATAGACGTAAAGAGTTAGTGTAATGAAAAGGCATTTCAGCCCCTTTCATTATGCTTTTTTATTTGTAAGTAAAATGGAATGATGAATCACCGCTGTTGGAAACTCTCCCTTGACTCTGCATATAAAATAGGGGATAATGTAATTTTGCATTGAAACGGTATAGTTTATTTGACGATAGATAAGGGGAGAAAACGATGCTTCAAACGCTGCCTTTTCCAGTTACCAAGGATGATTCTTTTTACGATAAGCTTTCAGAATGGATAGGGGATGTTTTTTATGACATTCTTCCAGAAAAAGGCTTTGAGCTCCGTGATGAACAAATTTTTATGGCTTTTCAGCTTGAAAAAGCATTTAAAGATAAAGAGGTAATGTTTGCTGAAGCAGGTGTTGGTACCGGGAAAACCCTGGTTTATTTGCTCTACGCGCTGTGCTACGCTCGATATACGAATAAGCCCGCTATTATTTCCTGTGCGGATGAAACATTGATTGAACAGCTTGTTAAAGAAGAAGGCGACATTCAAAAGATCAAAGAAATGCTGGGAATTGACATCGATGTAAGACTTGCGAAATACCATGATCAGTATCTTTGTTTAAAAAAATTAGAGACCGCCGTTACAAATGAAGATTCAGAAGGAATCGACCGTGTATATGATGAATTACCAAAATTCGTTTACGGAAACGGCTCCATGGCCTCTTATAGCCCTTATGGGGAACGAAAAGAATATGCATACTTAAATGACGAGGATTGGTCAAAAGTCGGCTGGGATCAGCTGCAGAACTGTTTTACCTGTGATAAACGACACCGCTGTGGTCAAACGTTGTCACGTGACCATTATCGGAAGTCAACGGATTTGATTATCTGCTCACATGATTTCTTTATGGAACATGTGTGGACAAAGGAAAAACGCAAACGCGAAGGACAGCTTCCATTATTGCCGGAGCATAGTTGTGTGGTGTTTGATGAAGGACATCTACTAGAAATTTCAGCACAAAAAGCATTAACATATAAAGTGAGTGAAACCGCGCTTGCGAATGTTCTTGAATTATTAATGGCTAATCAAGTTCGTGAGGAAACACTTTACATCATTGAAGACTTAATCGATATCAATGAGGAATTCTTTACTTTGCTTGATGTCCTCTCAATTCCAGTCGAAGGATCAAATCGTTACGAAATTCCTGAATCTGATGACATCATCTCTTTAGCAGGCAAACTCCATCAGAAGGTGGAAAAGCTTGAAGAGAATCTTGTCTTTGAGGCAGAGCTTTATACGATTAATGATTATGACTTAAAGGTTACGGAAGAATATCTAGAACAGCTTGGCTATTCATTATCGTTATTCTTGAAGAACCGCCAGGCTGTAACCTGGTTTGAAGAAAATCAAGATACTAAAACGCTGGTTATCATGCCAAGGCTTGTTCAAGATATTCTTGGAGAAGAAGTGTTTTCAAAGAAAATGCCTTATATTTTCTCTTCTGCGACACTCTCTGATAATAAGTCATTTGACTATCTAGCTGAAAGCTTGGGTATCAAAGACTACAGCAGTTTTTCTGTAGCATCTCCGTTTGAGTATGATGAGGTTATGGATCTTTCCATACCAGTATTTGAATCAGGAAACCAAATGGATAAATTAGATTACAGCATGAATAGTATTCGTGATAATGGAGGCAGAACACTTGTGCTTTTCCAATCAAAGGAAGAACTGCTTTGGTTTAAAAAGCATGCGAAGGATACTGAGTTTCCATTCTATTACGAAGGAGACGAAGAAATTAGTGAACTGGTGAAAAAATTCCAAACGAACGAAGAATCTGTGCTTCTTTCTTATCATCTTTGGGAAGGCCTTGATATACCAGGTGACTCATTGAAAAATGTAATCATCTTCTCACTGCCGTTCCCTCCGCATGATCCAGTCTTCCAAGCAAAACGTCAAGCAGCTGATCAGCCATTTGAACAGGTAGATCTGCCGTATATGCTGCTTAGATTAAGACAAGGAATCGGCCGATTAATCCGTACAAGTGATGATACGGGTTCGATTCATATCCTGACAGATAAACAGTTAACGGAAGATACACTTTCAAAAATATTAGCTGTTTTACCAACTGCACCCTAAAACCGAGGATTTCCTCGGTTTTTTTTCTTTTCATCAACTATCTAAAATCTGAAAAAATATGGTAAAATCCAAGAGTAAACCATAGGGGGGAAATAAATGTCTGAACAAATAAACGTAGAAACAGCTTATCGAGAGTACGTAAAAAAAATTGCCGCATATAACGAAGCATTGGCGGTTATTTTTTGGGATTTACGGACAGGTGCACCTGCTAAAGGAGTCGCACAACGGTCTGAAGTAATCGGCATGTTAGCGGCAGAGGTATTTCAACTATCAACGAGCGAAGAAATGGGAAGGTTCATAACCTTGCTTTCCTCAACCGACGGATTGTCTGTGACGACCAAAAGCATGATTGAAAAGAGTAAGGAAGAATACGATCGTAACAAGAAAATCCCGGCACATGAATATAAGGAATTTGTAATCTTACAATCCAAATCTGAAAGTGCTTGGATGGAAGCTCGAGAAAAGAACGATTTTTCGATTTATGAACCATACTTAGAACAAATGGTTTCGTATACGCGGAAATTTGTTGACTATTGGGGATATACGGATCATCCTTATAACACTCTATTGGATAAATATGAACCCGACATGACAGTTGAGATTTTGGATAGAGTGTTTGGAGAGCTTCGTGAACGGATTGTCCCGTTAGTACAAAGAATTGCTCAGAGTAAACATAAGCCTGATACATCATTCCTGTATACTCATTTCTCGAAAGAAGCCCAAGAAGCATTTAGTCTGAATATCCTTCAGCAGCTTGGTTATGATTTCGAGGCGGGGCGTTTGGATGAAACAGTTCATCCATTTGCAACCGGAATTAATCGAGGAGATGTCCGAATCACAACCCGTTATGATGAAAATGATTTTCGCGGGGCTGTATTTGGCAGCATTCACGAATGTGGACATGCCATTTATGAGCAAAACATATCAGAGGAGTTAACCGGGACATTACTTGATACAGGAACATCGATGGGAATTCATGAATCACAGTCCCTGTTTTTTGAAAACTTTATCGGTCGTAATATTCATTTCTGGGAAAAACAGTTTCCAGTGCTTAAAGAATATGCATCTGAACAATTTGCTAATGTATCATTAGAAGACTTTTACCGGGGGATTAATGAATCTAAACCGTCGTTTATTCGGGTGGATGCTGATGAACTGACCTATTCATTACATATCATGGTGCGCTATGAATTAGAAAAAGAATTGTTCAGTGGAACGTTAGAAGTTAAAGACCTCCCGGATGCTTGGAATAAGAAATATCAAGAATACCTAGGCATTACGCCGAGAAATGATACAGAAGGTATTTTACAGGATATCCACTGGGCTGATGGCAGCTTCGGGTATTTCCCATCCTATGCACTAGGCTATATGTATGCAGCACAGATTAAGCATACGATGAACGAAGAGCTGCCAAACTTTGATGAATATTTACAAAAAGGTGATATTACACCGATTAGGACTTGGCTTAATACACATATTCATCAATACGGCAGCACAAAAAAACCGCTTGAAATTCTCCAAGCTACAACTGGTGAAGGTTTGAATGCGGCTTATCTGATCAGCTACCTTGAAGAGAAATACAGTCGAATTTATCAGCTTGATTAAAAATGAGCAGCAGGCAAAGTGCCTGCTGCTTTTTCATTCAACAGCAGAATGCAAAAAAGTGCTTAAACGGAAAGTTTAAGCACTTTTTTCAATACTAATTACCAAAATTTATAGCCTTTTGAGCCCGGTGGTGCATTTTGTATCATATCAATAAATGGAATGGTGTAAGCGAATAGGATAAGAACGATGGTTAAACCGATCCAAAGCTTCCAGTTCTCAAATACCATTGGTGTCTTTTCAGCTTCTTCATCCATTTCGCCTATCGGGAATTCTTGTTCACCTTTTGGTGCAAAGAATGACAGATTAATAAAGATGACGAGAACAAGGATAATTCCGATAAATAGGATAGACCCGCCAACTGCTTGACCTATTTGATAGGGAATCCAGTCAATCGCTGTTTGCGAATCCCCGTACGTAGAATAAGAAGAGCGTCGTGGAGCTCCAAGAAGGCCTGCAAGATGCATGGAACCAGACATGAAGGTCATACCAATCGCCCAAACGCAGGCTTGGATAATAGCCAGTTTGTTCATTTTTTTCGTTAACACACGGCCTGTTAAATGTGGGATTAACCAGTAAGCAATTCCGAAAAAGGTTAAAACAACAGATGTAGCAAGTGTTAAATGGAAGTGACCAGTTACCCAAATGGTATTATGAATAACTTGATTTAATTGGTTAGATGCATTAACTAAACCGCCTGCACCTGCTGGGATGAAAGCAACCATCCCGATGAAAGGAACGACAAATCGAGCATCTCCCCACGGCAGTTTCTTAAACCAGCCGAATAATCCTTTTGCTCCTTTAGAACGACCATACTTTTCAAACATTCCAAACATAGAGAATGCTGTCATTAGAGATGGAATGACTACTAAAAAGGTTAAGATAACCTGAAGGAATTTCCACGCAGGATCAATCCCAGGTTCAGTTAGCTGGTGATGGAAACCGACTGGAATAGAGAAAAGTAAAAATAGAATAAAGGACATTCGTGCTAATGAATCAGAGAAAATTTTCCCGCCGATAATTTTTGGAATCACCACATACCAGCACATATAAGCTGGCAACAGCCAAAAATACACGAGTGGGTGACCAAAATACCAGAACAAGGTTCTGCTGACCAATACATTAATTGAATCAACCATTCCTAGTGATAACGGAAGCATTTGGAATAAGACAGTAGCAGCGACACCAATCGTCGCAACCAGCCATAACAAGGTATTAACCACGACCATGAAACTTAACAGCGGGCTGACCTTACCAGGGTTTTGCTTGCGCCATCCAATATAAGATGAAAGCATGGACCCGCTGGATAACCAGCTGCCGACAATAATAAGTGTCAATCCAATATAGAAAATTGGATGTGCCATTAGAGGTGCATAAAAGGTAAATAAAACGGAAGCTTCATTTAATAACACCATTGTAGCAGCCATTGCGGTACCGAGTGTCATTGTCCAGAAACCAATCCAACCGATCAACCTGGCTTTATTCGATAATGTGCCAGCTGTCCTGCTGATGGCAGCAAATTGAAAACCAATAATGAAAAATGTTGTTAATATAAGGCCAAGTAAAACACCGTGTACGGTTAACACTTGATAGTAAGTAATACCAAATGGAAGTTCGAATGTCCCAGAACGAACTAAGACCTGCAGCAAACCTGCAAAACCTCCTAGTGCCAGTGCGATAAAGGCGACATGGAAATGTGCCATGGAAAGTTTAGCATCACGTGGATCAACTTTAGTTACAGCGAGTTTGTTCATTTTTCAACGACCTCAATTCTGGAGCTCATCATATGATGGCCGACTCCGCAATATTCATTACAAATAATCAGGAATTCGCCCACTTTATCAAACTTTGCGACATATTCACTGACATATCCGGGCTCAAGCATCATATTAATGTTTGTTCCAGCTACTTCAAAGCCATGTATTACGTCTTTGGTCGTTGCCATCACTTTGACCGTAGATCCTAATGGAACTTCAACTTTTACAGGATTATAGGAAAAGGCGGAAGCGACATAAACGAGCTCATAATCCCAGTCCTTTCCTTCCACTTTGTTCAATCCCGGTTTATTAAATGGTGCAGTTGTGTCTACTTCTTCAGGATCGATGGTAACTAAACAGCTTGGCGGCTGGTTACCTAGATAGAATGCGCTTACTCCTAAAACAGTTAAAAATATGAGGAGTGCCCCAACTCCGAAAATAAGCCAAATTTTTTCAAACCTATGCATATGCATGATTTTTCCCCCTTTTTGTTCCTAAAGACGTCCTACATATAAGAAATAAACACTAGCCCAGGTAATGACGATAATGGCTCCTAAAATCATAACGGCAGCAAATGTGCCTTTTAATGTGGAATCCTCTTTAACTGATATCTTTTTTTTGTTTTTTATTTGAGGAGACGGCATGGATTTCACTCCCTTCTGACCTAGTTAAATGGTATGAGTACTTTCTCATCATACAAAAGAACTGGATAGAAACTAGCATTTTTTAACAAAGTCATAAAGTGTTCAATGACCCTGTTAACACTGTGAGAATAGGGTAAAGCTTTAGGAAAAGGCTTAATTGCCAATTTAAATGTGACGATAAATGAACTTTCTGTGAAGGGTTTGTGAAGGAGGACGTTTTGACTAACTTTTTTTAAAAAAAGAGGAAGGCAGTCAGGATAAAATTAGAAATCGGAGGAAGTTATCTAGAAATAACATTTTTGGTCTATTCAAAGGCGATAAATCTTGTTATAATTCAACTATATTATTTTTCGTCATAGTTTTACTCATATAATAGCAGGGATATGGCCTGCAAGTTTCTACCGGATTACCGTAAATAATCTGACTATGGGTAAGCAGTACTATTCCGTCTACTAGTAAGATCAGCTGTGTTATTTGCTGTTTCTTTGTGATAGCCCGGGAGATATTGCTTTACTCTTTAGTCAGAGTAAGCAAGATCTCCCGGGCTTTTTTATGTACTTTTTAAAACAAACGGAGACTTGCATTAATGAGTTTACATAGGAGGAATAAAGAATGAAGCTATTAAAAGACAAAATTAATGCAGAAGGTTTAGCACTCAGCGATCAAATTTTAAAGGTGGACTCATTTTTAAATCATCAAATGGACCCTGTCCTAATGAAAGAAATTGGTAAGGAGTTTGCTGTTCGTTTTGCTGAGGAAGGGATTACGAAGGTTTTAACAATTGAATCCTCAGGTATCGGACCTGGACTTATGGCTGCCTTAGAATTAAACGTTCCAATGATCTTTGCTAGAAAAAAGAAATCTCTAACACTATCAGAGGGGCTGCTGACGGCAACGGTATATTCCTATACTAAAAAAGAAACGAATACGATTACTGTTTCAACGAACTATATTGAATCAGGTGACCGAGTGTTGATTATCGATGATTTTCTTGCGAACGGCCAAGCGGCGCTCGGATTAATGGAGATTTGTAAGAAAGCTGGGGCTTCCGTGCAAGGAATAGGAATTGTGATTGAGAAGGCTTTCCAAGAAGGCGGCGCACTACTTCGGAAGCAGGGAGTACGTGTTGAATCATTAGCAAGAATTCAAGCATTAGAGCAAGGGTCCATTACTTTTGTTGAGGAAAGCTTGGTAACAGCTTTATGAATAAATCACCGTTAAAAATAGCTGCTCTTGGATTTCAGCATGTCATTGCTATGTATGCAGGTGCCATTATTATTCCATTGATCGTAGGAAGTGCCTTAAAACTTTCTTCTGAACAATTAACGTACTTAATCTCTATTGACATCTTTATGTGTGGAATTGCGACGATTCTTCAGGTTTGGAAAAACAAAGTGTCTGGTATAGGACTTCCTATTGTGCTCGGTTGTACATTTACGGCCGTCTTACCGATGATTGCTATCGGTAAGGAATCTGGCATTACCTCAATTTATGGAGCCATTCTCGTTTCGGGGGTAATAGTCGTTATCATTAGTAGATGGTTTAGCCAGTTAGCTAGATTTTTCCCGCCGGTTGTGACCGGATCAGTCGTTACGATTATTGGCATTACCCTCATCCCAGTGGCCATGAATAATATGGCTGGTGGAGAAGGAGCGGCTGATTTTGCATCAGTTGAAAATCTTACACTTGCGTTTGGAACCTTACTATTCATTTTATTACTATATAAATTTTCTAATGGGTTTATTCGGTCTGCTGCGATCTTAATAGGGATTCTTTGTGGAACAGCAGCGGGCGTACTAATGGGAAAAGTAAACTTTTCAGCTGTTGGTGATGCCTCGTGGATGCATATTCCGCATCTCTTCTATTTCGGGATGCCTACGTTTAATGCTGCGGCGATCCTTACTATGACATTAGTTGCCATCGTCAGTCTTGTTGAGTCAACAGGTGTTTATTATGCCCTCGGTGATATCTGTGAGAAAGAAGTAACAAAGAAGGATTTAGCCAAAGGATACCGGGCAGAAGGGATAGCCACAATACTGGGTGGATTATTTAACTCGTTCCCTTATACAGCTTTCTCCCAGAATGTCGGGGTGCTGCAGTTATCAGGTGTTAAAAGTAAAAATGTTATTTATACGGCCGGCGGAATGCTTATACTGATTGGACTGGTGCCGAAAATTGGTGCATTCACAACTGTCATACCGTCATCTGTTCTGGGCGGAGCCATGGTAGCGATGTTTGGGATGGTACTCGCATATGGAATAAAGATGCTCAGTACCGTAGATTTTTCTTCGCAAGAAAACTTGTTAATTATTGCTTGTTCAGTAGGAATGGGCATGGGGGTTACGGTAGTACCCTCGTTATTTACCAATCTGCCAGAAAGCATGCAAATTCTTACGAGTAATGGTATTGTAGCTGGAAGTATGACAGCGATAGTATTAAATATCTTTTTTAATATTGTTCCCAGCACAAAACAGACTCAACTAACAGCAGTCCAAAAAGCCTCATAGAAAAAAAGAGTTGCACAGTGCTGCAACTCTTTTTTTATTCTGCATATCATACATACAGAATCTATGAAAAGAGTTGAAGAAAATGAAAAAAAAGTATTGTCTGCACTGCCATGTGCTGTTAAAAAACGAGGAAGTATTCTGTATATGCGGCAGAAATACCTTCCAAGATATTGTTATTAATACACATAATCAACGCCCTTTAACGGGAAGGTAAGAGATGCAAGTTATTTGAGCGGTTCAAAACATTTTTCTAGATCTTTATCAAGAATATAAACCTCAATCTGTTCTCCAGTTTTTGTACTAATATCTCGATGAGAGGACAGAACCTTACATTTGGTATACTGTTCCACGATTTTTTCATAATCCTGGGTGTACATTTCATGTAGCAGTGAACGCATTTGCTTAATTAATTTCTTTCCTGCATTTCGGCTGGCCAGATGTTTTTCTTCAACAGTCAGAACACCTTTAAATCGGGTAATCAGCATATCATTAATAATATACGTTTTTGCCTCTTGTGGTCCTCTCCCAATCAACTCACGCTGAAACTTGATGAAGGCAGCACTAATCTCAGCTTCAAGTTTTTTCTTAGAATTTAACATAATCCCTCCACTAATTTTGGCTATTGCTGGAATTCAGCATAATTGCTGCCTAACTTCTTGTCAATCAATTTTATGAAAATTTGTAAAAGTTTGAAAAAGTAAGAATTAATGAGAAAACAAGTGATTTGATTTGAAAAATCGTTAAAAATGAATCTATTTCATCGATTTTGGATTTATATGGTTAGTTTACCTAGTTTACAAATGTTTCTAGTTAAGCGTAAAATAAGCGACAGCATAACAATTTAATAAAGGCCAAATCTCAAAGATTTTGAGAACGGAGGACCCAGTATTTTGGGGTTAATTCTGCTTTTGCAGAAGGGATGTGAACTCTTTCGCCATCCTACCCGTCAGCTAACTTCGTCGGCTAAAGCGAAGGAGGTCATAAGACCACCTTATTTCAGGGGGCTTTTTTGTTGATTTCAGCAAAATGAGCAGCCTGTCCTTCTGTAGGTCTTTTTAGTATGCCTATATTGAAAAATTGTTCTTGGATGACTGAGCGTAAAGGAAGCCCTGCTTGCTGGACGTTAAGTAGACCAATGAGTACTTTTTCTCCAAATTAATGTTTGCTTTTGCAAATCATTCTGTTTCTGTTGCAATGAAGTTTTTTCATTGTTGAAACTCGGATCGATTTTTTGCATCGGCTGCATATCGGGGGATGAGTACGCATTGGTCTTTTTTTTATGGATTGATAGTTTGACAGTGACAATACGGAAAGGAGGTGGTGAGGTTTTTTTCATCAACTAGTTGAAAGGAGAAGGTCAAATGGATGTTGTATCCGTGCTGCTAACAGCTGTTTCTTTTTCACTCTTTTTAGGATTTATTCACTTTTGTCAAAATGTTATCGAAAAAGAGGGAGAGTAAATAATGGTTCTATTGATGATTGTCGGAGTGGTTACGTTGTATTTAGTTCATGCATTGCTTAACCCAGAAAAATATTAATCGTGACTAACGGAGGAAATGTAAATGGATTTTTTACAAATCGGTGTGGTGCTGGTATTGCTTCTTGTACTAGCGATACCAATGGCAAACTATTTAACGACTGTTTATTCCCTTGAAACGACCAAGCAAGATCGAGTATTTGGACCAATCGAACGGATTATTTATAAGCTGTCAGGTATACAAACAAGTGAAATGAACTGGAAGAAATACGCTAAAGCCTTGCTGTTTAGTAATCTCATCATGTTTATCATTTCATACCTGATCATCCGCTTTCAAGGAGTGCTGCCTGGGAATCCTAGTAATATAGCAAATATGGATCCGATACTTGCCTTCAATACGGCTGTGAGCTTCCTTACGAACACGAACTTACAACATTACAGCGGAGAATCCGGTTTATCTTATTTATCACAGATGACTGTGATTATCTTTTTGATGTTTACGACCCCAGCCACAGGGCTCGCTCTATGTATGGCTTTCTTTAGAGGGATAACAGGGCAAAAGAATATGGGGAATTTTTATGTTGATTTAGTCCGTTCCCTTACGCGGGTACTGCTGCCGTTGTCCATTCTTATAGGTTTGATACTCGTTTCCCAAGGGGTACCGCAAACGTTTAGTTCTACCGCTGCCGTGACGACCTTAGAAGGAGCTGCACAGAATATCGCGAGAGGACCAGTTGCTGCTTTAGAATCAATCAAGCATTTAGGGACAAATGGCGGTGGATTCTTCGGGGTTAACTCGGCCCATCCCTTTGAGAATCCTACTGGCTTTACTAACATACTAGAAATACTATCAATGTTTTTAATCCCTGCTGCACTGCCCTTAACGTTTGGGCGGATGGCGAAAAACAAAAAACAGGGTTGGATCCTTTTTACTGCGATGGGGTTACTATTTCTTGTCTTCCTGAGTGTGTCCTATTTTAGTGAATTAAATGGGAATCCGGCGTTAGAAAAAATAGGTCTATCACAAGAAAATGGGAGTATGGAAGGGAAAGAGGTTCGGTTTGGAATCGCGCAAACTGCTCTATTTACTGCAGTTACAACAGCGGCGACAACAGGGACAGTGAATACGATGCATGATACGCTGACCCCGCTCGGAGGACTGGTACCGCTCGCCCAAATGATGTTGAACTGTGTCTTTGGCGGTGATGGAGTAGGAACAATCAATATTGTGATGTATACGATTATGGCTGTATTTATTGCTGGGCTGATGGTTGGACGAACGCCAGAATTTTTAGGCAAAAAAATTGAGGCAAGAGAAATGAAATTAATTGCGATCGTCATTCTCCTGCATCCTTTAATCATTTTAGGACCATCGGCGATTGCGTTAGCTACTGAAATGGGTACCACAGCCATTTCAAATACGGGATTTCATGGGATTTCTCAGGTGGTCTATGAGTTTACTTCGTCAGCGGCTAACAATGGCTCAGGGTTTGAAGGGTTAGGAGATAACACGCCTTTTTGGAATATTTCTACCGGCTTAGTTATGTTGTTCGGCCGTTACCTTTCAATGATTGCCATGATCGCAGTCGCTGGTTCTTTACTCACTAAGAAGCGTGTGCCAGAGACGATTGGAACACTTAAAACAGATAATAGCACGTTCCTAATCATCCTTTTAGCCACTGTTTTAATAATAGGAGCGTTAACGTTCTTTCCCGTACTTGCCCTTGGCCCAATTGCTGAGTGGCTGACCATTAGATAACTGTTGAAAAGGAGTATTCCAGATGAGTAGAAAGAGTAAAGGGAACATCACTAGTACGATCTTGCTTGAAGCAGGCAAAGATGCTTTCAAAAAATTAAATCCAAAGTTAATGGCTCGTAATCCTGTCATGTTTGTCGTAGAAATAGGCTTTGTTATGACCTTACTGCTATCGATATTTCCATCATTGTTCGGGGGGGATTCAGACAGAGGATATAATATGGCTGTGAGCTTCATTTTAGTGCTAACGATCCTGTTTGCTAACTTTGCGGAGGCGTTAGCTGAAGGACGAGGGAAAGCACAAGCGGATAGTCTTAAGAAGACGAAACAGGACACGAAAGCAAAGGTCATCCAAAAAGATGGTTCAATAAAAGTAGTGGATGCCGCAGACTTGCGTAAAGGCGATATTGTGTTAGTGGAAGCCAATGATTTCATACCAAGTGATGGAGATATTATTGAAGGCGTCGCTTCAGTAGATGAATCAGCCATTACTGGCGAGTCAGCCACAGTCATAAAAGAATCAGGAGGAGATTTCAGTTCTGTAACAGGCGGGACAAAAGTGATTAGTGACTACATTAAAGTGAAAGTCAGCAGTGACCCAGGTGAATCGTTCCTAGATAGGATGATTAGTTTAGTAGAAGGAGCTAAGAGACAAAAAACACCTAATGAAATTGCACTCAGCACGCTGCTTGTTGGGTTGACGCTTATTTTTCTGCTTGTTTGTACCACACTAGTCCCAATTGCTTCCTATATTAATGTGAATTTGCCGACTGCTACATTAGTGGCATTACTAGTTTGCTTGATTCCAACAACAATAGGCGGTCTTCTTTCTGCGATTGGAATTGCAGGGATGGACAGAGTGACACAATTTAATGTGATTGCAAAATCTGGGAAAGCGGTAGAAGCGGCTGGTGATATTAATACGATCATTCTAGATAAAACTGGAACAATCACACTGGGTAACCGGATGGCATTTTCACTTTTGCCGGTTAAGGGGGTAACCCAGAAAGAGATGAATAGGTTTGCTGCTTATTCATCGCTGCATGATGAAACCCCAGAAGGCCGTTCCGTGGTTGATTTTGTTAAGAAGGATGGAACAGTCAAAGAGGAATTAATAAAGGAAGGATCGGAAGGAGTAGAATTCACAGCTGAGTCTAGAATGAGCGGGACGGATCTGGCAGATGGCACCAAAGTTAGAAAGGGTGCAGTTGATGCAATCAAGAAATATATCCTGCAGCAGGGAGGAAAAATTCCACTTGATTTAGAAAACATTAGTGATGAAGTCGCGTCACTTGGCGGAACACCGCTGGCTGTAGCAGAAGGAAAACGAATATTGGGTGTTATTTATTTAAAAGATACAGTCAAACCAGGCATGAAAAAACGTTTTGATGAATTACGAAAAATGGGGATAAAGACGGTGATGTGTACCGGTGATAACCCATTAACAGCGGCAACAATTGCAAAAGAAGCTGGGGTTGATGATTATATTGCTGAAGCAAAGCCGGAAGACAAAATTAGGGTGATCAAGCGAGAACAAGCTGAAGGTAAGCTTGTGGCCATGACCGGTGATGGAACAAATGATGCACCAGCCTTGGCTCAAGCGGATGTAGGATTGGCAATGAATACGGGAACACATGCTGCGAAGGAAGCGGCGAATATGGTTGATCTGGACTCAGACCCAACAAAGATCATTGAAATCGTAGCGATTGGGAAGCAGCTTCTGATGACAAGAGGTGCTTTAACTACCTTTAGTATCGCGAATGACGTCGCTAAATACTTTGCGATTATTCCAGCCATGTTTATGGTTGCTATTCCAGAAATGAAAGCCCTCAACATTATGGGGCTGGACACACCGCAAAGTGCCATATTAGCGGCTTTGATATTTAATGCATTGATTATTCCCCTATTAATTCCATTAGCCATGAAAGGGGTAAACTATGTTCCGATGAATGCCTCCAAATTGTTAACCAAGAATCTATTTATTTATGGATTGGGTGGAGTAATCGTTCCTTTTATCGGTATCAAAGTAATTGACTTACTGCTTGTATTAGCTGGATTATCTTAATCTTATAAAAAGGTGTGGTATGCATGTTAAAAAGTATCCGTTTAGTTTTCGTCTTGCTCGTCATTTGCGGGTTAGCTTATCCGCTGCTGTTGACAGGGGTTTCCCAAGTAATAATGCCGGCAAAAGCAGAGGGCAGTTTACTTGAAAATAAAGCAGGAGAGCTGATTGGTTCGCGGTTAATTGGTCAATCTTTTACAGACCCCGGCTATTTTCATGGTCGTGTTTCTTCTATTAATTATGATGCAGCTGGTTCAGGTACGCCTAATTATTCTCCATCGAATAAAGAAATGATAGAACGAACAAAAAGTGAGATGGTTAAATTCCTAGAGGAAAACCCAACAGTCAAACAATCAGAGATACCAGCCGATTTAGTCACTAATTCAGGTTCAGGACTTGACCCAAATATTTCTATTCAAGGAGCAGACATTCAGGTACCTCGAATAGCCAAAGAACGCGGGATTTCAGAAGAACGTTTATATGACCTTATCAATACACATAAGGAAGGCCGCTCGCTAGGGTTATTTGGAGAACCCAGAATCAATGTTTTAGAGATAAATATAGCATTAGATGAATTGTGAAAGAGTGGAGGAGAGTGATAGTTACTCTCCTCTTAACGCTGAATTGGATTAGGAGGTATGATCATGTCCCAGAACTTTCGCCGAAAATCACCTGAAGAGATTCTCCAATCGATTTCCACGATCAAAAAAGGCAGACTCAAAATCATCCTCGGAGCGGTAAGCGGCTCTGGGAAAACCTATCATTTACTCCTTGAAGGAAATGAGCTGAAAAAACGCGGGATTGATGTGGCTGTTGGTGTAGTAAGTACACTCAACAGCCCAAAAACATTAGAACAATTAGGCTGTCTAGAAGTTATTCCTTCAATTGATTGGGAGGATAATGGTCAGTTGAAACATGATTTAAATATGCAAGAAATTTACAAAAGAAATCCAGAAGTAGTGTTAGTTGACCAATTAGCCCACATTAACCGGCCTTCAGCTGAAAATCGAACTAGATTAGAAGAAGTTAAAGAATTAATTAATAATAAGATTAGTGTGATTACCACCATCAATATCTACGAATTAAAAGGGGTTAAAGAGGTTGCCGAACGGTTAATGAAATGCCCGATTAATATTCGTGAATTTGTTCCTGAAGATACATTGACGGTGGCTGATGAGGTTAGACTCTTGGATGTAACACCCGAAGCCATTTTAAAACGACTTCTAGAAGGGAATATTGAAGCAACTCATCAACAAAATGAACAGGCGCAATTATACAATAAGGATAATTTAGCTGTTCTAAGGGAACTGTCCTTACGATTTTTAGCAGGTGAAGTAGAAGAAGATTTGACGGAAATTCGAGAGCAAGAAGGATTAGTGGGACCCTCTGGAGCTACTGAACGGATTCTGGTATGCGTACAATATAATTGGAATGGGTCCCTGTTAATCAGAAGAGGAGATCAGATAGCAAAACGACTGGGCGGCGAACTATTAATCGCTTGCTTTATCGTAAAACAAAAGAATTTGACAAAAGAAGAAGAAATGTTTAAAAAATCAATGCAAAAGTTGATTCATAAATTAAAAGGAAAATTTGAAGAAGTTTTGATCGTCCGGGAAGATATCGCTGATGAAATCGTGGAATATGCTATGCAGCATTATATTACACGGATTACGCTGGGACAATCAAAAAGGACCAGATGGGAAGAAATCATTCAAGGTTCAATTATTAATCGAATCCTAAGAAAAACAAAGCATATTGACATATGCATTGTCGCAGACCGTGCCAAAGAGCATGGAGAAAGAGTGATTACGGCCATTCATTCGAGTAAGGAGAAAAACTCCTATCGAAGGTTGTCACCAGATGAAGTGAAAGAAAAAATACAAGATGTTAAAAGCGGAACACTAAAAGTATATATTGGTGCAGCCCCAGGCGTAGGAAAAACCTATACGATGCTAAGGGAAGCCAATGAATTAAGAAAAAACGGAATTGATGTTGTCATTGGGTTCTTAGAAACACATGGTCGACCTGAGACAGCTGAACAAGTCGGCATCGTAGTGACTGTACCTAGAAAACAGGTGCGATATAAACAAGTTGTATTAGAGGAAATGGATGCAGAAGCCATATTAATACGTAATCCTGAAGTAGTCCTTGTGGATGAATTAGCACATACCAATGTTCCTGGAAGTAAAAATCAAAAAAGGTATCAGGATGTTTTAGACATCCTGCATGCAGGCATTTCCGTTATTTCTACCATGAATATCCAACATATAGAAAGTTTAAATGACAGTGTAGAGCAAATTACTGGCGTACGCGTCAGAGAAGCAGTCCCCGATATGGTACTGCAGGGAGCTGATGAACTCGAACTAATAGATATTTCTCCCTATGCTCTTAGACAGAGAATGGAAGAAGGAAATATATATGCAATGGATAAAATAGAGCAGTCTCTCAGTCATTTTTTTAAAATACAAAATCTAATCGCTCTTCGTGAACTGGCGCTCCGAGAATTGGCAGATGAAGTAGATGAGCGATTAGAGTCTTTAGTAAGAAAAGGAGGTGTAAGAGGATTATGGAGGAAGGAAGAAGTCATTTTTGTCTGTGTAAATCTTAGGGCAGATTCAGAGCGTTTGATCAGAAGAGGGTTCCGCCTTGCTTATCGTCTGAAAGCGAAATGGTTTGTGGTTTATGTCAAAGATCATCCAAATCTGTCAGAAGATGAGCAGCTCAACCTCCGTAAAATTAGAAGCCTTACTGAACGCTTAGGAGGAACATTTGAACAATATACCAGTGCAAACAGACGTTTAATTATCCAAGAACTTACCCGGCAATTAGTAGACAAACAAGCAACACAAGTCATTATCGGCCATTCAGCCAGGTCAAGGTGGCAGGAAATAAAGCAGGGTTCAATTGTCGCCCGGCTGCTGAGAGAAACCAGACATCTCGATGTGTTAGTTGTGGCGGATTAACACAAAAAAACAAACGACCAGATGGTCGTTTGTTTTTTTGTTAGAAAAGGTGCAAAAAAGCCTGAAAGCCTGTTAGAACAATGCCTATAAAGAAACCGCAGACAGCTCCGTTTACACGGATCCATTGTAAGTCCTTTCCAATGCTGTTTTCCATCATATAAATGAGCGTGTCATTGTCTAACTTATCTAAGTTCTCTTGGACAAGTAAACCAATTTGTTCGTGATTATTGTCTACAAGAATCCCAATTTGATTTTTAATCCAGCCATCTAGGGCAGGCCCTTTTTCAGCTAGTTTGTTTAAGAATGAAGTAAGACCGGAGAGAAGATGATCTCTAAAGGCATCCTGTTCAACCATTGAGACAGCACTTTGTTGTAACTCTTGTAGACTTGAATGGATCATTTGATCAGGGTTCCACGTATCAAGCAGTTTGTTTCTCCACTTGTCTATCCCTTCAATGAATTCCGCGTTATCTTCGATGTTCTGCAGTTCATTCCGAATATATAGAAGTAACGCTTTTCTATTAGCATCATTTTCGGGTTTCAAGTTCGTTACTACATTGAGTAAGATATTCCTAAGAATATCTCCGAGTTTATCGGCTGTCAGTAAATTTTGAATAGACTTCAATGCAAACTGAAGAATGCCGTCTGCTTCCACCTTTCGAAGAACATTCATAGAAACACTGCCTAACTGATGTGCTGTGTCTTTATTGCGTAACCACGTATCCGCTTTATTTAAAACATAATTCAACGCTTTTTCATCAAACCTTTCCTTAAGCAGCTGTTCACTTGCTGTGTGCAGGATGTGTTTGATTTCAATGTTAGAAATCACGGATAGAAGGTGTTTTCTTAAGAAGGGTGCGGCTTTTTCAATCGGCAGATTGGTAATCATTTTCTTGATCAGCTCAACTATTCCCTTTTGAACAGCCTCTTTAGCCAATTCTCTTCTTATGATGTGAATTAGTTTTTCTGTGAAAGGAATTTGTTTTATTTTCTCTTGAATACTTTCCTTGGATAACCAATTCGTTTTTAACATGGTTACTAATGCATTCGTCATTCGCTTACGATTAGCCGGCAGGAGAGCGGTATGGGGGATGGGAATGCCCAGGGGATGACGAAATAATGCAGTTACAGCAAACCAATCCGCTAACCCTCCAACAAGCCCAGCTTCAAATCCCCCGCGTATCAGTTCTGCCCAAATGGAATCTTGAAAGGGAAGGGTGGCAAGAAAGCCGGCGATCATAATAAATAGTGAATACCTCGCAATTTTTTTTGAGGATTTCTCTTTTTTTTCCATCCATCACTCATCCTCACATGATTTGCAGATAGTATAACCTGATGAGTTTTTCCACCTGCTATTAGTTAGTCTAGTATGAAACTTGAAAAAAATAACCCCGAAATGGCCGGGGTCAAGTTATAGCTTACGCAAATGAAGGTTTCTACAACCCATTGTATGGTTTAACTAGGTTCATCTTCAATCATGAGGATCATGGTCAATTTCCCAATGTCCTTAAGTTGAAACGTAAGGTTAAAAGCTTTATTAAAGCCATACATCAAACTTTCACCGCTGATTACCGTTGGCGGAGTAATTTCCATATCAATCTTTTTATTGGATAAATGAGTAGAAAGATTGCCAGCAACCATATTCCCGAGTTCGGCCGCAAATGATTCCAGGAGTTCGTCTGACAGCGGCATATTAAACATAAATTCCCCCAGACGACCAACCGTTTCTCTATCCATTTCAATAAACAACCGGCCCAGGACGTCACCGGTCACACCTATTAGTACACCTATTGAAGCATGCTCGAGGGGTTCAACTATGATAGAAGGCTCGCTGATTTCGGTTTCAACCGGAATGACAGTATTAATGGCATGAATCGTACTATTTAAGACTGTAGTGATCTTTGTAGTTAGCACAACAAGCCCTCCCAAATTTATATAGTCTAATAATAGCAAATAAATAAATATTTGTACCTATCCATAGAGAATAAATGGGAAAAATGACGAAAAATAAGTGAGTTTTTTTCAAGATTACACTGCATAGTATTTCAAAACTAGGAAATAGTAACCATAATTACTGAAAAAGGGTGTGGGGTTTTGCCATATATTCTTTCTGCTGCACATATACAATTACCTTATTTACTTTCACAGGAAAAAGTTATGGATTTTTCTCGTGAAATATTTGGGACAGCATTTAAAGATATCGAAAGGCTCTTAAAAGCGTTTAAAAATGGGGAAGTGGAATCTCGTTATTTTGTGAATGATCTTGATTGGTATAAGGAAGACCATTCATTCGAAGAAAGAAATAATTCTTATATTGATAAAGCAACTCAATTTGGCGTGGAAGCGATTGAGAAATGCTTAGATAATCAAACCTTTTTACTAGAGTCGATTCCGATGGATGAAATCGAAGCGATTTATTTTATTTCTAGTACAGGTATGGCCGCGCCGACCATTGATGCAAGGATATTAAACGTACTGCCTGCTTCTGTTCGAACAAAACGAATTCCCATTTGGGGGCTCGGTTGTGCTGGAGGAGCAGCGGGGCTTGCTCGTGCTAGTGAATATTGCAGAGCATTTCCAAAAGCAAAGGTTCTGGTTCTCTCTGTGGAATTGTGTAGTCTGACCTTTCAAAAAAATGATGCTTCAAAGAGTAATTTAATCGGAACTTCACTATTTTCAGATGGAGTTGGATGTGTGTTGATTTGCGGCGACGAAGTGGAGCGCAAGGCCATTTCCCGGCAGAAAGGGCAGTACCGTATACTTGATTCCCAGTCCACCCTGATGTTGAATTCTCTAGATGTAATGGGCTGGGATGTAAAGGATGGACTGTATGTCGTATTTTCAAAGGATATACCGTATATTATTAAAAATTGGTTAAAGCCAACTGTAGAAGGATTTCTGCTGGAACAGAATCTGGAAATGAAGGAAATCCGGCAGTTTATTGCCCATCCTGGCGGTAAAAAAGTGATTGATGCGTATCAGGATTCACTCGGTTTTACGAGTGAGATGACGACTATTTCAATGGATGTACTTCGTGAATATGGCAATATGTCCTCAGCAACCATCCTATACGTACTTGAACGGTTTATGGAGCATGGAGCTGATCCAGGTGAATATGCTCTTGCCGCTGCACTTGGACCGGGTTTTAGCTCGGAACTTTTATTAATGAGGTGGGAACAATGATCTTTTATTTGTTTATCATTTTATTAATTGCCCAGCGTATTGGGGAACTCGTTTTAGCTCGAAACAATGAGGAACGGATGAAAAAGGAGGGAGGACTCGAATTCGGGACGTCTCATTATCCATGGATCGTGTTATTGCATCTTGGTTTTTTTGTTTCCTTGTTTGCAGAATACACCTTGCTTGATCATACACCATCCGTGTATTGGGAAATCTGGCTTTCTTTATTCTTACTTGCCCAAGTGGGGAGAGTATGGGTAATCAGCTCTCTAGGCCCCTATTGGAATACGAAGATCATCGTCATGCCCTCTGCAGAACCGGTCAGCAGAGGTCCATATAAGTATGTCAAGCATCCTAATTACATTATTGTCGCAGTTGAGATCATCGTCATCGCCTTATTGTTTAATGCATTCCTTACGGCTATTATTTTCAGCTGTTTAAATGCCTGGATGATGAGTGTTCGAATTCCAATAGAAGAGAGAGCATTGTCCAACTTAACCAGCTATACAGGGGATTATTCGAAAAATAATAAGAAATAAAAACTTCTAGTTGAAAATGATTATCGTTCGTGATAAGATTCTAATTGAAGATGAAAACTATTATCAATTAAAAAATAGATAGATGATAAATAAAAAAGGGATGGTGTTTTAATATGGTTTGGTTCTTTATTCTTGCGACGGTTATTGCATATGGGTTTGTGATGAAACATGTTTTAAACAATGTTCAGAGACCAGTTCGGAAGTTGGCTGCAGCGCCGATTAGCAGAGAGAGCGTTCGAAATCATAACTTAATTCCTGTCCACACAACCAGATAATATAATCTGGTTTTTTTTATACAAAAAAAGACGAGCGGAGCGCCTTATCAAATTGATGAGGTGCTCCGCTTTCTTACTATTCAAAATTGCCTTGCATAGTTATATAATTGTTAAGAGAAATCGTTTACAATGGAAAGAACTACGACTTGGTAAGGGGAAAGATAGATGAATACGCAAACAACAAAACAACGAGAACAACTTGCAGGACTTATGGAGTTATATCATCAGTTTCTTACTAGCGGCGATTTGGTTAATGCTGAGAAAATGAAACAGCTCCTAGTTAAACTAGTTAAGGAAGAACGAATTCTTGCTTTCTGCGGTCATTTTTCTGCAGGGAAATCAAGTATGATCAATTATTTACTGGGTGATCAAGTGCTGCCTTCAAGCCCAATACCAACCAGTGCCAATACAGTAAAGCTCCAAAAAGGTGATGATTATGCCTTAGTTTATTATCATGAAGGGGAACCTAACCTGTTTCCTGCACCTTATGATTATCAAACAGTTAAAAATTTTGCTAAAGATGGAGCAGCGATTTCGTCAATCACCATTAGTTCAAGCACCTTTCCGCTGCCGCCGACATGTTCCATTATGGATACACCAGGTATAGATTCAACAGATGATGCTCATCGTGTATCCACGGAGTCTGCGCTGCATTTAGCAGATGCTGTTTTTTATGTCATGGATTACAATCATGTTCAATCAGAAGTTAACTTTTTATTTACGAAGGATTTAATGGATGAAGGGAAAAAGGTCTACCTGATAGTCAATATGATTGATAAACATGATGAAGCAGAAATTACGTTTGTAGATTTTAAAAAATCAGTAGAGAACGCGTTTGCAAATTGGAATGTCTATCCAGAAAAAATATATTACACTTCTGTCCGTGATTTAGAGAATCCGAATAATCAACTAGATGAAGTACGTGAGTTCATCTTCAAGAGTGCTGAAAATGGGGAGCAAAACACAAACGACTCAGCGCTATTATCAGCTCAGCGTTTAATTAACCGTCATGTACTAACAGTCAAGGACGAATTTGATGAGGCTTTTGCAGACGATTTGGAGCCTTTATTTGAATTGCCTAGTGAAGAAAGATCGGTTATAGAGAGCAATGTAAGCAGCCTTATGCAGGAAAGAGAAAAGCTGGGTGGAACGACAACGGCCATTGAACGTTCTTTTACACGCAGTCTCGAAGTGATCTTGAAAAACGCATATCTCATGCCTGCACCGACACGAGAACTGGCGAAAGATTTTCTAGAAGCTCATCAGCCAGACTTTAAAATCGGGTTATTTTTTGCCAAGAAAAAAACGGAAAGTGTTAAAGAAGAACGATTGAAAGCGTTTGAAGCTGATTTACAGGAGAAAGTTAAAACTCAGTTGGAGTGGCATATCAAGGAGCTTGCTGGTAAAACATTAATTGAGGCGAAACTGCACGATGCGGAGTGTGAGAGAGCTGCACAATCGCTGTCTATCCAGCTATCTGCTGATTTCTTATTGAATACACTTAAGTCAGACGTAAACAGTAGTGGAGAGTTTGTCCTGAATTATACAAAAGACCTTGCTGAATTGTTGAAAAAAGAAGCTAAACGAGCAGCTGATTCCTTTTTAGATATGATGAAACAAAAGCTCTTACAAGTAAATGTAACTCGTCTCGGGGCACTATCAGAACAGCTTGCCGAGTACACTGAGTTTGAGCATGCCCTTAAATTGATACATCAGAAAGATATGGAAGCTCACGCAGTCAAACAACATCTCGAAGAAATTTTATACGGAAACATGGCTTCAGCATCTAATATTGAGCTATTGCTGCGTGAATGGACAGAGGAAGAAACAGCGATTACCATTCATTCGGATGTTTCTATAAAGGAAGACGCAAAACAAAAACCGAAAGAATCTGTCACTGCTGTAAGGATAGCAGCAACGGAGAAGGTTCAAGTAAGAGGAAAAGGTAAATTACAAGAAACTGCTGATCATCTTCGTCAGGTATCAAGCTGGGTGCAGCCTTTAACTGGATTTCACACCCTTTACCGTGAGTTAGTTGAGAAAGCGGAACGTCTTGAAAAGCAAACCTTTACGGTCGCTCTATTTGGCGCGTTTAGTGCCGGGAAATCCTCATTTGCTAATGCACTAATTGGTGAATCCGTTCTTCCTGTATCACCGAATCCGACTACGGCGGCAATTAATAAGATTCAAGCAGCTGACCATAATCATGATCATGGAACAGCAAATGTGACACTTAAAACAGCTGACATGCTGCTTGAGGATGTTTCAATTGCTCTGGATGCTTTTGGGCAAAAAGCTGTATCGCTGGATTCTGCTTACGAAACCGCTGCTCGTTTACTCAATGAAACAAGTATTGATAAAGGAAAGACGCATTTATCTTTCCTCAGAGCATTTGTTCAAGGCTATCCTGAGCACAGCGGAGATTTAGGTACAACAATAACCGTTGACTTAACAGGCTTTAAAGCTTACGCCGCAGAAGAAGCAAAGTCCTGTTTTGTTGATTTAATTGACTTGTATTACGACTGCGCCCTTACCAAGCAAGGGATGGTGCTAGTTGATACACCGGGGGCAGATTCAATCAATGCGCGTCATACGGGTGCTGCCTTTGAATACATCAAAAATGCGGATGCAATCCTTTTTGTGACGTATTATAATCATCCGTTTTCAAAGGCAGACCGGGAATTCCTCATACAACTCGGACGTGTTAAGGATTCCTTTGCCATGGATAAAATGTTTTTTGTAGTTAATGCAGTCGATTTGGCTCAGGATGCTGAAGAACTAGATGAAGTAATTGACTATGTACAAACTCAACTTGGTGGATTCGGAATTCGTTTTCCTAAATTATTTCCTGTTACAAGTAAAGGGGCTCTTGTAGAAAAACAAGGTGCACAATCTTTCTCCCATCATTTTTTACAGGATAGCGGGATGAAGCATTTTGAAAACGTATTTCATGCGTTTATTGAACAAGATTTAACGAATTTGGCTATCGTATCTGCAATGGCAGCAATCGCTAGAACCGAAACCCTGCTGCAAGAAGTAGTAACGACGTCTAAACAAGATGAAGCATCTAAGGCTGCGGCACTTCGCCAGTTAGCTAAGGATTATCAACAAATCCTTCAAACAGCTGCTGACATACAAGATGATGCAGAACAGCAAAAACTAAGGAAAGAAATAGATGAATTAATTTATTATAGTAAGCAACGCGTGTTCTTCCGATTTGCTGACTTTTTTAAAGAATCTTTTAACCCAGCGGTCATTAAAGAAGGAGAAGACCTTAAAGCTGTACTTCGTGAAGCGCTTCGGAATTTTTTAAACGCAATCGGTTTCGATTTTGGGCAAGAAATGAGAGCAACTTCCTTTAGAACGGAAATGACTGTTCATAAGTTGGTGAGAGAAAAACAAGCTTCCTTTATAGAACAGGCTCAACGTGTTAAAAAAACAGTAACCTTACAGCCATATGATCCTGAGAAAAAAGAAACACTTGAATTTCAACCAGCCTTTCATAATCTTTCCGATCAAGAGTTTAGAAAAGAACTAGGGTTGTTTAAAAATCCAAAAGCTTTCTTTGAAAAAAATGAAAAAGTTATCATGAGCCAGGCACTTCAGGAACGCTTAGATCCCTTAGCGCTTGCCTATGTAAATGAACAGGGGAATCGTCTATATGAAGAGTATTCCGTGCATCTTCACAATGAAATAGCGTCTCTTAAGGAGGCGACGATGGCAGAAACGGAGGATATATTCGCCGGACTGAAGGCGGGCTTGGAAGAAACCGTTGATGCTGACTATTTCGAGGACATAATCGAGAAGGTTCAACAGATCGTACAGGACTAAGTAGTAAAGGGGAATGAAGATGATTCTTAATGCACATGAAGTAATGGAAAAACTGAATGAACCGAATGTTAGACTTGTTGATTGCCGGTTTGCACTTGGTAAGCCTGACATGGGAAAAATCGAATATGATCGTGATCATATTTCTTCGGCTGTGTTCTTTGATTTGGAGCGTGATTTATCTGGAAGCGTTCAGGTTCACGGCGGGAGACATCCTATACCTGACATCAGCGTACTAAAAAAAAGATTAGAGGATTCAGGTATTAGTCGTTCGACCACTGTCATTGCTTATGATGATGGACACTCTGCAGGGGCTGCTCGTTTCATCTGGATCTTGATGTATCTGGGTCATTCTAACGTGTTTCTTCTAAACGGCGGTTATTCAGCTTGGAAAGAAAGCAATTATCCAATTACAAGTGACATTCCTTCATTCAACCGAGTTGATTTTCTTGTCGAGATTAATGAAAATCTAGCGGCAAGTTATGATGAGGTTGTTCGCCTCACGCAAAACGATTCCAAAACCGTTCTGATTGATTCAAGAGAAAATCAACGGTATATAGGACGTGAGGAACCCATTGATAAAAAAGCTGGACATATACCTGGTGCCATCAACTATTATTGGGAAGATTCCTTTAGCAATGGATACTTTCTACCAAGAGAAGAGCAGAAAAAGCGTTTTAGACAATTAGATCCCAATCAAGAAGTTATTGTGTATTGTGGATCGGGTATCACTGCAGCGGCTAACTTTATGGCTCTAAAGGAAGCAGGGTTTAAACGTGTGAAACTCTATACGGGCAGCTTTAGTGATTGGATTTCTTATGAAGATAATCCAGTCATTACTGATGTTTAAATAGAATGAATAGGATGAAAAAACTCCCTTTCAGAGATTCTTATGATAAGATACTAGCAGACAATCTTTTGAGGTGAGTAAACGTGAAATTGGATGAAAACAATCAGATGCCTTCCTTCATGCTTGTTGATGGAATGGCCCTTTTATTTAGAGCATTTTATGCAACAGCCGTTACCGGCCAGTTCATGATTAATTCAAAAGGCCTGCCGACAAACGCGGTCCAAGGTTTTTTAAAGCATATGCTTACAGCAGTCAACCATTTCTCACCAAGCCACGTAGCGGTTTGTTGGGATATGGGAAGCAAAACGTTTCGTAACGAGCTTTTCCCAGAGTATAAAGCCAATCGTTCAGCTGCTCCAGTGGAAATGATTCCACAATTTGATTTAGTGAAAGAAGTAGTGGAGGCCTTTGATATTCCTAACATCGGCCTCACGGGGTTTGAAGCGGACGATTGCATTGGTACTATTGCTAAAGCTTCACAAAGCCATAGTCACGTATCTATTTTGACCGGGGATCAAGACATGCTTCAATTAATAGAAGATCGTATTTCGGTTATTTTACTGCGTAAGGGCTTTGGTAATTACGAAGTGCATGATCATGATAGCTTTTTCACTTGGAAAGGCATAACCCCTGCCCAAATGGTCGATTTAAAGGCTCTAATGGGAGATACAGCGGATAACTACCCTGGTGTCAAAGGCATAGGTGAAAAAACCGCACTAAAGCTGCTCATTGAATACGGGACGATTGAAGGGATTCTCGAAAATCTGCAAAATCTAACGAAAACACAGCGGACTAAAATAGAAGATGCTGTCGAAATGCTGCACCTATCTAGAAGTCTAGCGGCCATTAAATGCGATGTACCGATCGCCTGCCCTTTAGAGACATCTGTGTTTAGATATGATAAGGAACGTGTTACGAAAATGGCTGAAACTCATGAATTAAAAGGTCTTCAACGCTTGTTAGTCTAAAATAACGAAAGAGGCTGTCCGCAGGTTTGGACAGCCTTTTGGCTTTTTTTAGGTAGGGGGTAGCGGAGAGTTGTATTAGTCTATCTTTTCGTATTGGAATATTTAGCTTTGTTTTCTAATTCGCTTTTTGGACTAGTGTCACCTTGGATATTTCCTTGCGGCGGGACTCCGCTTCTGCTTTTATTGCCGCGATTTTTATGTTTAGGCATGATAGACACCTCCTCAGTACTTACTATTTACAAGAAATGTGTATCGAATGCGAAATTTGTCGATAAATTAATAGGCAAAAACGGTTAGATAAGGTAATATGTAGGAGGAAATAGCTGCAAAGGAGGACAGATTTGTGGACTATTCAGTAGAAGAGTATGTTTCTTTTTTGGAAACGAAAGGCTTTACATTTGGTGAAGATGCCATCGGTTTTATTTTCTTTGGTAAACGTTATACAGAAGCGAGTGATATTCTTGTTAACATTGCGATCGAAATTACGTTAAAAGCTCAAAAGAATTTTGATGGCAGTTTTTATGTATCTTTACTTGAAAATTTAAAGCAAAAAAATATTACGAACAAACCCCAGGCGGAAGCGTATGCCCGGGAGCTTGGATTATTGAGCTAATGCAAGGTGGTTAAGCAGCTGAATCGATGGGTTCGGCTTTTTTGCGTTTAAAAGGGAACTCTGCCGTGACCATACCGATTAAGATCAATACACATCCAGTAATCGCAGCTTTCGTTAATTGTTCGTTAATCAGTACATATGAGGTTAATGCAGCAAATACCGGTTCCAACGCATAAATTAATGCCACCCTGGTTGGTGAGGTTTTTGCTTGAAAATGTGTTTGAGCAAAAAAAGCAAAAGCTGTGGCGAGTAAAGATGTGACTAACAAAGCTGATAATACTTCCGCTCGCAGCATAATACTAGGAGTAAGAAATACAGATGTATCCTCGAATAATAGAGCCGATACGGTGGATAATACAGCGACGGTTATCAGTTGAATAATGGTTAAGGGTAAGGCATTATATAGTTTTGCGTATGCGGCTGTCGTAATAATCTGCATGGCAAAACTAACAGCACAGAAAAAGACGAGAACATCACCAATAGAGAGAGAAGAAGGTCCTCCCATTGTCATTAAATATAAACCGATGGCAGCTAGAACAATTCCAGCGACCGCTTGTACGGGAATTTTTTGATTTAACAGAAGCAATGAAAACATTGGCACAAGGACAACGCTCAGCCCTGTGATAAAACCTGCTTTAGCAGGTGTTGTATACAGTAGACCAGTGGTTTGAAAGGCATACCCTAGAAACAGCCAGATTCCAATTTTGATTCCGGATAGGATAAGTGGTTTGGTCCAAACTTTATCTTTCTTTTTGTGAGCAACTAACAAATACCCTGCTAAGAGAGTAAGCGAAGCAATAAAAAAGCGTGCTGCATTAAAGCTGAATGGTTTAAGGAAGGCTAGGGCATCTTGTACCATAACAAAAGTAGCTCCCCAAATAAATACGACCAACAGTAAACTAACGTCGGCTAAATACTGTTTCTTCATTCTTCATTTCCTTCGTTCAAACGAATGGCTCGTCTGGCTAATTGGTCTGCTGCCTTATTTTCTGAACTAGGAATCCATTTCAGAAAGAACAGGTCAAACTGTTCAGCTAACTCAAGCGCTTCGGAAAGCAATGGTGAATATCGTTTGTTTTTTACAAATTCTTTTTCAACGGCCTGAGAAATTAACTGCGAATCGGTCCGGAATGAAACCACTTTGTACTCATGGCGCAGACAAATTTTTAACCCATGTATGAGAGCTTGATATTCTGCTTCATGATTTTCTAGACTGCCAAGCGGGATCGAATGCCGGTGTACATCTCCATTATTATTGATGAAAATTCCAGCCCCGCTTGGACCTGGATTCCCTGCACTAGCACCATCAATATATACCTCAATCATACTTACGCCTCCTGCTGTTATCATGTACGCGTTGTTTAATAATACGCACTCTCTGCTATACTAAATAGAGAGTAAATGGATTTTTAATTGATTTTTTTATACACTAAATAGTATAGACGCTAAGACGGAAAATAGGTACGAAAAATATAGTTAAGGAGTTACTCAATATGAAGGTAATCATGCATTGGAAATACGGTGCAGCAAGAAAACCAAACGCAGTTTTTACTTCTGAATGGATGGATGCACAAGATGCCTTAACGATTATTGATGATCTTGAAAAAGCAGGAAGAATGAAAGAAGTCGAAGTAAGTGATGAACTGGGCACTACCTGGTCAAAGAAAGAACTGAAGAAATTACTTGCCAAAGTGGAAGAAGAACCCCAAGAAGCCACCGTATACTTTGATGGAGGCTATCAAAAAAACTCTAAATTGTCCGGACTTGGCGTTGTTATCTACTATCGACAAGGAAAAGAGCAATGGAGAGTAAGAATAAATCGTCTGCTGCAAGAGCTTGATACGAATAATGAAGCAGAATATGCTGCTTTTTATGAGGCAGTGACACAGCTTGAGGAATTAGGTGTTCGTCACCAGAGTGTTACCTTTAAAGGAGACTCTCAGGTAGTCCTTAACCAGCTTTCCGGTGAATGGGCCTGTTTCGAAGAAGTATTAAACCAGTGGCTCGATCGGATTGAAAATAAGCTGAAACAGCTCGGAATTATCCCAGTATTTGAACCTATTGGAAGAAAAGAAAACACGGAAGCTGATAAATTGGCTACTCAAGCCCTGAATGGAGAAGAAATCAGCAGTAAATTTAACCTGACTGCAAATAGCAGGGAGACTGATTAAGTACGAGCAGAAGGAGTTTGAACGACAAATGGAACGAAAAAAATATTTTGATGAAGTAGAGGACATCTTTTCCTTTGATTGTAAAGATTGCTTTGTATATAAGCATTTTAAAAAGGAAAAAGGTAAACGGTACGCTCATAAATTTTGTATTTCTGAATGTACGGTAGGCGAAAAGTTAAAGATGATAGGCAATAAATTAGGCGGTTAAGGTTAGACCGAGGGGAATTAATAAATTTTAGTTACATTAATTACTAATTTTTGTTATTATTGTTAAAAAAAGCACCATGAAAGAGGAGTGCTAATGACTAACCAAACCCTTAGTAACCATGGCGTACCACTCTCGATATCTGATATCGATTTATTGATAGCTAAATTAACCATGAAACCACAGGAATTGCCTTCCATCTCGATGAACGGTCATTCTAGAAGTTTAAAAGAACGAATTGCAGAGATTACACTAAAAGTTGAAGAAGCAACCCACCAATTACGTGATATTTTTAAAACGGTAAAATGGACAGGAAACGTACCTATTGCTGCGATTAAACATGATATTATCCCAATCATCAGTCAAGCAGCAGAATTTCCTCATGTATTTTTTTTATACGATGAGATGAAACAACGAGATGAATACACCTATAGGCATAATATTTGTGTCGGGGTGATAGCCGCTTATATTGGGAAATGGGCAGGACTTACGGAACAGGAATTGTCTGAACTGACACTTGCTGCGACTCTTCATGATGTCGGGAAGATGATGGTGAAAGAGGAGATTTTGCATAAACCTGGGAAATTGACAGCAGCAGAATATGAACAAGTTAAGCAGCATACAGTGTTCGGATATAGTTTGTTAAAGAAAATTCCCAATCTGCCCCCAAGTATTGCGTTAACTGCCTTACAGCATCATGAGCGAGAGAATGGCGGAGGCTATCCCTTACAGTTAAAAGGAGCTAACACCCACCTTTATGCTAAAATTGTGGCGATTGCAGATGTGTTCCATGCGATGTCCTCTAAACGTGTCTATCATGATGCTATGCCATTTTATAAAGTAATTAAGCAAATGAAAGAGGATGTTTTCGGAACGTTTGATCCATCCTTGTTACTTATTTTCTTAAACAAAATCATGAAGTCGCTGGTAGGAAAAGAAGTCCTCTTAACCAATCAGAGAATTGGACGCATAATCATGATTGATCCTTATGATCCAATAAATTCCTTAATACAAAGTGATAATCAAATCATCGACCTGCGTTTTCAAAAAGATATCCAAATCGATCGAGTTTTAGGTGGATGACATCATTGCAAATTTTTTGATTTTTAAGCAGCAACAGATATTGACATACCGGATGATATTTTGTACGATAATGTACAATATAATTGACCGAATGTTGAAGGAAGATTAGTATGCATGTCCTGTTGTGACAGAGAGCGGTGTTAAATGCTGAAAGACCCGCCACAAAAAAGGATGCAGAACCTGCTTCTTGAGTCTCAGATTAAAAATCTGGGCGCTGCCTGCGTTATAGGTAAAGTGGGATGCAGGAAGTCTGCGTTCAATTAAGGTGGTACCACGGAAAAACTCTTTTCGTCCTTTCATAAGGATGAATAGGGTTATTTTTGTACCTAAAAAAGGATAAATTGGTGTTTTTAGACTTGGAGGAAATCGTTTTGGAAAATAAGCGGATTGTAATAAAAATTGGCAGCAGCTCATTAACGAATAGTAAAGGAGAAATCGATCAAGAAAAATTTATTGATCATATCAAGGCGGTTGCGGAGCTGCGTCAAGCAGGGTATGAAGTCTTAATGGTTTCCTCTGGTGCAGTGGCTACGGGATTTAGGAAATTAGGTTATTCATCGCGCCCAGTTACATTAAAAGGGAAACAAGCGGCAGCAGCAGTAGGGCAGAGTTTACTTATTCAATCTTATACAGAGCAATTTAGTCAGTTTGGTATTATTCCCGCTCAAATCCTGTTAACCAGAAATGATTTTTCCAGTCAGGACCGATATAAAAATGCCTATGCAACCCTGACCGAATTACTGGAGAGAGGCATCTTACCGATTGTAAATGAAAATGATACGGTATCCATTGCTGAGCTTACATTTGGTGATAATGACATGCTTTCTGCTCTTGTCAGCGGCTTAGTCCATGCAGATCAGCTAGTGATTTTAACAGATATAAACGGGGTGTATGATTCAAATCCTCTTACGAATCCAGCGGCGAAAAAATTTGATTATCTTTCAGAAATTACCGATAACATGATGGAAATGGCGAAAGGGTCAGGTTCAAAAGTAGGCACTGGCGGTATGAAATCTAAATTGACGGCCGCTCAAACGGCAATGTCTCTAGGTGTGAAAGTCTTTATTGGAACGGGAAGCGGCAAACATAAGCTCATTGATATAATGGAGGGCTTGGGTGACGGGACGTATATCGGCCAAGCTGTGATGTCTGCCGTTACAAACCGAAAGCAATGGATTTCACTGCATTCAAAGGTAGCTGGAAAATTATTTGTTGATGAAGGTGCAGAGCATGCACTTGTGAGTTGTGGAAGCAGCTTGCTGCCAGCAGGAATATATCAGCTGCAGGGCTCCTTTATCCCGGGAGATGTGGTAGAGGTATACGGGTCAACAGGACTGCTCGGAAAGGGTGAGGTGGCATACTCCGATAGTGAATTAATGAAGGCGATGGGGAAACGGAGTAAAGATCTGCACTATCCAATCGTAGAAGTCATTCACAGAGATAAATGGGTAAAAATAGCGGGGAGGGAATAGGATGAGCGAAATAATGGAAAAGGGTCGTGCTGCAAAGGCTGCAAGTTTTCAATTAATCGGCATGTCATCTGAAGCAAAGGATCTTGCATTGAAAAGCATTGCTTCACAACTAATAGAAGATCAAGAAATTATTTTACATGAAAATAGTAAAGATCTAGAAGCGGGAAAAGCAAAAGGGTTTACCTCATCTGTTTTGGACAGAATTTTGCTGACCGAAAAGCGGATTAAAGATATGGCTTCGGCGATCAACCTTCTCACAGAGCTGCCAGACCCAATTGGGGAGACGCTTGAAACGATTGAAAAAGAGAATGGACTGCTTATAAAGAAAACGCGGGTGCCGCTTGGCGTAATAGGAATGATTTACGAAGCACGCCCTAATGTGACAGTTGATGCGGCAACCTTATCGCTTAAAACCGGGAATGCGGTCATCCTTCGCGGTAGTTCTTCTGCCCTTTACTCGAATAAGGCACTAGTTACATCCATTCACAAGGCGTTGAGTAAAACAGAACTTCCCGTTGACGCTGTCCAGTTGATTGAAGATACAAGCAGGGAAACCGCTAAAGAGTTATTCCACCTAAAAGAGTATTTAGATGTCCTCATCCCAAGGGGCGGCAAAAACTTAATTGATACAGTAGTTAGAGAATCAACGGTACCTGTTCTTGAGACGGGCGCAGGAAATTGTCATATTTATATTGATGAAAGTGCAGAACCAACTATGGCTGAACGAATTGTTGTAAATGGCAAAACACAGCGCCCATCTGTTTGTAATGCAATAGAGAGCTTGTTGATCCATGAAAACTGGTTTAATAAGCATGGAGCGGAGCTTTTAACATCTCTCGTAAATAAAGACGTTGAGATTTTTGGTGATCACGCCATATGCAAAGTCTTGCCAGAAGCTAAATTAGCAAGCGAAGAAGACTGGGGTTCAGAGTACTTAGCACTTGCCATCAGCATTAAGGTAGTCAAAGATACGGCAGAAGCCGTAGAACATATTAATCAATATGGAACCAAACATTCCGAAGCCATCATTACGAACGATCAACGTAACGCAGCGCGCTTTTTACAAAATGTTGATGCGGCTGCTGTTTATCATAACGCTTCCACTCGTTTTACTGACGGGTTTGAATTTGGGTATGGTGCTGAAATCGGGATCAGTACACAGAAACTTCATGCACGTGGACCGATGGGACTTCAGGCTATGACGTCAAGTAAATATTTGGTGTATGGTACGGGACAAATCCGCGAGTAATGTGCTGATGGGTGTTTATGGAAGGTTACGGCAGCTGTTTCCTGGGTACGTATTTAGTAGATACCTACTTAAAAAGGAGATAGATAAATATGTCAATTCATACCATAAACGTATATGATACAGAAGAACAAGCACTTGCTGGATTAGAAGAGTTAAAGAATAAAGGATACAAGACAGACGATATATCCATTGTAGCAAAGAACGCTAAAAAGCTTGAAGAAGCTGCTGATGACGTAACAACGACAACAGGAGATGGCCTAGTCGCTGGTGCAGCTACAGGCGGAGCTATTGGCTTAACGGGCTTGCTGGTCGGTATGAGCAGTTTTGCTATTCCAGGAATCGGACCATTGTTAGCAGCAGGACCAATCATCGCAACGCTCGGCGGGGCAGCAGCTGGATCTGTTGTCGGCGGCGGTTTGTCCGGAGCATTTAAAAACGCTGGTCTCACATCAGAAGAAGCAAGCCGTTATGAAGAAGATGTAAACAACGGAAAAATATTAATCATTGTGGATCGGGTATAACGAAAAAGCTAAGGACTCCTGCATTTTATGCAGGAGTCCTTTTATGTAATCCTCGTGCAATGCGACGGCCGAGAAAAGACCCAAGTGAATAATCCTCACTTGGGTCTTGATTTAAGTTGCGATAGGGATTTTGGTCTTTAGTCTTGAAAATTTTCCCTTCCTTAAAGTATATATTTAAGAAGTTTCATTTCCAAACCAGTGTGATGGCTTTGGACGAATTGAAATATTTATTTGTTTCGTTTCTAAGTATTCTTCAAACCCGTATGTTCCTAGCTCCCTGCCAATCCCACTTTGTTTATACCCACTCCAAGGAGCTTCATTGTATGTATTATGATAGGTATTAATCCATGTAATTCCAGCGCGCAATTTACGAATGACACGTAATGCCTTTGAACCATCTGCTGTAAATACTGCACCTGCTAAACCATATTTAGTTCCATTAGCCAAAGTAATAGCCTCTTCTTCAGTTTCAAAAGTTTGTATAACTAAAACTGGACCAAATATTTCTTCTTGAACAATTCTCATTTCAGGTGTTGTATCTGTGAAAATGGTCGGGGCAATAAAATATCCCCTTGAAAGTTCTTCATCTTCTAGTTTATATCCTCCACAGAGCAATGTAGCTCCTTCGTTTTTTCCTATATCAATATAATTAAGTACTCGATTCATATGATTCTCACTGATAAGCGGTCCCATTTCAGTACCTTCCATTAATCCTGGTCCAACCTTAATTTTTTGTGCTCGTCGTACCAACTCTGGAACGAACTTATCATATATTGACTTTTCTAACAGTAAACGTGAACCAGCAGAACAAACTTGTCCTTGGTTGGAGAAAATCGCGTATAGTGCGTGATCAACAGCTGTTTCAAAATCTGCATCCGCGAATACTATATTTGGAGATTTCCCACCCAATTCAAGTCCTACTTTTTTAATCGTTTCCGCTGCACTCTTCATAATTCGAATACCGGTTTCTGTTCCTCCTGTAAAAGCAACTTTGTCTACTTTCGGATTACGCACGAGCTCAGCTCCGACTGTAGCTCCAGGACCTAAAACGAGATTAACAACACCAGGTGGAAATCCACTTTCATCGAATATTTCAAATAGCTTAATTAATGTAAGCGGAGTGTGTTCAGCCGGTTTAATAACGATTGTACATCCTGCAGCAATTGCTGGTGCGATTTTTTGGACAGCCATTACCAGTGGATAATTCCATGGAATTATCTGCCCTACAACACCGACCGGCTCTCGAACAACCATAGACTGCATATCTTCTGGTACATCAAAAGTTTGTCCTTTTGGTTTAGTAGCAAGGCCTGCAAAATATTGTAATTGATTGATTGCATCCTGAATATCATATTCAGCTTCCCTATAAGGCTTTCCGTTATTTAATGTTTCTAATTTAGCAAACTCTTCAACTCTATTAGTTAATTTATCAGCCACTTTATAAAGTAAATCAGCTCTTGAACGAGCACTTGTTTCTGTCCATTCACCTTTATCAAATGCAGATCGAGCAGCATTTATTGCTAATTTTACATCCTCTTCTGATCCATCTGCTACATTAGTAATTACTTCACCATTTGCTGGATTAGTAATATCTCTTGTTTCTCTATTAACTGAATGGAGCCATTTCCCATTGATAAACATCTTCTCCATTAACTAATCACTCCTTTTTGCACTCTATGTATATATTGGCCTAATAAATTGATTAACTGGACAGTCCCTTTAACTTCTTCTTGATTCGGTTTTCTCGCATAAAAAATAGGAGGGATTAAAACGGTAATATAATCGCCATAATTAGGAGAAAAATCGACAAGCCAATTTTGATTTTCTTGGTTATAATAAATTTCTATCTTTTCAAAATCTATTATATGACAAATATCAATTATTTCATTATTATTATTCAATAAATCAGCTAGTTCTCGATGACCGGAACTAGAAGCAAATTGCGGGTTTTTTTAAACCAGAGGCATAGGTTTATAATACACCTGAAGTGAATGCCATGGAAATGTCTGTGAATTATATGCGTGCCGTCAAAAAAACTATTACGGCTTTGAAAATATTGACGAAGTGATTATTGAAGGCCATGCACAAGATCCTGAAAATCCTGTAACAATCATTGCTAAAGGTTTGAAAAAAGTTAAAGAAACAGCAGCCAAACTATAAGTTGACTATTCTAACTATAAGCAGTCATACAAATTTAATATAGGTATGACTGCTTCTTTTTTTAGCTTAACATCTTTCTTAGATCTTTAATATTAGCAGGTTAACGGAACTCTGGTTAACAAATCTTTGAGGTGTAGAGTCTTTTTTTATTATCTGACTCTTACTTCGTTATGCAGGAAACGGTATAATGAATAGACGTTAGACATAAAAAAGATAGATAAGGTGAGTTGCATGAAGTTAGTCATTGCCGAGAAACCTGATCAGGGTTCAACATTGGCTTCCCAATTTAAAACTAAGAAGCAACAGGGGTTTATTGAAATTCTCCCCAATGAGCTTTTTCCAGATGGGGCCTATGTGACCTGGGCTGTCGGACATTTATGTCAGCTCATTAATCCAGAAAGCTACCGTCCTGAGTGGAAGAAGTGGTCACTTGATACGCTGCCGATGATTCCTGAAAAATTCCAATATGAGGTATCACGTTCAAAAGCAAAACAATTTCAAGTTGTGAAAACACTTTTACGTAAGTCTGAAGTAACTGATATTATTCACGCAGGTGATGCAGGGCGTGAAGGGGAACTGATTGTGCGAAATGTCATTCAGCTTAGCGGGGTTAAGAAACCTATGCAGCGGTTATGGATTTCCTCATTGACCCCTAAATCGATTTATGAGGGATTTGAAAATTTATTGCAAGAAGAGGAAACGCGTCCGCTCTATCATGAAGCGTATACGAGAGCGTGTGCTGATTGGGTAGTTGGCATGAATGCCTCACGTGTTTTTAGTATTCTCTTAAAGAAACAAGGAATGTCAGATGTGTTTTCAGCTGGCCGCGTCCAAACACCCACGTTGGCCTTAATTGTTAAACGTGAACAGGAAATTGATCAATTCAAGTCTAAGCCATTCTGGGAAGTATTTGCTGACTTTAAAATGGACAGCAAGAAATACCAAGGGAAATGGCAAAAAGACGACGAATCTAGAATAGATACTAAAGAGATGGCAGAAAATATTGCTGCTTTTTGCAAGGGAAAAGAAGCAGAAATAACGAAGATGGATACAGAACGAAAAGAGTTTCAACCACCGTTATTATTCAATCTATCATCCTTACAGGCCACAGTTAATAAGATTTATAAATATTCTCCGAAAATGACTTTAGATATTGTACAAAGTCTGTACCAAAAGGGAATTGTCTCCTATCCTCGTTCCGATTCCAACTATGTAACCCCAGGGGAGGCAGAAAGTTTTCCAGAAATACTGGGTAAATTGAGTAAGCTGACAGAGTACGAATCACTTTTTCCGTTGCCAAAAGAAAGTATTATGAATAATAAACGGTTTGTGAACGAGAAGAAAGTTACCGATCACTATGCCATCATTCCAACGGAGCAAGTAACAAATCCAAGCCGCCTCACAAATGAGGAGAAAAATATCTATGATCTTATTGTTCGAAGATTAATTGCTGCCCATTATGACTCGGCTATTTTTGATTATACGACCATTAAAACCATGGTGGATAAGCGTGCGGAGTTCATCTCGAAAGGGAAACAGCAAATCCAAGACGGCTGGAGAAAGGTTATTTTTCAGGAAGAGAAGGAAGAAAAAGATATTTTGCTGCCAAATGTTTCCCAAGGTGATCAGGGAGTGGTAGCAAAGGTTAAGGTCAAAGAAGGGAAAACTCAGCCGCCAAAACGCTATACAGAAGGACAGCTGATCACGCTTATGAAGACTGCTGGTAAACATCTGGATAACGAAGAGCTTGAAAAGGTCCTCATGAAGACTGAAGGCCTCGGTACTGAAGCGACTCGTGCTGGGATTATTACGATGTTAAAAGACCGTAAGTATATTGATGTGAAGAAAAACTTGGTATACGCAACTGACAAAGGAAAAGTGCTTATTCATGCGATTGGTGAAAAGATTCTTGCCTCACCGGAAATGACCGCAAAGTGGGAGCAGCGACTGCGGGAAATTGGTGAAGGAAAGGCATCCCCAGGTGCGTTTATGGAAAATGTGAAAAAGCTGTCGATGAAAATTATTGATGATGCAGTTGCTTCTTCAAATGACTGGAATTTTGAAGGGCTGGATACAGAATCCATTCAGGGTACTTCGAAGAATCGAAGGTCCCCAACATCAATGGGTGCATGCCGCATTTGCGGCGGGAAGGTCATTGATAAAGGAAAGTTTTATGGGTGTGCCAGCTACGCAAAAACAAAGTGTTCGTTTACCATATCGAAAAAAATCTTATCAAAAAATATTACTCAAGCAAATATTAAAAAGCTGCTGCAAACAGGCGAAACAGACGTAATCGAAGGATTTAAAAAAGGGGAAAAAACCTTTGCAGCCATTCTAGCCTGGGAAGAAAACAGTAAGAAAATTAATATGAAATTCCCTGACCGAAATACAAAAGCAAGCAGCAGACAGGCCTAAAGGCCTGATCTGCTCAATAAAAAAAGGCTCCTGCTTGAATCGGGTTCACGAATATAGTAAAATTTTAAGATGCGTTTGAATGGGAGGATAACTTGATGCCTACACCGAGCATGGAGGATTACATAGAACAAATCTATTTATTAATCGAGGAAAAAGGATATGCCAGGGTTTCCGATATTGCTGGTAATCTCTCCGTACATCCTTCTTCTGTTACGAAAATGGTACAAAAACTGGACCAAGAAGAGTATTTAGTCTATGAAAAATACCGCGGACTCATCTTAACGCCTAATGGAAAGAAAATTGGAAAAAGGTTAGTGTACCGCCATGAATTATTAGAAAAAATGTTACGCTTAATTGGCGTGAAAGAAGAAAATATTTATCATGATGTTGAAGGAATTGAACATCATTTGAGTTGGAATGCTATCGATCGAATTGGTGACTTAGTCGAATTTTTTGAGGAATCGCCAAAAAGAATCGAAGAATTAGAAGTCATACAAAAGAAAAATACAAAGTAAGCAGCCTAAGCTGCTTTTTTTTTTGGAAAAATAGCTTAATCATGAAACTTATCTTTTGTTTCTTCGTAAGAATAAGTAATGGATGGGAGTGTGACGATAAATGGTACATAGCTGGCATAAGGAAGCACAAATCAAATGGGACTATTCTGCAAAGAATTGGGCAGCCAATTCCAAAGAAATGTGGGATGAAGGCAGCAGGAAAACAATTATTCCATTCTTTGAAGAGCATATTCCTCTAGGCAAGGTTGTTGATTTAGGGTGTGGTGACGGATACGGATCATTAAAGCTTGCTCGAGCTGGATTTCCCGTGATAGGTCTAGACTTGTCACATAAAATGATTACAGAAGCAGCGGAGAAAACGGAGGACCAAGATAATCTATCCTTTATTCAAGGGGATCTGACAGCGCTGCCTTTTGAAACGGAAGAAGTGGATGCTGTCATGGCCATTAATTCCATCGAATGGACAGAAAAGCCAATCGATGCTCTAAAGGAAATTAAACGGATTCTTAAACCCGGCGGATACGGATGCTTTGCGATCCTTGGACCTACATCCGGCCCAAGAGCAAACAGCTATCCGCGGCTTTATAATAAAGAAGTAATTATGAACACGATGCAGGCCTGGGAATTTCTTCAATTAGCAGAGGAAAACGGCTGGGAACTCGTCGCCGATACGGGAGTACCCAAGCAAGGTGTCGACTACACAAAACTAACGCACCTTTCAAAAGAGTTACAACAAGCACTCTCCTTTATGTGGCTGTTTGTACTTAAGAAAGCGGAGATTTAGTAGCCGACATCGTAAAAGTACCTTAGATGGAATCCAATTTGGGGGATGGGAGATACCCCCTAGTCAATTCAAATAAAGGGAGATGTAAGTTGTGGAGAAATTTCATATTAATGAGTTTATTTCGAAAACAAAACAACAAGATAAAGGGCAGGGCCTGTTTGAATTAGAAACAGAACGGATCCTTGAAATTAATTTAGAAAATCAAATTTGGGCGAAGACAGGCTCGATGATATCCTATCGCGGCAATATCAAGTTTGAGCGTGAGGGAATCCTAGAACATGGACTAGGAAAAATGTTTAAAAAAGCGTTCACAGGTGAAGGGGCTTCCATTATGAAAGCGACAGGGCAAGGAAAATTATATGTTGCAGATCAAGGAAAAAAAATCTCTATTCTAAATTTGGCTGATGAATCAATCTGTATAAATGGCAATGATCTGCTGGCTTTTGAATCCAGGCTGAAGTGGGATATTAAATTAATGCGGAAAATTGCGGGACTGTTAGCGGGCGGGCTGTTCAACGTAAAAGTTGAAGGTACCGGGATGGTCGCTTTCACCACACACTATGAACCGCTCACTTTATTAGTTGAGCCGGGAGATGCCGTCTATACGGACCCCAATGCAACTGTCGCGTGGTCAGGCCATCTTACGCCGGAATTCGTAACTGACGTATCATTAAAGACATTTTTTGGACGTGGAAGCGGGGAATCCGTACAAATGAAATTCGAAGGATCTGGATTCGTTGTCGTACAGCCTTTTGAGGAAGTCTATTTTTCAGAAAAACAATAAATTATTTTGGCTGTGAGTAGGTGTGAGAGAATATGCTGAAAGAATTAAGTGAAAATTGGAATAAGTATTGCAGTGAAGAAAATTTTATCGGAATTGGTTCGACGAGAAAAGTATATAGAGTCGACGAATATGTGATTAAATTACATTTACATAAACTTGGTTATAAGCAATCCCAAAATGAATTACATATTTACAATGTAATGGCGAAAAAAGGGCTGCATGAATTGTTTGCTAAAGTTTATTATGTAGACGAAACTATTTCGATTCAAAAATATTATCAACCGTTGGAATTAAAGAATCATCAATCATTTGAAATTGATGGGAACATTGATGCACAACTCATTCCGGATTTGTATGAAGAAGTGTTAGAGTTATTAGACCAGGATTTTGATTGTTTTGATTTAAAGGACAGTTCAAATTACGGGATGAATGAACAAGGCAAACTTACCTTTATTGATTACGGTATGAGTAAAAATTTATATACAAACTCTTGGGTTCCGTTAGCAGAAGCAGGTATTATTCCACAAATTGACGTTGAGGTTTGTGGAATGTGTGGACTTAAGAAAGAACTGCGAATGTACGGAGATCATGATCATGATCTCCGGTGTTATTCGTGTGGCAAAGAATAGTTTGATTAATGAAACGTTTGGATCTTTCCAAACGTTTTTGATATTTCTGGGCATGAAGTACAGTAGTAAATCTGAGAAAAAAGTCGAACCGTGGACGTATGGAACAGAAATGGGTATATTATGCGGTAAACTGGGTTAATTATGGCATGATTTCAGGAAGGTACTTCCAATTAACTGGAACTAAGTAATTAAGTGTATCTTTCCATTTGAAGGTAAGCAGAAAAGAGAAGATTTTGTGGTATAATAGTATTGAGAGGGAGTGGTATCGTGAGTAATAAAAACAAATTCGAGGCTGGAGAACGGGTTAACATTACTAGCACAGGTGAAGAAGTTACGATCAAAAAGTGGCATTATGTTGTAAATATGAAGAAGGTTTCATATGTTGTGAATGAACATCCCTCCACTTTTTACTTTGAGGATGAGCTAAAAAAAGCATAACCAAATAAAAAGGCTGTCTTTGCGTAATTCGCTCGGACAGCCATTTTTCATTTTATTCGGTTACTTGCTATTTCCATTCATATGGAGTCTGTTGATAGACGTAATAATTCAGCCAGTTGGAGAACAGCAGACTGCAGTGGCTTTTCCAGCGATGTAATGGGATCTTCGATGAATCATCTTTGGGATAATAATTTTCCGGAAGCTGCGTGGGAACTCCCCGTTCGTGATCTCTTACATATTCTGCCCCGAGCGTATCAGAGTCATATTCAAAATGGCCGGTGCTCATAATTCTTTTCCCATCCTTCGAAGCAATCAACAAAATTCCTGCTCTTTCTGATTCTGCGAGAACGGTTAATTCAGGGTGTTGTTTTAAAGCGTTAAAGTCGATGTCCGTGTATCGAGAATGCGGAGCCAAAAAGTGGTCATCAAATCCTCTGACAAGGAACTCGTTTGGATGCAATACCTCATGAGAAAATACTCCAAAACATTTATTGGGCAGTTCATATTTATTAATTTGGTAATGATGATGCAGGGCCGCCTGTGCTCCCCAGCAAATATGCAGAGTAGAGGTAACGTTTGTTGTGCTCCAATTCATAATCTCCATCATTTCTTCCCAGTAATCCACTTCTTCAAATGCCAACTTTTCAACAGGTGCCCCCGTAATAATCATTCCATCAAATTTTTTATTTCTAATTTCTGAAAAAGGTTCGTAAAATTGGTCGAGGTGAAGTTTACTGGTGTTTTTTGCTTCATGAGTTGTTAGTTTTAAAAAGGAAATATTAATTTGAATGGGTGTGTTGCCTAGATAACGGAGGAGATGAGCTTCCGTTTTTTCTTTTTCCGGCATAAGATTGAGAATAATGATATTCAGCGGCCGAATATCTTGTTGGGTGGCACGAGTTTCCGTCATCACAAAAATATTTTCTCTCTCAAGTATTTCCTTAGCAGGCAGTTCAGGTGGTATATTAATAGGCAATGGGAAGCCTCCTTTTTCATTAGAATTAAAGAAAAATCAATAGTTGTATTATATAGAAAATTCATACGATTGTAACCTTTTTTGGGAAAGTTAGCGTCCAACCTTTCTCATTTTCAGCAAAATGATAAAATAGGCGCAATTTAAATAGGGGCCAATGGATGTAAGTTAAATCTTAGAATGTGAGGTGTTCGTGCGTTGTTTGATCCAACAGCATTTGAAAATATGAAAGTAGTGGTAGAAGGAGCTGTTTACGATCATGATTTTTATGGGGATATAGTTGTCACAAATCGACAAGATCTCGTTAATCTTGCTCATCTATCCAGGCAATTTATAATGGAAATGGAATTAAAATCCCCTCTTTCGGATACCCCTGTAGTAGGAGTGGTCAGTCTAGGTGCTAACTTAGAAAATCTAAGTGCAGAACTGCTTCCAAATCAGTCGCCATTTAACGAAGGTTCTACGATTACAGTGGCTCTAAAAATGGCACGGCAGCTGGAAGGTATTCAAGGCGGGCAGCTTCTTACGATCATTGAAGGGATTTGGGGAAGCGATCGCCATATAGAGTTAATCAATCATACATACCGAGATAATAAGAATAGTCAACTAACCTATACAACCGAATGTAAAATTTCATTTGGACGTTTAATTAAAGAAGAACAAATGGACGATCTCACGGATATGCTGGATACCTTAATTGAATCGTTAAAGAAAACGGATGGTTTTTTGAAGACGTCAACCCCTATGTAAAGTGTGCTGGATAGGGTTGTTTCGGAACACTGATAATGGTTTTAATAATGGGAATGAAGTAAAATTAAAGCAAACATAGAAGGAGTGTTGCTTGATGTCTATTTACGATTTCGAAGCGAAAAAAATTACCGGAGAAACGATTTCTCTTGAGGCATATAAGGGTAATGTCCTGCTCATTGTTAATACAGCGAGTAAGTGTGGATTTGCTCCTCAATACGAAGAACTGCAAACACTATTTTCACGTTATGAAGATCAAGGATTTACCGTTTTAGGTTTTCCCTGCAATCAATTTATGGGGCAGGAGCCTGGAGATGAACTAGAAATTGATGCTTTTTGTAAACTTAATCACGGTGTAACGTTCCCTATGTTTGCTAAAGTAGATGTAAAGGGAGAGCATGCACACCCTTTGTTCACGTATTTAACCGAACATGCTCCTGGTATGCTTGGTTCGAAAAAAATCAAATGGAACTTTACCAAATTTCTAGTTGACCGCGAGGGGAATATTGTAAATCGCTACGCACCAAAAACAAAACCATTTGAATTCGAAGATGAGATTAGTAACCTTCTTAAATAAGTTTTAATCCCGGTGCCCATTGTGCATCGGGATTTTTACTTTTTTTAGAGGAAATAGAAATCCGTGAGCGAACATATTAGGTGAATAGGAGCGAGGGGGGACAAACATGAGTGAACGGATTGCATGGGTAACGGACAGTACAGGTTGTTTAGATGAACAACTAAAAAAAAGGAATGATCTATTTATCGTTCCAATGGTTGTTATTATTGATGGACAAGAGTATGAGGACGGAATTAATATTCTTCCTAACGATTTAGCTCAAATCATGAAAAATACTTCTTCTATCCTTACAACTTCTCAGCCGTCGATTGGAACCTTTACTGAGTTATATAAAAAGCTTGAACAAAATTTTGATCGAATTATTTCGGTTCATGTTTCTGGCCGCTTGAGCGGAACGGTTAATTCGAGCCTTCAAGCGGCAAAACTTGTTTCGATTCCGGTACATGTCTTTGATTCAGAACTAATCTCTTATCCAATGACACTGATCTTAAAAAAGTTAATCAATGAAATAGAAAACGGCTCAACAATTGAAGATGCCTTACACCTAGCACGTACCTATCGAAGCAATCATGAAACGTATGTGTTAATTGGTTCGCTTGAACAGCTGCACCGGAGCGGACGATTGTCTAGTGCTAAGTATATTCTTGGAAGCTTATTAAAGTTGAAGCCGATTATTTCTATCCAAAAGGGCAGCTTGGAAACAAAAGAAAAAGCGAGAAGTGAGTTAAAAGCGGAGAACCTTATATTTGAATGGTATCGAGCAGCAAGTGAAAGTATTCGGGAATGCTGTATTTTATACGGATCAACTCCTGAACAGGCTGGCCGGTGGCGTGAGAAAATTCTTTCAATCACACCGAATATGAAGGTCCATATTTATCCATTAGGCAGTGCTATTTCTGTTCATACTGGAGCTGAAACGCTTGGAATCAGCTGGTTCAATGAAAAGTAAGGACATCGTTCTGTTCTGGGCTAAAAAGTGCCTTCCATGGTAGAATAGGTAAGGTATCAAAAAGGAGCAGACTTATGAATCAATCAATTAGAGATGCCGAACAGTTTGTTAAAGAAAACCTTGGTCAAGATAGTACTGGTCATGATTGGTATCATTCAGATCGAGTGAGAAAGATAGCTGTACATATAGCGAAAAAAGAACAACTAGGTGATAGCTTCATCATTGAATTAGCTGCACTCTTGCATGATATTCCGGATGACAAGCTGCATGACAATGAAGAAACGGGACTGGCTCTTTTAGATAGTTGGTTTAGAAGGAATAATCTTGCCGACTGCCAAGTGAAAGAGATTAAACAGATAATTGATAGTATTTCATATAGCAAAGGGCAGACGGATCTTCCATCGATAGAGGCTAAAATTGTTCAAGATGCTGATCGAATTGATGCACTTGGGGCCATAGGGATTGCCCGAACTTTTGCCTATGGGGGTAAAAAAGGGCAACTGCTTTATGATCCAGCGATTTCTGTAAGAGATTCAATGAACAAAGAGGAATATCGAAATGGAACAAGTACGTCCATTCATCATTTCCATGAAAAGCTATTGAAGTTGTCTGACATGCTTCATACCGATACAGCAGTAGCGATAGCCAAGGAACGTCAACAATATATGGAAGAGTTTTTACAGCAATTTAATAAGGAATGGGATGTATTACTATGAAAGTATTCAGCATGGAGAAAATTAAAAAAACACAAGGTGATAAAACGATTTTTAATAATATTGCCTTTTCCATTTCAGAAGGTGACAAGATCGGTGTCTTGGGTGTTAATGGAACGGGAAAATCAACATTATTAAATATCATTGCAGGAACTGAAGACTACGATGAGGGAATGAAAGATCATCCAAACGATTATTCTATCTCCTACCTAGATCAGGATCCGGTTTTTAATGAAGATTTAACGATTATGGAGTACCTATACGCTAGTGACTCGCCAGTATTTACCCTAATTAAGAACTACGAAAAAACCTTATTAGTTCTACAAGAAAATCCTCAAGATTCAGCCGTACAGGATCGTCTATTACATCTACAGCAAAAGATGGATGAAATGGGCGCTTGGGAAACCAGTGCAGATGCCCGGACTTTTTTGACTAAACTTGGGCTGCCTGACTTTTCAAGATCGTTATCGGAACTATCAGGCGGTCAAAAAAAGCGGGCAGCGCTTGCTAAAACACTGATAGAAACGCCTGATTTGCTTATTCTAGATGAACCGACCAACCATCTTGATTTTGAAAGTATTAAATGGCTGGAAGAATATCTGGCAAAGTATCCTGGTTCAGTTTTATTTGTTACACATGATCGGTACTTCTTAGATAATGTAGCTAAGAAGATTTGGGAAATCGAACAAGGAAGTCTTTATGAATACAAAGGGAATTATGCTGATTTTCTTGAAGCCAAAGCGATCCGCGAAGAAAACGAATCGCAGGATAGAGCGAAAAAAGAAAACTTATTTAAAACAGAACTTGCTTGGATTCGCAGAGGCGCGAAAGCACGTTCGACCAAACAAAAAGCTCGGATTCAACGGTTTGAGACACTTGAAGAAAATGTGAAAAATAAGACGAAACAAGAAAGTTTAGAAATTGGGCTCAGCGGAACACGGCTAGGTAAAAAAGTGATTGAATTAAAGGAGATCTCTAAATCATTTACCAACGATCCTCTTATTCAGTCTTTTTCATTCCTGTTTAAACCAGGCGATCGAATTGGGATTGTCGGAAGAAATGGTACGGGAAAATCAACATTATTAAATATTTTAGCTGGCACGATTCCAATAGATTCAGGTGAAATCGAAATTGGTCAAACGGTTAAAATCGGGTATTATACACAGGTGAACGAAGAGATTGATCCAGGTTTGAGAATGATTGAATACATTCGAAAAACAGCTGATGCTATCACGTTGAAAGATGGCAGCATTATAACGGCCGCACAAATGCTTGAAAAGTTTTTGTTCCCGCTTAATACGCATGGTACACTAATCCGCAAGCTTTCCGGCGGCGAAAAACGCAGACTGTTTTTATTGAAAATTTTAATGTCATCTCCAAATGTTCTGCTTTTAGATGAGCCGACGAATGATTTAGATACTCAAACATTGACCGTACTTGAGGATTACCTCCAAACTTTCCCGGGCGTCGTTGTGACAGTATCGCATGATCGCTATTTCCTCGATAAAACCTGTGATCATCTCTTTGTATTTAGAGCAGCAGGTACCATAGATTTCTACTATGGCGGTTATACGGACTTTCTTGAAGATGAAAAAGCAGAACAAGCACCTGCACCAGTGAAGCGTCCCGTTGTTCAAGAACGTACGGAGAAAAAGAAAAAATTAACATATGCAGAAAAGATTGAATGGGGAACCATTGAAGAAGATATGGAGAAAATTGAAGAACGACTGGCTGCAATCACGTCTGAAATGGCGGTCGCCGGCAGTGACTTTGAGAAAATCCGACTATTGCTTGAAGAAGAGGCCCAGCTAACCGAAAAATTAGAGCAAACGATGGAAAGATGGGAATACCTAGCTGAGAAGCAAGAGGATCAATAAGTGAAAACGGCTTTCTAGACTTGTTCTGGAAGGTCGTATTTTTTTTGAAGACAAGGTGAATGACAATATTTTCAACTCATGCGGATTATATGTGTTCACGAAAGGAGTATGTTAAAATCGAGACATATAGATGTTTCGAAGCAATAAAGGAGAGATTAATGTGAATATATTATCGATTGAACCAACACCAAGTCCAAATACGATGAAAGTCAACTTATCCGAAGAACTGCCGGCGGGCAGAAGCAATAATTTTAAAAAGAACTTTGCTGACCAAGCGCCGCCATTAATTCAGGATATATTAAAAATTGATGGAGTTACGGGCGTCTACCACGTTGCCGACTTCCTTGCAGTAGAACGCAATGCGAAATATGATTGGCAGGATATCTTAATTCAAATACGGAAAATCTTTGGTGAAGAAATAACGGATGAATCGGCCCAAAAAATTCTTGATCATTTTGGTGAAGTATCGGTTTTAATTCAGCAATTTAAAGGGATTCCCATGCAAATAAAACTGAATGATGGCAGCAGTGAAAAAAGGTTTGCTATGCCTGAACACTTTGTTGTGGCAGTAAAGATGGCTCAGAATCTAGAGGACAATGTCGTCATGCTCCGAAAGTGGAAAGATTACGGGGTCCGCTATGGTGAACTAGATGCGATTGGTACAGAAGTGATGGAAGAATTGGTCGCTGCTTATCCACAAGAGCGTTTGAATCAACTGGTTGAGATTGGACAGAAGAGTACAGATAAAACATCAGCGCCTATAAAGAGGGAAAAGGTAAAGCTTACAGCAGAAATGCTTGAAGATGAAAGTTGGGAAAAACGCTACCAAGCTCTTGTTCAAATGGAAGATCCAACGGTTGAAGATTTGCCATTACTTAACCAGGCTTTAGCAGATACAAAGGTATCGATCCGCCGACAAACCGTAGTTTATTTGGGAATGATTGAAGATCCAATCGTATTACCATATCTTTATAAAGGCCTGACAGATAAAAATTCTGGTGTACGCAGAACGGCTGGAGACTGCTTATCAGATCTAGGTTTCCCTGAGGCTATGACTGAGATGGCTAAAGCACTTAAAGATAAAAATAAGCTAGTTCGCTGGAGAGCTGCCATGTTCTTGTATGAATCTGGTGATGAATCGGTCATTGAAGCGTTAAGAGAAGCAGAAAATGATCCTGAATTCGAAGTAGCGATGCAAGTAAAGATGGCGATTAATCGGATTGAAAACGGAGAAGAAGCAAAAGGATCTGTATGGAAGCAAATGACGGATTCACGACAGTAATAGAAGGACTTTCTTTCTTTCCATAAATGGGAGGGGAGTCCTTTTTTATCTGCTTTAATTATCGGTGTTTTCTATTTATTCAGAAAAATAATTTGCTAAAATATACGAATTTTCTTGAAATTCTTCGAAAAGTTTTCTATATTGATAAGAAAACAAGGGGGAGAGACACAATGAAAAAAGACCTAAGAATCCGCAGTAAAGTCATCAGTGAGGGAGGACCAACCCGTGTACCTAACCGGGCTATGCTTCGAGCAGTCGGATTTACGGATGAGGATTTTAAAAAACCGATGATTGGCATTGCGAGCACATGGAGTGAAGTGACGCCGTGTAATATACATATTGATGAATTAGCTAGAAGAGCCAAAAAAGGGGCGCGTGACGCTGGCGGAGCGCCTATGATCTTTAATACAATCACCGTTTCCGATGGTATATCAATGGGAACAGAGGGAATGAGATATTCTCTTCCAAGCCGTGATTTGATTGCCGATTCAATTGAAACAGTAGTTGGTGGTGAAAGCCTGGATGGATTTGTCGCCATTGGCGGCTGTGATAAGAATATGCCAGGCTGTATGATGGCGATTGCCCGTATTAATCTGCCATCCATCTTCGTATATGGGGGAACCATTCGCCCAGGTACTATCAACGGTAAGAATATTGATATCGTTTCAGCCTTTGAAGGCGTGGGCGAATACAATGCAGGTAAGCTGGATGAAGCAGGATTGAAAAAGGTAGAATGTAACGCTTGCCCTGGTGCAGGATCATGTGGAGGAATGTACACAGCTAACACCATGGCTAGTGCAATTGAAGCGATGGGAATGAGTTTGCCGGGAAGTTCGTCTAATCCAGCTGAAACAGATCAAAAACAAGACGATTGTTACCGTGCCGGCGAGGCAGTGTATAGAATGCTTGAGCAAGACATCTACCCGCGGGATATCTTAACGAAAAAAGCCTTTGAAAATGGCATCACGATTGTTATGGCACTTGGCGGATCAACGAATGCTATTCTTCATCTGATGGCGATTGCCCATTCTGCTGAAGTCGATTTATCACTGGAAGACTTTAACCGTCTTCAGAAAAAGGTACCGCATATCGCTGACTTACGTCCAAGCGGACAATATGTTATGGAAGACCTTCATAAAATCGGTGGAATTCCCGCTGTGATGAAGCATTTATTGAAAGCAGGATTACTTCATGGTGACTGTTTAACCGTAACCGGGAAAACCATTGCTGAGAACTTAGAAGAATTCCCTGATTTTGAGGAAGGCCAAAAAATCATTACACCTGTAGAACAGCCGCTGTACCCAGATGGTCCGCTTGTTATCTTGAAAGGGAATCTGGCCCCAGAGGGTGCGGTTGCTAAAGTTTCCGGTCTTAAGGTGAGAAGCTTAACGGGGACAGCTAAAGTATTTGATGACGAGCCAAGTGCTACTGAAGCCATTTTAAATGATGATGTCGTTGCCGGTGATGTGGTTGTCATTCGCTACGAAGGACCTAAGGGCGGCCCAGGAATGCCAGAGATGCTCTCAATCTCCGGGATTTTAGTTGGAAAAGGGTTAGGAGAATCGGTTGCCTTGTTGACGGATGGGCGTTTCTCAGGCGGCACACATGGTTTGGTTATCGGTCATATTGCACCAGAAGCACAAGTTGGAGGTCCAATTGGGCTCATTCAAACAGGTGATATTATTACAATAGATTCTGATAAACAATTGCTTGAAGTTAATCTTTCTGAACAAGAATTACAAGCGCGGAAATTAGATTGGAAAGCTCCTAAGCTAGTTGCTAGAGGGCAGCTTGCTAAATTTGCCCGTCTAGTCTCTTCTGCTTCAAAAGGTGCAGTAACAGATGCTTTTGAAGATGAAACAGCACCAGAACCACAAAAGGTTAAGTAAAGGCAAGGCGTCCAATCAAAGGGCGCCTTTTTTTAACACCTAGATGAGCTTGCACTTTTCTTGTATTCCATGCTTGTTGTACGGTATGCTAAAGATATAGTAGGAATTGAGGAGGAAGAAATAATTATGTCAAGTGCATATGATGAATATATGAAAGAAGTCGTAAAGCCCATGCGTGCCGAGTTAACGAATGCAGGGTTTAAGGAACTGACAACACCTGAAGCTGTAGAAGACTTTATTGAAGGTGTAGAAGGAACAACGCTTGTTGTAGTGAATTCCGTGTGCGGCTGTGCTGCCGGTCTTGCACGTCCAGCGGCCACACAGGCTGTTCTGCAATCAGAGAAAAAACCAGATCATTTGGTGACAGTTTTTGCTGGTCAGGATAAAGAAGCAACAGCTAAAATGCGTGAGGTCTTTGGTGATATCGAGCCATCTTCTCCGTCAATGGCATTATTGAAAGGGAAAGAAGTAGTTCACTTTATTCCTCGTTATGATATTGAAGGACAACCAATGGAAGAGATTATGGGGAATTTACTAACGGCGTTTAATCAAGTTAAATAAGATTCTGCAAAGGAGAATGGGGAGTCCATTCTCCTTTGCTATGCCAGAGAAGCAAGGAGTGGCAATATGTTTGTAACGACCGCTGGGCGAACAAATCCTGAAATGGTTGACCATGCGAAGAGTTTGGCAGATGAGTTAAGTGTCCTGTACATAAAACGGGAAAAGCGTTCGATAAAGGACTTACAGCATCAACATGGTGATGAGTGTTTAGTTGTAGGGAAAAACAGGCTGGAACTTCATAAATTAGGAACGGCAGAGCCTTTCTTTTTCCATCCTAACCTCGCAATGCTTCGCTTAAAACGTCTATTGCAAGGAGAAGCAGATCCTTATTTGGCAGCAGCCGGGATACATAAAGGGAGCAGGGTGCTGGATTGTACGCTTGGCCTTGGTTCGGACGCAATTATCGCGAGCTTTGCAGCTGGAGAAAATGGGTCAGTTGTTGCTGTTGAAGCGGATCCAGCCATCGCCTGCATTGTCAGAAACGGCTTGAACCATTGGCAGGACGTTCAAAATGAAATTCAAGAAGCCATGAAAAGAATTGAAATTAAAACAGGTCATCACCTCGATATCTTAAAAACTATACCGGATAAAAGTTTTGATGTTGTATATTTTGATCCAATGTTTGAAGAAAGTGTACTTGAATCCAACGGAATCCGAGGATTAACTCACTTTGCATCGAGAGAGGATCTAACTGAAGCTGCGTTAAATGAAGCGAAACGAGTGGCCGTAAACAGAGTCGTGTTAAAAGATCATTATAGAAGCACACGTTTTAATCAATTTGGCTTTAGCGTCATGAAAAGAAAAACATCAACATTTCATTATGGGTTTATAGAAACGAACAATTAAGAGAGGCCGGCTGCGTATGCAGCCAGCCTCTTTTTGATTGATAAAGTGCTCAAGTTAAAGTTGAATATTCAGCTCTAGTAAACTTAACTGTGCAGAATAGTAGGATAAGTGTGCAAAACAGAGTCGTTTCTGTGCAGATGCAGCTCATTTCTGTGCAAAATAAGCCAAAACGTGTGCAAACCAAGCGTTTTTCTGTGCAAAGCCAAAGCCATCGTTTCAGCTTGAGTGATATGCGCCAAGCTATACAAAGAAAACGGCTGTCGAGTTTCTCGACAGCCGTTTGGGCTTATTTATAATCTTCTTTATTTAAACCAATGGCAGTTCCTTCACGACTTGAATCGGCTGCACCGTGCATGAGGCCAGTTTCAGGATCGATTTGGATTGCTTGAACATTCCCAATGGAGTGAGGTTTTTCATTAAAGGCAAAGCCCATTCCTTCAAGATGTCCTTTGCTGTCCATATCCATTCCTGCTTCCCATTCAATATGCGGGCCCATTGGTGTAAAGATCCGCGGTTCTTCTATTGCTGATTTTAAATCCATATTAAAATCAAGTACATTGAGGATCGTCTGTGAAACTGAACTAATGATGGTCGATCCGCCGGGTGAACCTAATGTAAGAACCGGTTTTTTATCCTTAAATATTATGGTAGGACTTTTTCCGCTTACCGGTCGTTTTCCTGGTTCTACCTGGTTCATTCCGCCGGGAACAGAATCAAAATCAGTCAGTTCATTATTGAGAATAAAGCCGTAATCAGAAACCATGATTCCGGAACCAAATGGATGTTCAACAGTGGAGGTACAAGCAACGATATTCCCCCAACGATCCATTACCGTAAAGTGAGTGGTTTCGCTTTGTTCCTTATCGTCAGGCTGAGGAACGACTTCTCGCTGAGTGACAGTGTCGTATTTCCAAGGGTTTCCAAAGTCAATTTTGTTATTTCGGTTTTTAAAGTTAATGAAGCTGCGGCGTTTTTCAATATACTCTTTGTTAAACAGACCTTGTAAGGGCAATTCTGCAAATTCAGGGTCAGCTAAAAATGCTTTTTTATCGGAGAATGCGAGTCGCATTGCTTCGGCAATTAGGTAGTAACGTTCCCATGATCTAGGTTCGTATTGTTCAATCTTGAACTCTTCAAGAATTTTCAAGATTTGCAGTACAGAAAAACCACCTGCACTTGGTGCATTTGTTGAGGCTATTTGGTAGCCCTTATAGTCAGCCCAAAGGGGATCGTCAATCGTAATTTGATAATTTTCTAAATCGGATAATTCCATAATTCCGCCATGCTTTTTAATGGTTGAAATAATGGCTTTTCCGATTTCCCCACTATAGAAGGCATCAATCCCATCACGTTGAAGTATGCGGTAGGTATCTGCTAGTTTTTCTTTTTTTAGCACGTCGCCTTCTTTCATTTTCCGTCCTTCTGGCATGAATAACTGTTTTGCATCGTCACCTAGCCGGTAGGTAAAGTTTTCAACAGCATCACAGAACACCCAATTAACGGGTACTCCTTCTTCAGCAACCTTTATCGATGGTTCAATTATATCTTTAAGTGACATCGTACCGTGATCTTTTAGTGCAGCGTCCATCGCTTTCAGAATACCTGGAATTCCGATTGCGTTTGCTTTGGTTGAACGCTCACGAAAGGGGATGACTTCACCCTGTTCATCTAAAAATAAATCTGGTGTAGCAGCCTGTGGAGCACGTACATGACCGTCATAGATCTTTACGGTATCTTTTTCTTGATGGTAAACCATCATAAATCCGCTGCCTCCAATACCAGTCATCATGGGTTCAACGATATTAAGGGCAAACTGAATAGCGACAGCAGCATCAACAGCATTCCCGCCTTGAAGGAGAATTTTTTCTCCGATTTTTGATGCGACAGGATGAGCGGAAACAACCATTCCAGCATTCCCGGTATCAGTCTCTCTTTCGTAAGAGCAATTAGTAGACCTGCCCATATACTTTTTTTCATTAGATTCCATTATATAAACCTCCTGGATGCGATTGGGTTAGTAAGTTGCGAGAAAGGATAGAATTAACTAACCCCTGTCGAGAGGACAGGGGTTTTTGTACGAATCACACATTGAAATTTAGTCTGTAATGGTTAAGTAAACAAAATACATTAACATAACAATACATAAAATTGCGATGATGATAGACCCGTCCATAGCTACCCCTCCTTGTTCGCCAGTAAAAACTGCAGAAGTTGTGCAGTATGTATTTCTGTTGTCCGAAGACAGCTGGAGCGCAAGCTGATTACAGTTTCTTTCTCTCTTATTTATATCCTTTTACAAGATATTTAAAACCTCTGTAAAAAATATTCGTTTTTTAACGAAAATCGAAGTATACTAGATTGTAAGAATTGTTAAAAAATTAGTAGATATGGTAATTCAATATTCCTCTACATAAGGAGTCTTGTTATGAAAAATACTAAATGGTTGAAAAAAAGCCTTGTAGTTCTCATTTCTGTTTTAACTTTCGGAATGGTTTCACCGGCCGATCTGACGTGGTTCGGTGAGGATGACAGTGCTAAAGCTCAAAAAAAGGATGCTATAGAGGAATCTCAAACATTTCAATATGAAGCTAGCATAGAGAATTATCAAACGGAGCTTCCATATGATCAATTTATTGAATCGATGATGATAAAAGCAGAAGAAAATGCATATATGAAATTTGGAGAAAAGATTAAACCGAAGATTGAACTGGAATTTAAGTCTGCTATTCTTCCGAAAATAGAGAATGCTATTCAAGAAATGGCTGAGCAATACCCTGAAGAAAAACTTACAGCCTTATCCATAACTGAAGAGCCGGCTTCCGGAAGAGGGGAAAAGATTTTCCACATTTATAACCAAACAAACGGTGAAGATACGATTCGTTTCCATGTACGGCAGGAGAATCCTCCGCAAGAGGGATATTGGTTTGATTTTCATTACCATACGTACCATGATAATTTTGTGGAGCACCATGAGCTTGGGAAAATATATTGGGATAAAAATACGCCTCCGAAATGGGAAAACAGAGAAAAAATCCTTTCTTAATAGATTAATAAAAAATCCGATTTGAATTTTTAACTAAGCAGGAGTATGATAATTGTGATTCCTTCTAGGTTAATTCGCACATTCGATAAAACCTGGACAATCTATTACAAGGGAGTAAGGCAGGCATGATATCAAGTATTATAGACACATACGCTCAATTTTTTGACTGGAGTATGTGGGTACAAGTATTAACTGACCCTGTAAGTTGGGGACTAATAGGAACACTGGTTGTGTTAGAAGGTCTGCTTTCAGCGGATAATGCACTTGTACTGGCCGTTATGGTAAAACATTTACCAGAAAAGCAGCGTAAAAAAGCGTTGTTTTACGGATTACTGGGCGCATATGTATTCAGATTTATTGCGATTGGAATTGGCGTTTATCTTATTAAGCTATGGTTTGTTAAAGTACTGGGAGCAGCGTATCTTGCATGGCTGGCCATTAAGTACTTTATCGATAAACGTAATGGCAGCGGTGAAGATGATGAAACCAAAGGTATGAGTAAGGAAGGGTTCTTAATCCGTACATTTGGCGCGCTTTGGGGTACCGTGATCATGGTTGAAATGATGGATATTGCTTTCTCTGTTGACAGTGTTTTAGCTGCTTTTGGAGTAAGTGAACAAGTCTGGGTACTCCTATTAGGCGGTATGATTGGTGTTCTAATGATGAGAGGAATTGCAGGTGTATTTCTTAAATTAATTGAGAAAATACCAGAACTTGAGACAGCTGCTTATGTATTAATTGCCATTATAGCTGCGAAAATGCTGCTTTCTGTCGTAGGAATTGATATTTCTCATGTCGCTTTCTTTATTCTCCTCATTATTACATTCGGGATTACTTTCTTCATTCACTTTAAAAATGAAAGAAAAAAGGCAATCTAACATGAAAGAGCTGATCCGAGTGGATCAGCTCTTTTTGTCGTCGGGCAGCTGTTTGCAAAAGTAAAAATATAATGCTGTAAATGATAAAAAAAAGGTAATAGGAATGATGTAAGAAATGCGAACAGAATCAACTAATGGATAAAGCAGTAATCCTAAAATAATAGAAAAAATAAACAAATCCAGAAACACGAAAATTTTTAATGAAAAGACATCCACTACTTCTTGAGCTAAATCAGGGTGGTCTTGAAGCATTTTTTGTTTGTTATATAGTCTCATAGTATCACCACATCCGTTGTTATACTCATTCATATGTCAACTAGGCGAGGAGTGTTACACGAAGATGAGAATTTCCAAAAATTCACGAATTAAGGACTTCCGCAGCCATGGTATACTTATAGAATTAAAGAATACTAAGGAGAGTCCGGTATGAAAAGGAGATTGATTGTTTTTTTGTTAACAGTTTTCATTATTTTATTTTCAATATTTTCAATCTATTCCTTTACCTCTGCGTCGGGAAATGGCGTCAGCTGGTCCGACCTTCCTGGTAAACATGCTTTGAAAACTTCTCCGATACTTCAGAGAAATACTGGACTTCAGAAGCTTTTTTTATTTCCAAAAGGAAATTTTAATACAGCGGGAGCGCTTTCCATCGTTGAGAGGGTCAGTTATCTTCCAGAAGATTTAATAAATAAATTAAATCAGGATCGAATTAAGATTCAGTTATTTACAGGTGATTTAACGGATAATTCGGGGGCTCGCTATTTAAAGGGAACGACTCCGCGCGGGTACCTTAATCAAGAAACAACTTGGGATGACGTACCTGGAATGGGCGGGTCTAGAATCGTTTATGTGAAAATTGGGGCAAGTGGGAAGGGTCAGGGGCATGGTTCTGTTAACCTAGAACTTCATGAACTTGCTCATACCATTGATAAAATGGTGTACGGAGAAATTCATGATAAGGAAGCCTTTTTAAGTGCTTGGAAAAAAGAGGTTACTAGCTTATTTCCCGGACAGTCCTATTTTCATAGCTACCCAGAGGAATATTTTGCAGAAACCTTTGCAATGTATTATCTGAATCCAGAAGAAAAAGAACTCCTTAAGCGTAAAGCCCCGCTCACTTACATCTTTATCGGGAAATTGTAGATTTATCTGCTAACTGGTAAAATAGAGACGAATGTTAGTGAAAAGGGTGGGATATTATGAAACAATATTTAGATTTATGCAATCATGTTCTACAAAATGGGATTGAAAAAGGTGATCGTACGGGGACAGGAACAATTAGTACCTTCGGATACCAAATGCGATTTAACCTTAAAGAGGGATTTCCGCTCCTAACAACAAAAAAATTAAGCTTAAAGGCAATTATTCATGAACTGCTATGGTTTTTACGGGGAGATACAAATGTATTGTACCTTCAAGAAAATAATGTACGAATTTGGAATGAATGGGCAGATGAATCTGGTGATTTAGGCCCTATCTATGGACATCAATGGCGTTCGTGGGGAACTGCAGATGGAAAACAAATAGATCAGATTTCAGAGGTCATTGATCAAATAAAGAACAATCCGGATTCTCGTCGGTTGATTGTGAATGCTTGGAATGTTGGTGAGTTACCAGAAATGGCGCTGCCGCCTTGTCATGCATTCTTTCAATTTTATGTTGCAGATGGAAAACTAAGCTGCCAGCTATACCAGCGGTCCGCTGATGTCTTTTTAGGTGTCCCGTTTAATATTGCCTCATACGCCTTATTAACCCTGATGGTTGCACAGGTATGTGATCTAGAACCTGGAGACTTTGTTCATTCATTTGGAGATGTACATATCTATAATAATCATTTAGATCAAGTTAACCTGCAGCTGACTCGCGATCCGCTGCCGCTGCCAGTCATGAAGCTGAATCCTGAAGTGAAAGATATCTTTGCATTTAAATATGAAGATTTTACACTCGAAAATTATGATGCACATCCACATATCAAGGGAGTGGTCAGTATATGATTTCCCTGATGCTTGCCATGGATGAAAATCGAGTAATCGGCAAGAATAATCAGCTGCCTTGGCATCTTCCAGCAGATTTGCAATATTTTAAAAAAGTAACGATGGGTCACCCTATTGTTATGGGACGGAAAACGTATGAATCCATTGGCCGTCTGCTCCCAGGAAGGGAAAATATCATTATTACCCGTAACACAAGCTATCAAGTTAAAGGGGCTGTAATGCTGCATAATGTCGCTGATATTAAAGAATACGCCGACAATTGTGAAAAAGAAGTATTTGTGATAGGCGGAGCCGAGATATTCAGGGAGATTCTTCCGGAAACGGACAAATTGTATATCACACAAATACATCAAACCTTTGAGGGAGATACGTATTTCCCGCAAATTGATACGAGTCAGTGGCGAGTTAGTTCCTCTGTTAAAGGGATAGTAGACGATCAGAATATCTATCAGCATGACTTTATCATACTAGAACGACTCTAGATTTTTTATATTTACATTTCGGCTGTTAGAGCGGGATCTGAATCCTTGTATCTAACGGCTTTTTTTACATACTGGGGGACAACTTGAATATGCGTACAATCTATTTTTATGTCTATTTTTTTGGCTTTTTAGTTTATAGTTTACTTCCATTACAGAAATTAAAGAGACTGGCACAAAAACAAGACAGGTCAGAAGAAGACAATGTCCTCATTCATCAAATTCCAAAACAATGGGCAGGGAAACTGAACGGAATTGCAGGAGCAGATGTATCAGTCAGTGGAGCGGATAAAATGCCCAAGGGAGCTGTATTACTGGTTGCGAATCATGAAGGCAACTTTGATATTCCGATTTTACTTGGGAGTTTATCGAAACCCTTTGGTTTTATTTCAAAAAAGGAAGTTAAAAAGATCCCAATCGTGGCTAAATGGATGAGGATAATGCCTTGTGTGTTTATGGATCGGTCTAACCGGCGATTGGCTATAGCAGCCATTCATGAAGGTACCGCGCTATTAAAAAACGGACACTCTATACTCGTATTCCCAGAAGGAACTAGAAGTAAGGGCGGTAAGCCGGGGGATTTTAAATCAGGCAGTCTTCGATTAGCAAAGAATTCAAATGTTCCGATTGTCCCGGTTTCCATTCGTGGAACATCAAAGCTCATGGAGGAAAACGGAGGATGGATAAAACCTGATCTCGTTCAGGTTCAGGTTTTGGATCCAATTATGCCGCATGAGTATGAGAAACAAGATTTAAAGGACCTCACAGCGGACCTACAGAATCGAATAAGACAAGTTTCTATCTAACTTAGAACCAGGAGTGCACATGAGTTGAACAGGGCTATGATGCACTCTTACTTATTTCTGAAAAATAAATAGAATTTTTAGAAAAATCTGTTGATAATCATAGATTAAATGATATAATTTATGAATTATCTATTAGGAAGAGGCGAGGAGATAGGATGAATCAAATAACATCTATCAGAAAATGGGTTCAGATTGAGGATATTTTGGTTGCTCATCACGAGTTAAAAGACATAGTTTCTCATACTCCACTCCAAAAAAATGAGCGCCTATCAGCAAGATATCAATGCAATGTTTTTTTAAAGAGAGAAGATTTACAGCATGTACGCTCCTTTAAACTAAGAGGGGCTTACTATAAAATGAAAACCTTAACGTCACTGGAAACAAAAAATGGCGTCGTATGTGCCAGTGCCGGAAACCATGCGCAGGGTGTGGCATTTGCCTGTCAACAAATGGGGGTTTCGGGTAAGGTATACATGCCTGCAACCACCCCTCGTCAAAAGGTCGGGCAAGTGAAGATGTTTGGTAAAGGCTTTGTTGAAATCATCTTAGCAGGAGATACGTTTGATGATGCCTTTGCAGAAGCTGAACGTTGTGCGGAAGAAGAAAAGCGGACATTTATCCACCCATTTGATGATGAGATGGTGATTGCTGGACAAGGAACAATTGCTGTTGAAATCTTAAATGATTGCGAAGAACCGATTGATTTTGTTTTAGGCGGAATTGGCGGCGGTGGTTTAATGTCTGGTGTGTCTTCCTATTTTAATGCAAAATCGCCAAGTACGAAATGTATAGGCGTAGAGCCTGAAGGGGCAGCCTCAATGAGTTATTCGTTTGAGCAAGGGAAGCCGACAGGTCTTGAACACATTGATACGTTCGTTGATGGTGCAGCCGTGAAATATGTGGGTGCAAAGACATTTGATATATGTAAAGAACTTCTTTCAGGAATCATTTCAGTACCGGAAGGAAAAGTGTGTACAACTATTTTGGAACTATATAATGAACATGCTATTGTTGCTGAACCTGCGGGAGCTCTTTCAGTGGCAGCCCTGGATTTTTATAAGGAACAAATAAAAGGAAAAAATATCGTTTGTATTATCAGCGGCGGCAATAACGATATTGAAAGAATGCAAGAAATTAAAGAAAAATCGATGTTATATGAAGGGTTACTCCATTATTTTATCGTGAACTTTCCACAACGGGCTGGAGCATTGCGAGAATTTCTTGATGAAGTACTGGGTCCAGAAGATGATATTGCTCGATTTGAATATACTAAGAAGAATAATAAAGAAGATGGACCTGCATTGGTTGGTATTGAATTGAAGCATAAAGAGGACCATGATCAGTTAATCAATCGTATGACAAAGAAGGGTTTTCCTTTTGTGGATGTGAATAATGATACTCGTTTATTTAACTTGCTCATTTAATTAAAGGTGGAATTCATCTTGGAGTTAGAGTATTATAGATACGAAGCAGGAGCATCAGGCTTTTGCTTCTTTTTTTGGATGAATATGCTAAAAAGAAACAAAGGGGATGTATGAATGTTTTCAAATATTGGTATACCAGGATTGATTCTTCTATTAGTTTTGGTACTTATTATTTTTGGACCAAAAAAACTTCCTGAAATCGGACGAGCCTTCGGTCAAACCTTACAGGAATTCAAAAAGTCTACCCGTGAACTAACTAAAGATGATGATGATGTGAAGGATGAAAAGAAAGACGTAGTAAAATAATTATAGATAATGTGGTGTGAGATGACTAATCTTACACCCTTTTTACTGGATGGTATGAAATGTAGATTAATTAAAGGCGTGATTAATGTGGCAGAAAAAGATCTAAACCTCATTGAACATCTTGAGGAGCTCAGAAAGAGATTAATTATTACAGTTTCCATTTTTCTTCTATCTTTTATTATCGGTTTTATTTATGTAGAAGATATATACAAATGGCTGGTCAAAGACCTAGACGTTAAATTACTAGTGCTTGGACCTAGTGAAATTATCTGGATTTATTTTATGCTGGCGACCGTTATAGCTATTGCAATCACAATACCCTTTCTGGCCATGCAGGTTTGGCTTTTTGTGAAACCAGCACTTTTGGAGAATGAAGTGAAAGCAACCCTAGCTTATATACCTGCTTTGTTCCTTCTGTTTCTTGGCGGACTTGCATTTGGCTATTTTGCTATCTTGCCGATGATTCTTGATTTTCTTCTCGAATTAGGTGAGGGAATGTTCGAGACTACCTTCACTGCAGAAAAGTATTTCGGGTTTGTCTTAAATATGACGATGCCATTTGCCATTCTATTTGAATTGCCGGTTGTAACCATGTTCTTGACATCTATAGGGATTATTAATCCCTTCGTTCTGCAAAAACTGCGTAAATACGCTTACTTTGTGTTGGTCCTTATAGCAATCACGATTACTCCACCGGACTTTATGTCTGATTTTATTGTTACAGTGCCGTTGCTATTACTATATGAAATCAGTATATCGCTGTCTAAAGTTGTTTTCAGACGAAAACAAAGGCGAGAAGCTAAGGCAGAACAAGAGGTTATTGGGGAATAGTAAGCGATAAATTTTGAATTTTATTACGGATTTCATGTAATGGTCCTCCTTGATTGTGTATAATAATGAGTAATCGGGAGAAAATGAGGATTGATACTGTGCTGTTCAAAAGCCTAGAGTTCAGAAATTGTCTTGGACATAAGGTGACTATTACAGAAATACCAGTTTTACTATCCGAGAATTGCGCTTGCTTTATGGTGAATGCTCGTCTTGAAATGTTTGTGAATGAGATTTATAAGAAGAAAGAATATAAAGTCTGTTATTCCTTTAAGGAGTACTTGTTATCTGTATTGAGATGGCCTGAGTACAAAGAGCTCTTTGCAGATGAGCTGCAGCATAATGCTTAAGGTGAAACGTCATGGTTTTTTCCTTCATAATGGAAAAAAGGTATCAATCTTGATTCCTTTTTTCCGTTATGTTGGACGGAACGATGGCCTTTTTTTTAAGATGGACACGAAATACATACAATTGTCTAACATTTTGTTTGAATGGACCTACTGAACAGGTATAATACATAGTGTATTGTTATCATAAGGATGTGAAATTGTGGGCAAGGTAAAAATAGTCACGGACTCGACGGTTGATATGACTCCTCAAGAACTAGAAAAATATGACGTTGAAATGGTACCCTTATCAATTTCTATTAATGACGAGGTATTTTTAGACAAAATAGAAATAGAACAAGATGAATTTTTACAAAAAATGAGAAAATCAAAAGAGCTCCCGAAAAGCTCGCAGCCCCCTGCTGGGGTCTTCATGGAAGTCTACGATCGATTAGGTCAGGATGGAAGTGAAATCATTTCTATTCACATGACAGGTGGTATGAGCGGTACTGTTCAATCTGCAGAGAGCGCTGCCAGCATGTCAGACGCAACTGTTCATGTTGTGGATTCTAAATTCATTTCAAAAGCATTATCCTTCCAGGTTATAGAAGCTGCTAAAATGGCAGAGGCAGGAAAAAGCGTTGCTGAAATTTTGGAACGTTTAGAGATGATCCGAAATCAGACAGGCCTAATTATTGTCATTGATACGTTGGAAAACTTAGTTAAGGGCGGCCGAATTGGAAAAGCATCAGCTTTTATTGGTTCGCTTCTTAATATTAAGCCAATTGCTATCCTTGATGAAGGTGTCTTGAATCCCGTATCAAAAGCAAGAAGTCAGGCTCAAGTTGTGAAATACATTGCGAAAAAGATCACGGCAGATACAAGCGGCAAGGTAGTTAAAGGAATCGGAATCGTCCATGTAAATGGATTTGAAATAGCCGATAAAGTCAGGAAAGCAGTTGCTGAATTATCTGGATTCGGTGAGATTTTGCTAGAAGATACCACTCCTGTAATCAGTACACATACAGGTGAGGGCGCCTTTGCTATTATGTATTATTGGGATTGATTCAAAAAGAACGTCCGGTTTCTTAACCGGACGTTCTTTTTGATCGTTATTTTGGCATCGGAGTGGGAGTCGGATCTGCATACCCGTCAGCATATTTTTTATCGATAGCTTGTCGAATCTCTTTAACGGTTATACCTTCGTTTTCCATGGCTATGGAATCAGCAGCAATTTGCAGACAAACACCGCATCGGGTGCCATGATCATCCCAGACTACCTGGCCATTTTTCTTGTTTTCAAAGACGAAGCAGTCATAATTATTCAGATGACCTGCTGACTCTCCACAGCCGCAATAACAAGGCATGTTTTCTAATAGACGTTTGTGCTGTCCGGCTTCTGCATAGATGGTTTTAATTGCTTTATCTTTTTTTTCAAGAAAAGCAGGTAGTATAGTAGTGGATGCAGTCTCTTCTTGCAGGTCTCCATTTTCAGCGTGGTGAGAGTGACTGTCAGTATCTGTAGAATCAGAGCTTGATTGTGTTCCACAGCCGCTTAATAGAATGGAGATTGTGAATAAACTGGTAATGATCGTTGATTGAATGTTCATGCTTTTTCTCCTTTTTACTTGTTGAAAATATATCGTATCATAGTTACTGCCATGTTTGTTTATTATTAGCAAGATGTGCAGCGTAATTGTATTGTTCTTTCCTGTGGTGCAGCACTCTGATAGAATGAGAAAGTATAGTAGAATATAGACTATTAAAGGCGGGGAAAATATGAAAAAGCTCCCAATGCTCATGATACTTGCGATGACATTGCTGGTGTCGGCATGCGGTTCAAAAGAAGTTCCTAATGCGAATAACTGGGAAACGGAAGATTTTAGCTTCGTTGATCAGAATGGGGAGGAATTCTCTAAATCGGATTTAAAAGGAAAAGTATGGGTTGCAGATTTTATTTTTACAAACTGTACTACGATTTGTCTGCCGATGACGGCAAATTTAATTAAACTTCAGCAGCAATTAAAGGATGAAGGGATTAAGGATGTTGAATTCGTTTCTTTTTCCGTTGATCCTGAAACGGATAAGCCTGAGGTATTAAAAAACTATGGAACAAAGATGAATGCGGATCTTTCGAATTGGCATTTTCTCACAGGATACAGCCAAGCTGAAATAGAAAAATTTGCTTTGGATAATTTTAAAACATTGGTGAAAAAACCAGAAAATGAAGATCAAGTTATCCATGGTACTACGTTCTATTTGGTGGATCAAGAGGGGACCATCATTCAGGATTATTCAGGGGCGAAGGATGTGCCATACGAAGAGATCATTAAACACATTAAGATCTTACAGAATTATTAGGACAGGCCCTTGGGTCTGTTTTTTTGTTTGCCTTGTTGGGAAAAGTCAGTGTTAATGGGCGGTTCGTATTGTTTTTTCGTGATATAATAATAGGAGTATAAGGGGTGGTGGAAGAGGATGAAGAGTAAATACATCAGTCTGTTAGTTAGTTTAGTTCTGATTTCAGCTTGTTCACACAATCGGCTTGCATTAGATTCAGAGAAGAATGTTCCAAAGAGTCAGCTTGAATTAAGTGAAAAGAAAAACATTCCGGTTACATTCTTTCCTGATCCAGTTGAAATCGTTTCAGTGGGAGATTCGTTAACAGCAGGAGTTGGAGATAGTAAAGATGCAGGCGGGTATCTTCCTTATTTGAAAGAAAGTCTTGAAAGCGAACCGACAATCACCTCAGTAAAGATGGATAACTTCGGTGTAAAAGGAAATCGATCTGATCAGCTTTTGGAACGGTTGGATTCAACCGCTATTAAAGGGAGTATTGAAAAAGCGGATGCCGTTGTGATTACCATAGGCGGCAATGATATTATGAAGGTTGTCCGTAACCATTTTTCTGAGTTGAAGATGGCTCAGTTTAACGATGCCAGAAAAGGGTATGAATTAAGATTAAAACAAATCATTGAAAAAGTTCGTTTATATAATCAGGATACACATATATATCTAGTAGGCGTCTATAATCCATTTTCACAATGGTTCACAGGTTTTGGTGAATTTGATACGATTATGGAGGATTGGAATAAAAGCAGCGAACGGATCGTCAACGAATATGACGAGGCGTATTATGTGAATATCGGTGATATTTTTAAGGGTACAACAGCCGAAGTATTATATACAGGAGATTACTTTCACCCGAATGACCTGGGGTATCAATTGATTGCTGATCGTATTTACAGAAATTTAGATATCATGTCTTTAGGGTATGATGCGCTGGCTGCAGGCGCTAAAGGGGATGAGAACGATGACAACTAGAAAATGGAAAACATTATTTATCACGTTAGCTGCCTTGAATATTATCGGAATCATAACCGTATTCTTGCTAATTAGTTTACCTGTAAAAGATGAACCTATTTCAGAGAAACTTGTAGAGAACGAAGATATCGAATTTCAGGTCCATGCTAATCGAGAAGATCTTAATTTGCTGATTGCTCAGTATCTGGAAAAGGAAGGCTTCACAGGTATTATAAATTATGAAGTGTTATTAACAGATGAAGTAGAGTTATTCGGAACGGTAAAGATGTTTGGGCGAGATGTTGAGCTGAAACTGACCTTTGAACCGATTGCTCAAAAAAATGGCGATCTTGTACTGGTTCAAAAAACAATTAGTCTCGGACAGATGGGACTGCCAGTTTCATATGTCATGAACTTTATTAACAAACAGTTTAAAACACCTGACTGGGTTACCATTCAACCGAATCAAAAGCAAATCTATGTGTCCTTGCAAAATATGAAACTCAAAAGTGATATCAAAGTAAAAGCCAAAAAATTTGATCTTGAAAATGATGATATCTCCTTTATTCTTTCTGTCCCATCTCTCTAAGAGAATAAAGGGACGATAGTTTAATAAACAAAAAAAGAATGCTGTCCTAGAGGATGGCATTCTTTTTTTTGTTTTAGCCGGGTAAAGGGAACAAAACTGGTGTTAATTAGGTATAGGATTAAGGACTTGTAATAACAGCTTCGAGATTCGGAGTCCCTCCGCTTGCAAGACCAATAATGTAGATTGTATACGGTGTACCAGGTTTGAATGCTATATTTTTAAGCGGTAGAACGACTTGTTTTGTTCCAGCAGCTCTTACTTCTAAATCTGCTGTCGTTGGGGTGATGGCAAGATAGTTTGTGTTTTTTCGATAAGCTAATTCTTTAAAAATAGCTGCACCATCTTTTATGCCTATATCGATCTCAGGAGCATCTGGTGAAAGGTGAACAATTCGCAGTGCGGCTTCTCCCATAGGTACTTGAATGGTATCTGGTATGGATACTAGTTTGAATTTGTTGTCTTTCACTGTAACCGCAAGCGTAACAGATTGACGGGGCTCTACCATGATTCGTTGGCTTAGAACCGTACTTGTTTGATTACCGGCAGGATAGACGTCCACTTGATATTTGCCTGCGGGAAGTGACAAGTATTCGCTTAGTCTTTGGTAAGGGTAATTACTGAAGATCTTTGTTTCATTAACATAAATATCAACATTGCCTGCGTTTGGAGCCGCATGTAAAATCCGAAGATTCCCTGGTTGGTTTGGGTTATGCATTATGTGGTCTCGGTCTTGTTCAAGAGCCTTAGCGATGTTTTCTAAATGTTTGTAATAATATTGAATATGCAGATTGGGATTACTGTATTTATAATAGTTTGAAAGCGTATCGTATTTGGCAGCTTTATGAAGGTACTCATCCATATTTCTATTCGGCATTACTCTCGCTCCTATCTTTCCATCTTTTCGTACCCAGCATATGCCCAACTTTCCAAAGTTGTGAACAAAGAGAAGCCTTTCTCAGAAGCGGAACGGCAGATTATTTTACACGCAGGTAAAAAAGCGTTAAAATGCTTTAAAAGCCAGAATTGGCTGGGAATAGGAATGGAGGATGAAGATTCTTGCCAAATTTAGAAAAAGCAACCTTTGCGGGCGGCTGTTTTTGGTGTATGGTGAAGCCTTTTCATGAACAGCCAGGAATAGAAGCTGTTTACTCAGGATATACAGGCGGTTCCACTGAAAACCCAACTTATGAAGAAGTTTGCAGTGATCGAACTGGCCATTATGAGGCCGTACAAATTACGTATAATCCAGAGGTATTTCCCTATGAAAAGCTAGTGGACTTATTTTGGCAGCAGATTGATCCAACTGACGAGGGGGGACAATTTGGGGATCGAGGAAGTTCGTATCAAACAGCCATCTTTTATCACTCTGAACAACAAAAACAAACGGCTGAGGCTTCTAAGGAAAAATTGAGTCAAAGCGGACGTTTCTCAAAATCGATTGTTACACCTATTTTGCCGGCTTCAGTCTTTTATCCAGCAGAAACCTATCATCAGGATTATTATAAAAAACAACCAGCTCATTATAATGCGTATCGAATCGGTTCAGGCAGAGCGGGCTATATTGAAAGACATTGGGGGAAATGAAATGACTGATAAAGATAATTTAAAGCAGAAGTTAACACCTATCCAATACGAAGTAACTCAGAATAATGGAACAGAGCCGGCCTTCAGAAATGAATACTGGAATCATAAGGGTGAAGGAATCTATGTAGATATTGTTTCCGGCAATCCACTGTTTACCTCTAAGGATAAATTTGATTCGTCCTGCGGATGGCCGAGTTTTACGAAGCCAATTGAAGACGAAGAGGTTATCGAAAAAAGCGATACAAGCTATGGAATGCGCCGGATAGAGGTACGCAGCAAAACGGCTGATTCACATTTAGGTCACGTGTTCAATGATGGGCCGGGTCCGAGCGGCTTGCGATATTGCATTAATTCAGCAGCCATTCGTTTTGTACCAGTTGCTGACCTTGAAAAAGAAGGCTACAGTGCGTATAAAAAGTACTTTATGTAAATAGATGTACAAAGAAAATCCCTGACAAGTATATGTCAGGGATTTTTATTTGTAATTATGGCAGCAATACGTACCACGGATTGATTACTTTCATTAAACCCTGACCGTGTTCCTGAGACCTCAAAACGTACGGTATGCGGACCTTCAGAAAGGGAGCTGGCCACATATATAAATCGTTCTCGGGCAAACGGCCACCACGTACTAAGCTCTGCGGTCTTTTTACCATCGATAAATACAGTGATTTCACCCCCATCAGGGCTGCGCAGCACCTGTAGACCAAGCATTGTCCCTGTAAAGTGATAGGTCACGGAAGTGGCTTTTTTTTCACCTTGTAAATAGCTCCCATGCTTGAAAAAGCCGTCAATGACGTCAGGATTTTCCACTGTTTTGAATGAGAAATCAACATCCTGGCCTAACGGACTTGGCAGTTTGGAAATCTGTTTATTAACAGATGCATTTTTTTCTAACGCTTTAAAAATGGAATCTGTATAGAGCTGATACCCAGCGCTATTTGGATGAATCCCGTCTTTAGTTAACTGTTTTTCCGTTTGGCCTGAATTAGCGAAAATAGGTCTCATATCGATATGGGTTGTGTGATAATGAGCGGAAAGTACGTTTATTACTTGTGCAAACTGGTCGTTTTTCAAAGAGCTTTCCGTTATGGTAACGATATCAGCTCGTGGAAAGGTTTTTTTAACGTGTCGGATTAACCCTTCATATTGCTGCTTAAACTGATCAGCTGACATATATTTTCGATCATTTTCACCAAAAACAATGAAAACGAAGTCTTGATTAGGAGAGGTATCACTTATTGAGAATTTATAAAAACCTTCAAAAGCAGTTGAACCACTTTGGACGATTTTATCACGTTTACTAGAAGAACCATATGTCGATTTGATTTTCTTTTCAAGCATGGTAAACCATGTTTGTTGAGGAGTTTCTGCCCCTGAACTACGTCCAATACTGTCTCCAATAATTAAATAGCGTATAGGCTTACCGTTAAGCAGTTTCTCGTATCCAGTCTTATTTCCATTGGAACCATATGTTTCAACCATATCTTGAAACAGAAATAAGCTAAATAAAAATACGAGCATGACAAAAGAGACGAGCGGCAGTAATCTTTTTCTTTTAGGCAACATTTTTCCCCCAACATATTATTCCATCTATTATAACCTTAAAAAGGAAAATAGGTATATGTAAACATGTACTTTTATCATTAAGTTCTTTGGTAATATCTACCTAGCTAAAGAGGTGCATATTTTTCTTATTACAAAAATGGGCGAATGCACAGTCCGATGCAGGCGTGTTTACATATGGTAAGGATGTAGTGAGATATTAACAAAGGAGTGGAAGTATATGTACGGAGGATATGGCGGCGGATACGGCGGAGGTTACGGCGGAGGATACGGCGGCGGCTGTGGCGGTGGCTACGGATACGGCGGCGGCGGCTTCGGCGGCGGCTTTGCTTTAATCGTTGTATTGTTCATTCTTTTAATCATCATTGGTGCTTCATTCTGTAACTAATAGTAGGTTTAAGGCCAGCCATTTACTATGTGCTGGCTTTATTTCTTTTAAAAAATCACATCTGTGTGTCTTTTTTGACTGCTTGATTTCTGCTATAATAACCTAAACTTGGAAATAGTGGAATGGTAAAAATACATATAGAAATTGGAGCTGGAGAGACATGCTGCCTGAAAGATTGAAAGCTGGAGATGAGATTCGTGTACTTGCACCATCACGAAGTTTAGCCATTGTTAAGGGGGAGCAAAGGCGGATTGCAGAAGAACGTTTAACAGAGCTAGGCTTTGTCGTTACGTATGGAAGAACAGCAATGGAGCATGATGATTTTTTCTCCAATTCAGTGGAAGATCGGATTGCTGACATTCATGAAGCATTCGCTGATCAAAATGTCAAAGCGATATTTACCGCAATTGGAGGGTACAATGCCAATCAATTATTGGGTTATCTTGATTATGAATTAATTAAAAATAATCCCAAGCTCCTAATCGGTTACAGTGATATTACGGCAATCACACTCGCGATTTATCAAAAAACGGGATTAATAACCTATTCTGGACCGCATTTTTCTTCATTCGGAATGAAATCAGGTTTTGAATATACGTTAAATTCTTTTAAACAAGCAGCGATGACAGAAAATGAGTATCTCATTGAACCTAGTGAAACATGGAGTGACGATTCCTGGTACCTGGATCAAGAAAACCGTACATTTCATGTTAATAATGGCTATGGTGTTCTACAGGAAGGACGTGCTGAGGGGACAATCATTGGCGGTAATCTATGTACAATGAATCTATTACAAGGTACTGAATTCATGCCTTCGCTTGATAATAGTATTCTATTTATTGAGGATGATAATGAAATTCATCCATTTACCTTTGACCGCGATTTACAATCTCTTCTGCATCAACCCGGTGCACGTGGTATAAAAGCGGTCGTCATTGGACGCTTTCAAAAGGAATCTGGGATGACTGAATATGCATTACAACAAATTATTTCCACAAAACGAGAATTACAGGGGATTCCCGTGATTACCAATGCTAATTTTGGACATGTATCACCATTTGCGACGATCCCAATTGGCGGAAGGGCAATTATTGAAGCTTTTCATGGCAAGGCAACTATAAACGTGCTGTAATACACAAACCATCTTCTGCATCAGGAAGATGGTTTTGTTTTGTTCTGAGTGGTTTTCAGGAATTTACGAAGGACCATATAATACCCTTTCAAAACTGATAGGGTATTTTTTTATTTTGTTTGTTTCTATAAATGAAAGAATAACGACGTTATGAATACAGTAGAAGTATTTTATTCGTATATTAAGTGTTTTAGATGAAAGATTCTTCTATAAGGCACATACACTTTACTAGAATGGATGTTTTGAAGGGAGCTGGAGCGTAACGTGAATTCCACATCATTAATTAAACCGGTTCTGAGTGCGGTGTATCCTGTCATCAGTCATGGGAAAGGCGTTTTTTTATATGACAAAGACGGTAAGGACTATCTAGATGCATCTTCTGGGGCTGTCACAGCAAACATCGGCCATGGTGTGGAAGAAATTAATCAAGCAATGCTTGAACAGGCAGAGAAGGTCTCTTTTGTATATCGATCACAATTCACAAGTGATGCGGCAGAAAAGCTTGCAGATAAACTAGCTCAGCTAATTAAGGGCAATCTGCAATGGAGCTTCTTTGTCAATAGTGGATCGGAAGCGACTGAGACAGCATTGAAAATTGCGATTCAGTATTGGCAGGAAAAAGGGCAGCCAAGAAAAAATCGAATCATCTCGAGATGGATGAGCTATCATGGCATCACACTAGGTGCGTTATCAATGTCTGGTCATCCACTCCGCCGAGAGCGATTTACCTCTCTTCTTGAATCGTATCCTTCGATACCAGCTCCCTATTGTTATCGGTGTCCGCTGCGGTTAGAACCTGGTACTTGCGGGCTTGCTTGTGCGAATGAATTAGAGGTGTCTATTCTCCGAATTGGTGCTGACAACATTGCTGCGTTTATAGCCGAGCCTGTCATTGGTGCAGCTGGTGCAGCTATTGTTCCACCGGATGGGTACTTTCAAAAGTTAAAACAGATATGTGAAAAATATGACATTCTTTTCATTGCTGATGAGGTGATGACGGGAATGGGGAGGACTGGAAAAGTACTTGCTTCAGAACATTGGGGTGTAGAGCCTGACATTGTTACGCTTGGTAAAGGGATGAGCGGCGGGTATTCTCCTATCGCAGCAGCAATTGTGACAGAAAAAGTCCTTGAGCCGATTATGAATGGATCGAAATCCATTATGGGGGGTCATACCTTTAGTGCAAATCCGTTATCCTGTGCCGTGTCACTAGCGGTGCTCGACTATCTCGATACAAATGACCTGGTTGAAAAAGCGGAGAAAACAGGGAAAGTTCTCGGGAATGTATTGAGTAAGATTGGAGAGGAATTTTCATTTATTGGCGATGTTCGCGGAAAAGGAATGCTTTATGGAATAGAATTTGTCATGGATAAAAAAACGAAGAGGCCGTTTCCCATTCAAATGGATGTAACCAATAAGATCATTAAACAAGGGATGGAACATGGGTTAATCGTTTATCCCGCTGCGGCTGGGGAAGAAGGCATTACAGGAGCAGCCGTTATCATCGCTCCCCCGCTTACAATACGCCCAGCTGAACTCATAGAATTGGGACATAGGTGGAGAAAGACGTTACAGGCCTTTAAAGATACTGCCGGGTTAGGATAGAGGAGGTAATAATTTGGCTGTATTAAGTAAAGTGTGCAGTTTTGATGATATTTTGCCATTGTTTCAGGATGAACAAAGTATTATGTTTGGTGGATTCGGCGGTATTGGAACACCGAGCGGACTGGTAGATGTACTCATGAAAGCGGGTAGTCGTGACTTACTTTTGATAGGAAATGACACGGGGTTTCCCGATATCGGCATTGGGAAACTTGTCTCCAATAGACGAGCCAAAAAACTAATTGTCTCTCATATTGGGTCTAATCCGAACGCCGGAACGTTCATGTCTAACGGAGAATTAGAAATCGAATTCTCCCCTCAAGGTACGTTGATTGAACGCATTCGGGCAGGGGGAATGGGACTCGGCGGAGTTCTATGTGATATCGGACTAGATGAGGACATTGTCAAACGGAATAAACAGCGGGTTACTGTTAGTGGCAGCGAATACTTAATAGAACCGGCATTGACGGCAGATATTGCAATCGTTTATGCCGAAAAAGCGGATGAGTTTGGTAATTTAATTTATGACAAAAGTGCTCGAAATACGAATCCATTAGTTGCGATGGCAGGTAAAATTACTGTCGTTGAAGCAAAAGAAATTGTTCCAGTTGGGGAACTGGATCCTGAAGCCATCATTACGAGCGGTGTATTTGTGGATTATGTAGTTCAGTCGGAGGGGGTGAACTGGAAATGGGTTTGGGAACCGAGATAAGGGATAAAATGGCGAAGCGTGCAGCTGAGGAAATTAAAGATGGCATGCTGGTGAACCTTGGAATAGGGATACCCTCGCTTGTTCCCAATCATCTGCCTGACCATCATCAAGTGATGTTTCATTCAGAAAACGGCATTATTGGGATTGGCTCTACACCTGAAGCCGGCGAGGAAGATGCTCATTTATGCAATGCAGGAGGTTATCCGGTCACTATTAGAGGCGGTGCTTCGTATTGTGACAGTGCTGCGGCATTTGGAATTATTCGCTCCGGTTTAATTGATGTAACCATTTTAGGTGCTTTGCAGGTCAGCGGGGAAGGAGATTTGGCTAATTGGATTGTCCCAGGCAAAAGAGTGCCTGGAATGGGCGGGGCCATGGAGCTTGCGGCTAGAGCTAAAAAAGTAATTGTTTTAATGAATCATTTGGAAAAGTCAGGTGCGCCTAAGCTTGTAAAAGAATGCTCACTTCCGCTGACAGCGAGAAAATGCGTACATACGGTCATTACGGAACAAGCTGTCTTTACAGTCACTGCAGAGGGGTTACTTTTGACGGATTTGTTTGCACCCTACACATTAATCGATATCCGAGAAAATACAGATGCATCATTTTCCATTAGTGAAAATCTGCGCTATATAAAGAAGCAGGGGGAGGGATAAGATTGAACGTTGAAGCGAGTATTAAGCAATGGCTGTATAACCACGAACAAGAAGGAATAGATTTACTTCAGAAACTGGTTCAGGCGCCTAGTAAACGCGGCCGCGAAGCGAAGGCACAGGCTATTATTGAGGAGAAATGCAAACAACTTAATCTGGAAATTGATTGCTGGGAATTGGAGGGCGATACGTTGCGTCAGCATCCCCAGTTTCATTGTGACCGGAGTGATTTTAGCGGGAATCCTAACTTAGCCGCGGTTTTAAAAGGGAGTGGAGGGGGGAAATCGATTCTACTTAATGGACATATTGATGTGGTTCCAGAGGGGAATCTTCACGATTGGGTAGAACATCCTTTCAGCGGTATCATAAAGGACGGCAAAATGTATGGCCGAGGAACCACAGATATGAAAGGCGGTACGGTCTCCTTACTTATGGCCATGGATGCTATTATATCGCTAGGCATTCGGTTAAAAGGGGATGTAATTTTTGAAAGTGTTATCGAAGAAGAAAGCGGGGGCGCCGGCACACTTGCTGCTGTATTGCGGGGATATCGGGCAGATGGGGCCATTATTCCTGAACCGACGAATCTGAAATTTTTTCCGCTTCAGCAAGGTTCGATGTGGTTTCGTATAACCGTAAAAGGGAAATCAGCTCATGGCGGTACTCGATATGCAGGGGTGAATGCCATTGAACAGGCCATGGTTGTCATGGATGCCATTCGAAAGCTAGAGACCAAACGGAATGATGCGCTGGATCACCCGCTTTATGAGACCATTCCTATCCCAATACCGATTAATTTGGGCAAAATTTCAGGTGGAGATTGGCCATCTTCTGTACCGGATACAGTTATTCTTGAAGGACGTTTTGGGGTAGCACCTAATGAGAGTATTGAAGCGGCACAATTGTCACTAACTGAATGTTTGAGTGAATTAAATAGTGAACATGAATGGTTTCAGATCAAACCAGTTGAATGGGAATGGTTTGGCGCTAGATGGCTGCCAGGACAACTTGAAGAAAACCATCCGCTCACGCAGGTTCTAACAGATAAATTTATAACTGTGTTTAATAAAGAACCAGTGATTGAGGCCTCACCATGGGGGACGGACGGCGGCTATTTATCAGTTGTAGGCAAAATTCCAGTCATGGTCTTTGGACCAGGTATAACGGAAATGGCCCATGACGCGAATGAACATATTGAGCTCAGAAAAATAACCGAAGCTGCACATGTCATTGCGCTGACTATTCTGGAATGGTGTGGAATGGATGATGCCTAACAATTTTCAGGATATGGGTCTGATTCAAATGATTCAGCCCTTTTGGTACAATAAAGGAGGAGATACTTAAAAAAAGGGGGATATCAAATTGGAAGAGATCGCACACGTTAAAGAGATAACAACAGATCGCTATACAATGAAGCTAACAATTGATCCATTTAATAAACGAGTCAGAGTGGAAGATTATCGCGGCCATACCGAGAGCTGTCTACAAATCGCGGTAGATGCAGCCCAAGAGATCCAAGCAGAAAAACTAATTGTTAAGGCAAGAGCAGGTGATGTTCAAAAGCTGATAGCTGAAGGGTTTATATATGAAGCTTCCATTGATCGGTTCTACCGAGGAAGCGACTGTTTCTTTATGGCAAAATTTTATCAAAACGAACGCCGCAACAGTGTAAATTGGGAGGAAGGCGATCGAATTCTTGATAGCGTAACGACGCTCAAGAAAAAAGGTTCCCCAGCTGTTCCACCTCATGACTATGAAATCCGTAAAGCGACTATAGATGATGCCAAAAAGCTCGCGGCCTTATATGAGACGGTCTTTGAAATTTACCCGACACCGATGAATAATCCCGACTATATTACCGAATGCATGAAGAAAGGTACGGTCTTCTATGTATATACATATGAAAAAGAAATTGTCAGTGCAGCGTCCGCTGAAATCGATATGAATGAGTTTAATGCAGAAATCACGGATTGTGCTACCTTGGCTGCTCATCGACAGTTCGGCTTAATGAGACGTTTAATTGAGGCGCTTGAAGACGATTTACGGAAAGAACAGATTTTTTGTTTATACTCAATCGCCCGAAGCCTTTCTTATGGAATGAATGCGGCATTTTATGGACTTGGCTACACATATAAAGGGAGGCTGGCCAATAACTGTTATATTTTTGATAAGCTTGAGGACATGAATATGTGGGTCAAAACCTGCTGAGGTGCCTGAAAATGGGCACTAATGGTGCGGATTTTCGGCACTTTGGTTTTGTTGATTATTGGCAGAAGGGAGTGGGTGAAGACGGAAGATTTTTTTAATACTCGTGAAGTGCTGGAAGCAATCTTAAAAAGTATTGATGAAGGAATTCATGTCATCGATAATGGCGGCAGGACGATTTTTTATAATGAAGTAGCGGGTGGACATGATGGCATGAAAGTCGAAGAGGTACTCGGTAAACCACTTCTGAAGGCATTTCCTTCTTTAAATCAGAAGTCTTCTACCCTGCTTCAAGTGATTGAAACGGAACAGCCCATCTTTGATAAACGGCAGTCTTATCTCAATCTTCATGGCAAGATGATTGAAACCCTAAATACGACTCTGCCGATTCATGTGGAGAACCAGATGATTGGCGCAATAGAAATTGCCAAGGATTATTCGCGTTTGAAGAACCTGTCAGAGCGGTTACTCGATTTAGAAACGACGGTAAAAAAGCCGAAGATCTCTAAAAAAAATGTGAACAATGGAGCGGTCTACACCTTTAATGACATTCTGACTAAGAATCCTGATTTTCAACAAATCATTCGTCAGGGAAAACGAGCGGCAGAATCGGAATCAGCCGTCCTGGTTTTTGGCGAAAGCGGAGTCGGTAAGGAGTTGTTCGTTCAAGGGATCCACAATGCTTCACCACGCCGGAAGGCACCGTTTATTGCCCAAAATTGTGCAGCTCTTCCTGAATCTCTTCTCGAAAGTTTACTCTTCGGAACAGCTAAGGGCAGCTACACGGGTGCAGTTGAACGGCAAGGGTTATTTGAACTTGCAAACGGGGGAACCTTGTTTCTGGATGAATTGCAATCAATGCCTATCGAGCTTCAGGCAAAATTGCTGAGAGTGCTTGAAGATGGGTTAGTCAGACGAATAGGCGGGTCGAAAAGTACGTTTGTCGATGCCCGAATTATCACGGCGATGAATACTCATCCTGAAAAAGCGATTCAGGAAAAGACCCTGCGGCCCGATTTATTTTATCGGCTGAATGTATTGAGCTATGAACTGCCGCCCCTTCATAAACGTCCAGAAGATGTCGTCTTTTTAGTTACTCATTTCATTCGTCACTTCAACATACAACTAGGGAGAGTCGTGGAAGGGATTAGTGAAGAAGTCCAAGCCATTTTTTTAACCCATCACTGGCCAGGGAACGTTAGAGAACTAAAACATACGATTGAGTTTATGATGAATCATACCGAGGGTACTGTGCTTCAGGCTACAGACTTACCGGTATTTCTAAAGAAAAATAGCGAGCGCAACCAGGGCATTCAACCACTTCGGGATGCATTAAATCAGATGGAGGAAACGTATATACAAAGAGCGCTTCTCCAAGCTAATGGGAACGTCCTTCAGGCATCTAAGCTGCTGGATATCCCCAGACAGACTCTGCAATATAAAATCCAAAAAAGACAAAAATGACTATTTTCGGGAAATACGATTTTGGGTTAACTTTGGCATACTACTTGCATCTAATATTACTATCAAGTTTTTGGAGGTAATTAGATGTTTGATAACCTATATGTACCTGATCGAAAATGGCAGGATATTGAGCTATGGAAAGACGTTACAGAAGAGCAATGGGGAAACTGGATTTGGCAGTTAACCAATACGATAAGAACACTTGACGATTTAAAAAAAGTCATTAATCTTACCCCTGATGAAGAAGAAGGCGTCCGAATATCCACCAAGACCATTCCGCTGAATATAACACCCTACTATGCGTCATTAATGAATCCTGATGATCCACGCTGTCCAATCAGAATGCAGTCTGTCCCAGTATCAGATGAATTGCATAAAACGAAATATGATATGGAAGATCCGCTTGAAGAGGATGAAGATTCGCCTGTGCCTGGTCTGACTCATCGATATCCTGACCGGGTTTTGTTTTTAGTAACGAATCAATGTTCCATGTACTGCCGTTATTGCACAAGACGCAGGTTTTCAGGCCAAATAGGTATGGGCGTTCCTAAGAAACAGCTGGATGCAGCCATCCAATATATCAGGGAAACACCGGCTGTTCGAGATGTACTCCTTTCCGGTGGGGACGGCTTACTAATCAATGACACGATTTTAGAGTATATTCTTAAAAACCTGCGAGCCATTCCCCATGTAGAAATTATCCGCATTGGTACGAGAGCTCCTGTTGTATTTCCACAGCGAATTACGGAGGATCTGTGTACCATCTTACAAAAATATCATCCAGTATGGCTTAATACCCATTTCAACACGAGTGTTGAAATCACAGAAGAGTCTAAAACTGCCTGTGAAATGCTCGTAAATGCTGGGGTCCCTGTGGGCAATCAATCTGTTATTCTAGCAGGTATTAATGACAGCGTTCCGATTATGAAAAAATTGATGTATGATCTGGTCAAAATTCGAGTCCGTCCTTATTATATTTATCAATGTGATCTATCAGAAGGGATTGGCCACTTTAGAGCACCTATTTCCAAAGGGATCGAAATTATGGAAGGACTAAGGGGACATATTTCGGGCTATGCTGTGCCAACTTTCGTCGTCGATGCGCCAGGGGGCGGCGGTAAAATTACACTGCAGCCTAACTATATTCTTTCTCAATCGCCTACTAAAACGGTACTTCGTAATTTCGAAGGTGTCATTACCACCTATCCTGAACCGGAACACTATACACCAGGCCGTGCCGATGAATACTTTAAAGGGCTTTATCCAGATGTCGTGGATAAACAGTCTGATATTGGAATTGCAGGGATCATGAATGATAAACAATTGAATCTCGTTCCAAAGGGCTTAAAACGGATGAATCGCCGTGAGGAATATGTCACAAATCCCGAACATGCTTCCTTAAAAAATCAACGTGAAAAACGAGATCAGCTAAAAGAAAAGAAATTTCAAGCACAGCAGAAAAAATTCACTTCATTTACAGAGGGAGGGGAATAGGATGGCCATTTGTCCTTGGTGTGAAGCAGGAACGATTACTTCTGTAGCGGACACGGTCTATTGGGAATTACCAGACGGAACAAGAGCAGTGGAAATCACCGAAACCCCTTCGTTAGCCTGTACAAATTGTCAGGCAAGATTTCAAAGTGACGAAACTGTAAAGGAAATTGAAAATCAACTATTTCTAATCGATACCAAGCTTCTTGAAAAAAAGACCACTTATGATGAACTGATGAATATGAAGCGTTTGTTGAAACGAAATTATTTTGATTTTAGTTAAAGAAACACTCCTAACGCGTGTTTTAGACTGTAGACAATCTACAGTCTTCTTTTTTATTATATGACATGAAATGTGTTCAAAACACCAGTAGAGGTACGGAATAAAATCATTCCGTACCTCTTTTATCTACTATTTTAATTTAAAAATGGGTGTTGATTTCCGTTCCAGGCGTTGCGCTTATCCGCAGGCGGGCGGTGAGCCGCATCAATGCTTACGCTCCTGCGGGGTCTCGCCTGTCCCGCTATTCCCACAGGAGTCTTCACGCCCTCCACTTCAACTGTCTTTCTAAATTTAATTTGAATGTATTAATGCCACTAGTTTTAGTATTTTGAGACCAATCATTTCCACCATGATAAAGTAGAAATGGAAAAATCTCCATCTAACAGAACTGTTTCGCCAATAGTAGGAGCTATCATAGTTACTCCAGATTTTTCAGACGCTTTAAATGCTCTTTCTATAGGTTCTGTCCAACCATGATAAGCAAGGGTAAAGGCTCCCCAGTGAATTAACATCATATTCTTACCATTTACATCTAAATGAGCTTGAACAGATTCTTCAGGTGTCATATGAACCCAGGACCAACGTCGGTCATATTGTCCACCTTCCATTAAAGTAATGTCCAAAGGTCCATATTTCTTCCCAATTTCTTTAAAATGTGTGTCATAACCACCATCTCCACTTGTATAGAAACGTGTCTTTTCTCCAAGAATCATCCAACCGCCCCAAAGGGTGGAATTACTATTTAACGGTCCTCTTCCAGAAAAATGTTTTGAAGGAGTGAATGCTACAGTTAATCCTTGAAACTTTGTTTCATCCCACCAATTTAGTTCTGTTATTTTTTCTTTTTTAACTCCCCAATTAATCAAGTGCGCGCTTACACCAAGAGGAACAAAGAAATGGCGGGCCTTGTTCTTTAATTTTTTAATCGATGGATAATCTAAGTGGTCGTAATGATCATGAGTAATGAAAACAGCATCAATTGGCGGCATTTTATCAATAAGATGCAATATATCTTCACTGTAACGTTTGCTTCCTACGAAAGAAACAGGTGAAGAAACTGAACCTAGCATGGGATCTACAAGTATCTTTTTATTATCGATACTTAGTAAAAATGCTGAATGACCAAACCAAGTTAAACTATCTTCCTCACCTTCGATTTTTTGCCAATCAATTTTGGAAACAGGCAATTGATCTGCAGGCTTGCGGTCTTTTGCGCCTGAAATAAAATCCTTAATCATAGAGAAGTAATCAGATGCACTCATGTCCATCTTGGTCGGCACCTGATTAACAAACTTCCCATTAACGTAATTATCAAACTTACTGTATCGTTCATTCTGCTCGCTATTTGGGTTTCCACCGAATCCTGGATGCAAGTTTATAAACAATGTTACTACAACACATAGAGCAAATAAGAAGATGAATAAAGAGCTCATATTTTTTTCACGATTCCTTCCTTTAGACTGATACTAAACCTTTTAAAGTTCGTAACTATCAATAATCAAAATGTTAATAGGGAAAGGAGCTTTTGCTTTTCGGAAACACTTCTTAGAGTTAATCATCGAAGAATTAAAGCATGATGAAAATATCCTCAAAGGGAAAAATGAGGGGGTCTCTGAATGTATGATTCTTACACAAATCATTCATTCAAATTCACGTAGAATTATGATATTAAAAATGGCAATAGGATAACTATAGTTCCCGCCACTAATAAGAGAGTTCCAAAAATCCGAGATAAAAGTTTTTCACCTCCAGTAACAATTTTATATTTACTATACATAAATATCCATTTATTTTTCTTTTTTTTATTCACGTTAAAAAGCCGGCAGGAGGTCACCTTCCGATTTCAAGGGGTAAGTTAACATAACGTAAGAAAAAGACTTCTCACTACTGGGTATCACTTTAGAAGTTAATTTACTCCTATCATACTATTTGATTAATGAAGAAACTCAGCTAAGCTTCTTTTAAGGTAGCTGGGTTATTTTGCATGTCCAAACTAGCACTTAAAGTGATACATTACGAGTGTTTCTTTTTTTTTGTTTGTAGTTTCTAGAAATGGATACTTATGATAGATGTATCGCTTGTTTTTAACCGTTATATCGGTTAAAATTTTCGATATAGATAGGTGGTGAGATTTATGAAAAAGAGAAGAGGGTTTATAAAGTCAGCGATCTTGCATTTGCTTAAAGAAGAATCAATGCATGGTTATCAAATTATGAAGGAATTAGAGAGTCGTTCTGACGGACTTTATTCAGCAAGTGCGGGTACGATTTATCCTGCCCTTCAGGAATTATTGGAAAAGGAATTGATAAATCTTGAGTCTGGTTTAGAGAAAAAGACTTATTTTATTACGGAAGAAGGAAAGGAACGTCTAAAGGAGCTTCGGAAACGAGAAGAGGGAGATTTCTGGGTAAGTTGGAAGGAACGAATGATTTGGCGGAACTCAAAAGAATTTGTTCAGTTAAAGACTGCTGTTGATCAGTGGGAAGAAGAAATGCATAAAGCGATGAAACGAGTACGAAGTAATCCGGACATCGCTGCAGAAATGAGTGCCTTTTTAACTGAAATGACAGAGCGTTTGAAGATAGCTAACAGATAGAGAGGAGGGATTTCCATGAAGTCTTTGAGGAAACTGCTTCCTTATATAAAACCCTATACGCTTTTTGCCATTTTGGGACCGTTACTAATGTGTATAGAAGTAGGGATGGATTTACTGCAGCCGACCATTATGCAGCATATAATCGATGTGGGAATTGCTGAAAATGACAATGGCTATGTTTTGAAACTCGGACTGCTCATGTTATTGACTGCTTTTGTTGGATTAATCGGCGGGGTGGGAAGTTCGATTTATAGTACGAAGGCAGCTGTAAATTTCGCAGCAGATATACGCCGGGATGTGTTCAGGAAAACAAAACAATTCTCTAACCAAAATACAGATACTTTTGGTACTGGGAAATTAATCACCATCGTGACGAACGATATTGCAGCCGTTCAGCAGGCAGTCATGATGATCTTGCGGATTTTTGTGCGAGGACCGTTAATGTTTATCGGATCTGTCGTTATTGTCTGGTTGACTGCTCGTGAGTTATTCCCTGTATTACTCCTTACGATCCCGATTCTTATTGTTTGTATTTATTATTTTTCTTCTAGATCGGGAAAATTATTTATAAAAGTGCAACAAGGGATGGACCGGATTAATATAAAGCTTCAGGAGACATTGGCAGGGATTCGTGTCATAAAAGCATTTAATCATGAGGAGTATGAAAAAAAACAGTTTAAAAGTATGAATGATTTCTTAATGGAGAGAAATCTCTCAGCCGAGCAAGTTATTCTTTCTCTAATGCCAATAATCTTGTTCGTGGTGAACATCGGCATGGTTGCGGGGATCTGGATGGGAGCAATAAAAGTTAATGCAGGTGCTCTTCAAATTGGTGTGATTTTAGCGTTTATTAATTACCTGAATATTATGATGAATGGGTTGATGTCAAGCAGCAATGTATTGATGCAAATAACTCGTTCCTTCACATCAGCGGATCGGATTGGACAGGTGCTTGATACAAACATTGATATCACAGAACCTGCAAATCCTGCTTCACTGCCTGGTATTCGAGGTGAGGTGGAATTCAAAGATGTCAATTTCAGTTATAGTAAAAATGGAGAATATGTGTTGAAGAATATATCATTTGCAGCCAAATCAGGTGAGAAAATCGGTATTATTGGGTCCACAGGCTGTGGGAAATCAACACTCGTAAAATTGATTCCCCGTCTATATGACCCTGATTCTGGAGCGATTCTTATTGATGGCGTAAACATTAAGGAATACCCTTTAGACAAACTGCGTAAGGCGATTGGTTTTGTGCCGCAAAATGCCACGCTGTTTTCTGGAAGCATTGAAGAGAATTTATTTTTTGGGAAAGAACAGGCAACAAATGTAGAAATGGAACAGGCAGCACGGTCTGCGTCTGCACTGGAATTTATTGAACGATTTGAAGATACATATAATCATGAAATCATGCAAGACGCAACGAATCTGTCTGGCGGGCAAAAACAGCGTTTATCAATGGCTCGGGCCTTTATTCGTGAACCTCAAATATTGATTTTAGATGATTCAACATCAGCCATTGATGCCATATCAGAAGCAGCGGTGCAACAGGCAATAAAACAAAATCATCCGGATACCACGGTGTTCATCGTCTCTGCCAAAATTTCATCCCTAATTGATGCTGATCAGATTCTCGTTATAGATGATGGAATGGTTGCAGCAAAAGGAAACCATGAAGATTTACTCGCTGAAAGCAGCATTTATCGGGATATCTTTGCCACACAAAACGGGAAGGAGGAGGTCTCCTATGAGTAAAACGACTATGCAGGCTCCGGATGTAATTGGTCGTGCTCGCGGACCAAGAGGTTTTGGCGGTCCGGTCGTTAAAGCAAAGGATAAAAAACAAACCATGAAGCGGATATGGCGGTATATGGCGAAGGAAAAGGCAGCACTGATTGCAACCATTATCTTTGTCATCATCTCTACATTATTAGGGTTACTTGGACCTTATTTAATTGGACTAATTATTGATCAATACATTCTTCCAAAAGATATGGCAGGCACATTTCGGTATTTAATCATTCTTGCTGTAGTCTATACGGCATCATCCATATTTACTTGGCTGCAAACTTATTTGATGGTTCGAGTTTCCTTACAGACAATTCGGAACATACGCCAAGATTTATTTACCAAACTTCAGACATTATCGATCAAGTTTTTTGATAAACATTCACATGGTGATTTGATGAGCCGGGTAACAAATGATATCGACAGCTTGAACAATGCACTCAGCCAAAGTGTCATTCAATTATTTTCGTCCATCTTAATGGTCGCTGGGGTGACCATCGCCATGTTTTCACTAAATTGGGTGCTGGCTATTGTGACACTGCTGATTATCCCTGTGATGGTCTATTCGACCAAGAAAATCATTACATACAGCAGCAGTAACTTCATTAAACGCCAGCGGGATTTGGGTGAGTTGAATGGTTTTATTGAAGAGTCCATATCGGGGAACGAAGTCATTTCACTTTTTGGAAAAGAAGAGAAGATGTTTACTGAATTCTCTGTGGTCAATGAAAGACTACGTACCTCTAGCATTGCAGCAGATACCGTTTCAGGATTTCTCGGTCCAATCAACAACTTTATTAATAATTTGGGGCTTGGATTAGTAATTGGAACAGGTGCATTTATGACGCTTCAAGGTAGTGCAACGGTAGGGATTATCGCAGCTTTTGTCGCCTATTCCCGTCAATTCTTTCGGCCCATTAACCAGTTATCAAGTCTATTAAATATGTTTCAGTCTGCCATAGCTGGTGCTGAACGGGTTTTTGAAATTATGGATGAAACTCCGGATATAGAGGATCAGGAAAACGCAAAAGACATAGACTCCTTAAAAGGGAATGTAGAATTTACTAATGTGTACTTTGGCTATGACGATCATAAAACCATCTTGAAAAATATTAATTTTCATGTAAAAGCAGGAGAAAAAGTTGCCTTGGTAGGTCCAACTGGTTCAGGTAAAACGACTATAATTAATCTGTTAATGAGGTTTTATGATAGTAATTCAGGGGAGATAAGAATTGATGATACGTCAATTAAGGAGTATAAAATCAGTGCAATCAGGAAAAAAGTAGGCATTGTACTTCAGGACACCTTTATCTTTTCCGGGACGATCATGGAGAATATTCGTTATGGCCGTTTAGAAGCAAGTGATGAAGAAGTCATCGCAGCGGCGAAATTGGCTTCAGCCCATGGATACATCAAGCATTTACCTAACCAATATCAAACAATCATCACGTCCAGCGGGTCCAATTTAAGTCAGGGACAACGTCAATTAATTGCGATAGCGCGAATCATCTTAGCAGATTCAGATATTTTGATTTTGGATGAAGCGACATCGAGTATTGATACGAGAACGGAAATAGAAATCCAAAAAGGCTTGAATCGATTAACAGAAGGACGGACAAGTTTTGTGATTGCCCATCGCTTAAAAACAGTTGAGAATGCCGATCGAATTTTAGTTATTGACCACGGAGAAATCATTGAAAGTGGGACCCATCAGGAACTTCTATCGAAGAATGGTTTTTATAATCAATTGTACAGCAGCCAGTTCACACATAATGAAATCAGATAGTAGTCTCCAATTATTCACGAAATGTTCATTCTTCTCCATCGCTGCTCAAGGTGGTTCACTTACAATAAAGTGAGTAAGGGGTAAAGGGGAGAGGACAATGTACTGGGCATTAACAATCATGATGATAGCGGCGATGTGTGGCTTATTTAGCTGTGGATACTTCGTAGCAGTCATCAATAGGAAATACGGTAGATCATGGCTGCACGCCATCCCGATTACGATTGCACTCTTAATGTTTAATGTAATATGGGCCTTGCTGGAAATGGCGAAAACAGGCCGTTGGACGAATTGAACAGTTATCTTAAATTGGCGCACCTATAATGGTGCGTTTTTTGTGTTGTTTTTTGACGTCTTCCGGAACTTTCGTTATATTTAGTACACAATAAATGACGCATTATATATAGGAGGAACCATGAAACCTTTTTATTTGTTTTTGATGACATACAGACAACCGAAAATTATAGATGAAATCACTAGATTTGCCAATGAAGCCTTTAAAGATCACGAGTTTCCAAAACAATCAACTGATTATGATGAAGTGAGCAGATACCTTGAAATGAACGGAAGTTATTTACCGAATATGGCCGTCTTTGACGAAGCGTGGGAAATTTATCAAGAAAGTCTCTAACGATATTATTGATTACCCGCGTTTCTTCATTAATCATCCCTGAAAATAGGTCTTCTTGAGATACATGTTCGACTCCTCCATATTTCCGCGCGGGATTTATCATATATCCTCAATGTTTCTTAACCATATGGCTTGGATATGCATATACTTTAGTAATAAACATTTAGGACCTATGTTGAGGGGATGTCTCTTATGGGGAAAAAAAAACAGCCGAAATTTAAGAAAGGCGACACAGTCGTCATTTCAATGTACGGCACAGTAGGGAATATAACAGATGTTAAGTATTTGGATGGAGTATTTATTTATGAAGTTAACCATAGCGAAGGGTTATATTTAGAAACGACTTTGCAGCATATCTTTGAATATGAGGGTGAAATTCATACTGAAGCCGAACAAATCGATATTGAGTATAAGTTTATCTTTGGAGATTTGGTAAAGGTAGAGGGATATGAGCAGGACTATTTTAAGGTTATCGGATTTCGTACTGAGATCTGGCGTTACCAAGAGCATGCATGGGAAGATGTCATCTATGAACTTTCACGGATTTCCGATGGCGAGTGGCTGGAAACACATGAAGAAGAAATGGAATTGATAGCAGATGCTGAAAAAGCAGAAAGCTTCATAAAAAATATGGGAATGCATGCTAGCAGCCCAAAGAAAAATGTGGTTCTTGATCCTGACGCCTTATCAAAAAAACCTGCTATAACAGAAGGGGAAAGGCGAAAAAATATGGAGGAAAAAAAACAGCTGATCGATGGCCTGCTCGATTTATACAATGACTATCAAATTCTATTCACTCTCTTTGGCGATGAGGACTATAAACATGTGATGAGCGTTGCCATGGTGAAGATAAAAAAAACGGCGAGTGAACTCTATTCAAATAAAAAGTTAGCAAATTGACAGTAGAATATAGGCCGAAACCTGATGACAGCTGGAATACAGGCATAATTGTCTAAAGCTGTTCATACACCTGTAACAAGGGGGCGATGATATGCGGGAGATTGAGGTTTTTATTGATACGGAAGAAATTGCAGAATTTTTCTATCAAGAGCTGATGAAACGGGGATATATTCCGGCTGAATCTGAACTCGAAGATCTTGCAGATATCACATTCGACTATTTATTGGAGAAGTGTATCATCGATGAAGAGACGGATGAATAAACGCCCGGTAACAACGGACCCTGCACACCCATAAGCGTTAAGAAACGACGGACACCCCCGTCGTTTTTTCATGGAATAAATACCGTGTTTTTGTGGATGGTTCCCTTTAGGATGGTCAGTATGGTATAGTAAACTGTGTCAATATTTCACAGTCTTTTTAAGGAGGAAATTTAAATGAGTGTACATATTAATGCAAAAGAAAATGAAATTGCGGATACGGTATTATTACCAGGAGACCCGCTGCGGGCTAAATATATTGCGGAAACGTTCTTAGAAGATGCAGTTCAATATAATGATGTTAGAAACATGTTTGGTTATACTGGAACCTATAAAGGTAAACGTATTTCTGTACAAGGTACAGGCATGGGTGTTCCTTCGATTTCTATTTATGTGAACGAATTAATTAGCAGCTATAATGTTCAAAAGCTGATTCGTGTAGGAACAGCAGGTGCTATTCAAAAGGATGTTAAAGTTCGTGATGTGATTTTGGCAATGAGTGCATCAACAGACTCTCAAATGAATCGTCTGACTTTTGGCGGCGTGGATTATGCACCGACTGCTGACTTTGATTTATTATTAAAGTCCTATGAAGCTGGATTGAAAAAAGGATTGAAGCTGAAAGTTGGAAACGTTTTTACAGCCGATCAGTTCTATAATGACAACAGCGAGCTTGAAAAATGGGCTAAATATAAGATTCTTGCAATCGAGATGGAATCCGCTGCACTATATACCATCGCAGCGAAGTTTGATCGTCAGGCGCTGTCTATTCTAACCATAAGTGATCATCTTCTAACTGGTGAAGAGACAACTTCACAAGAACGTCAATCAACGTTTGGTGAAATGATTGAAGTAGCACTCGAAGCAGCCATACAAGAATAAAAAGGTAAGCCTGTATCTTCATTGATACAGGCTTAAATATAGGGATTTTTAGATATGATTTTCACTAGGTTCTTACTCGTTAGACATACTTTTTATTTTCGTTTCGGTGTAAACCTGATAAAATAGATAAAACATTCCTAAATATTCATTTAGGAGATAGGATACATGAAAGTGGTGAACAATTAGTGGAGGAAGATCATAATAAGCAAGAACCGAAAACAGAAAATAAATTGATTAAAATGAAAAAGTTTCCGTTTATTATGGGGATATTTTTAATTGTTTTCTTAACAGCAGGTATAACCACAATCGCCTTAACCTTTGGCGATGAAAAGGTAGAGTCCCTAGCACCTGTTGAAGAAACAGAACATGCGGAATTCCAAAAGTTGTATGATACATACGATACCCTGAAAAAGAACTTCTATAAAGATGTCGATGATAATGAGCTTGTTGATGGGGCAATCAATGGCATGATTCAAGCATTGGATGATCCGTATTCTACTTATATGGATGAAGAGGAAGCTAAGAGCTTTAATGAAAGCATTTCATCTTCGTTTGAGGGAATTGGTGCTGAAATCCAAGAACATGATAAACAAATCATGGTCGTATCACCGATTAAGGGCGCTCCAGCAGAAAAGGCTGGGATTAAGCCAAATGATATTATTTTGAGCGTTGATGGAGACAGTCTAGAAGGGTTGAGCTCAACTGAAGCGGTTATGAAAATTCGAGGAAAAAAAGGGACAAAGGTAGAGTTGATGATATCCCGCGGAACATCAGATCCTCTAAAAGTTACGATTGTTCGAGATACGATTCCGATTGAAACTGTATATGCAGAATTGCTTCCAAGTAAAATTGCAAAAATACAGGTTACGAGTTTCTCTGATAACACGACAGCAGAGTTAAAAACAGCACTATCTGAGATGGAAGAAAAGGGTATGAAGGGAGTTATTCTTGATCTTCGTGGAAATCCAGGCGGCTTATTAAACAAAGCACAGGAAATTGCCAGCCTCTTTGTTCCTAAGGGTGAGAATATTTACCAGGTAGAAAATCGTGCCGGTCAAAAAGAAATTACAAAATCAGATAATAAAACTGTTTTTGATAAACCTGTCGTTGTCTTAATTGACGGCGGTAGTGCCAGCGCATCTGAAATTGTCGCTGCAGCTGTAAGTGAGTCAGCTGACATTCAATTGGTTGGTGAGAAATCATTTGGTAAGGGGACAGTCCAAACTGCAGATGAATATGATGATGGTTCTAATTTTAAATTCACTGCATACAAATGGCTGACACCAGATGGTAATTGGATTCATGGTAAAGGCATCGAGCCTGATGTGAAAGTATCATTACCGAAATATGCCAGCCTTGCGTATATTTCTCCAGATAAAAAGATGAAGGAATCAGATACTTCTACTGAGATTAAAACAGCAGAACAAATGCTTGAAGCAACCGGATTCGACCCTGGTAAAGCGGATGGTTTTTACGATGAAGCAACTAAAAAAGCTGTTTCTGACCTTCAAAAAGAAAAAAATCTTAAAGTAACTGGTGTATTAGAAGGGGAGACCACGTTAGCATTAATGGAAATGCTGCGTGATAAAATTCTCAATAATGATACGCAAGTGAAAAAAGCAGAAAGCATTTTAGAAAAAGAAATCAACTAACCTAAACAGGCTGCACAAGCAATTAATTGCTTATGCAGCCTGTTTTTTTTACTTCCTTAGAAAGGGACTTTGAGTTCAAGGCAGAAAATCATGATATAGTAAATACAGAAATAATCGAATTATTTGATTTATTAATAAAATTCTGGTCTTCTGTCCTGAAAAACAGGTATTTGTTTTCGCACACGATCGATGATTTCTAGGTCAATCGCTGCTAAAAGTATTTCTTCCTGTTCTCCGGCTTCAGCGATAATTTCTCCCCAGGGGTTGATGACCATAGAGTGTCCGCCAAATTTATTTGCAGGATCTGACCCAACTCTGTTGACAGCAACAATATAGGCCTGGTTTTCAATTGCTCGGCTAATCAATAACGCGCGCCAATGAGAAATCCGAGGTTCCGGCCATTCTGCAGCAATAAATAGGACACCAGCTCCGCCAGCTGAATGAACACGAAGCCATTCAGGAAAACGAATGTCGTAACAAATGAACCCGGCACAGTGTTGTCCATCCAAAGTGAAGGCACCATCTTTCTGTCCAGGCAATAGAAAATGATGCTCATTCATTAATTGAAACAAATGAAGTTTGTCATACAATTTAACTACTTTTCCTTTGTTGGAAACAATAATGAGGGTATTATATATGCCCTCCGGTGTAGACCGAGCAACAGATCCACCGACAAGATGGATGGAATGAGCTAATGCACATTCCTGTAAAAAACGAATGGTTCGATCCGCTTCATGATCGGCTAATTCATCTAGTCTCGTCAGGTCATAACCAGTAGTCCAAAGCTCGGGGAGGACGACAATATCAGGTTTTGATGCTGCAGCCATTGTTATTTGATGCCTTATTCGTTGATAGTTTTCTTCTGGGTTACCAAAAACAATGTCCATTTGAATGCAGGCGATTTTCCATTTCATGATCATCCCTCATTTCTAGTAAACTTGTTACATAAAAATTTCAGAGAAGGTGCTTATATGGTTGACTTTATTAAATCGAACTTACTAAACTCGCTTCCCAAACAATTCTTTGCCTCACTTGCGGCTCAAGTAGAAGCTGAAAAGGCAAAAGGTCATGATGTCATTAATCTAGGACAAGGAAATCCTGATTAACCAACTCCTCCTCATATTGTCGCAAAGCTTCAGCAAGCGGTCAAGAATCCTAAGAACCATAAGTACTCCCCGTTTAGAGGATACCCGTATTTAAAAGAGGCGGCTGCAGCTTATTATCAAAGAGAATATGGAGTCGAGCTTGATGCGGAGTCAGAGGTAGCCATCTTATTCGGAGGGAAGGCAGGATTGGTGCAGCTTCCGCAATGCCTGTTAAACCCCGGTGATACCGTACTCGTCCCAGACCCAGGGTACCCGGATTATCTATCTGGAATCATGCTGGCCCAAGTGAATACGGCAATTATGCCTCTTCTGGAAGAGAAACAGTACCTCCCGGATTATCAGGCTCTTTCAGTAGAAACGTTGAATCTTGCTAAGCTGATGTATTTAAATTATCCCAATAATCCTACCGGTGCAGCAGCCACTTCCGACTTTTTTGAACGAACTGTGAAATTAGCAAAGAAACACTCTATTTGTGTGGTTCATGACTTTGCCTATGGTGCGATAGGATTTGATGGAAATAAACCGCTCAGCTTTCTTCAAACCCCTGGAGCAAAAGAAATCGGTATTGAAATTTATACATTATCAAAAACATATAATATGGCTGGGTGGCGTGTCGGCTTTGCTGTAGGCAATAAAAGCGTTATTGAAGCTATTAATCTACTGCAGGATCATTTATATGTTAGTTTGTTTCCTGCTATTCAGGAAGCAGCCGCCGCTGCACTACTTGACTCACAAACATGTGTGGTGGAAATGATAGATCGTTACCAAGCCAGGCGCGAGGTATTAATCGATGGACTACAATCACTTGGCTGGAACGTAACTGCACCAGCAGGATCTTTTTTTGCTTGGTTAAAAGTTCCTAAGCCTTATACTTCAGAGCTATTCGCTGATCTTCTTCTCAGGAAAGCACACGTAGCAGTTGCTGCAGGGAATGGGTTTGGAGAATTCGGCGAGGGCTACGTGAGAGTTGGACTGCTTTGTTCTGAAGACAGGCTGAGAGAAGCAGTAAAAAGAATAAAAGCATTAGACCTTTTTGCTCATTGAATTTCGTAGAACGGAACAAACTTTCAAGAGTAGAAGTAAAGTGTAACCATGTTCCTTAAATGTTTTATTTTTCTAATTAGAGGGAAGGAGTTCTTTGTTAGGTGGTAATGGATTAAGGAGGATGTATCGTAGTGATGAACAGAAAAATATGGTTATTGACAGGAGCGGCATTCTTGATGTTAACAGGCTGCCAAGAGAAAGAAGCAAAAGAGAATACAGAAGAAACAAAGGAAGTCATAGCAGATGAAAGTACGGATACAACAGCAACGGACGGAACAACTAAAGAAAAGGAAACGACTTCAGATCCAGTAGCAGCTGAATTAGCCTCCTATATGGTGACAGTTAATGAAGTGATTATGGAAATGAATTCTCTTGATGAAGAATATAGGACTAAATATATGGAGGAAACGGATAGTGATGCAGCTTTGAGCTATCTGGAAGATGATTATAATCCAAAATTCGCGAAAAAGGTCAATGAAGCAAAAGCGATTGATCCGAAATCACAGTCTATTGTAGATGTACATAAACTATTTCTCGGCTATTTAAATAGTGAGACCGCAGCGTTAACTAAAGATGTGAAAGCCATCGAAACAAACGACCAAAGTCTTGCTCAAGAAGCCCAAAATGATTTTCAACAATCTCAAGAGCAATACCAGGAATATGAAGAGAAGCTAATGGAGCTGGCTGATCAGTATGGCATAGAAACCACTCCTTTATAAGGGTTACAGGCAGTTCCATTCTACTAATGGTGCTGTTTTTTTTTTGCTTACAGGGAATCAAATCAGCCTCTTTTGCATACTTTTTATGGAGAGGAGTGGGTAGGACATGTTAAAAAAAATAAGTATTGGCACGATATCAGGGGCAGTAGTCTATTTAATTTATACGCTAAACCAGACACTGCAAAAGGGGATGGGGACACTCGAAGAAACCAATAAGACACTCGCTGAAGTTAGAAATGCCGTTCATGGATTAACAGAGGAGTCGAAACAATTAATTCATACCGCCAATCAAATTACCGTTGATGTTAAGGGGAAAATTAGAAATGTCGATCCGTTATTAGAATCTGCACAGGATGTTGGAGAGATGATTCATAATGTGACTCATTCGATTAAGGAAGCTAGTAAGAGCGGGAAGACTCCGTCAGATTCAACAAGTGTACCAAGTACACCGACAGTTCCATCAAAGCCATCAGCTCCATTGGTACAGCAAGAGGGAGTCCATATAAAACTAAAATAAAACCATGTCTAGACACCCCGGGAATTCATCATTGTTTTCTACTGTGTATAGTGCAACGATTTTAATACTGAGGGGGAGCAAAACATGATTATTCAATATAGTGTCGCAGCGATCGCGCTTGCTTTTATTTGGTTAGTTGTCTATTTAATTACGACTCTTCAAAAAGGGATGACTACTTTAGGAGAAGCGAATAAAACATTAGCAGATGTCAGAAACGCTATCCACGATCTTTCAGACGAATCCAAGCAACTCCTTCGAACAGCCAACGAGATAACGGTAGATGTTAAAAGTAAAATGAAGGCGGTAGACCCGCTGCTCGATTCTGCTCAAGATGTGGGGGAAGCTATCCACGCAGTGACGAATACGGTGAAAAAAGCAGCGACTACTGAATTCGGTAATAATCGGTCTCCTATTAAAATCAATACCTCTAGACCGAAAACAAACAGCAGATAAAACGAGGACGTACACGATGAGAAGCACCTACATAAATACAAAAAGGCGTCCTTCCTAGGACGCCTTTAGACTTTAGGTGGTATAGGAGAAAGAGACTCCTCGACGAGTCATGATTTCCTGAATAGCCTGCTGAACATGCAAATAAGTTGTCCAATGGAAATTAGACTTTGAAATCGACGATGCCAGCGATGGAGAAACACCTACAACAAAGCACTCAGTTCCAATTAACCGTAAGGACTGACCTATTTTATTAATATAATAGCCGCTGCTTTCATCAATTTTGGACAATGATGAAAGATCGAGCAGGAAAAATTCGGCTCTTTCTTCCACACATTTTTTTAAGATCGTTTCAAGTAACCGATCTGCACGCTCGTTCGTAAGATTTCCTAAAATGGGTATGGCGAGTACTGAATCCCATATTTTAAGAATGGGAGTAGATAATAGAGCAATGGTTTGCTCTTTTTCTTTTTCCTGTTGGGCTTTTTCTGTTACATCCAAAAGCATAAGGATATACCCTTGTTTTACTTGTTGCTTATTATAGATAGGCGCAATAACTGTTTCAGCTACATAGGAATTTTTAATGGTAATCACTGTACGGTGTGTATGATTTAATTCATGCATAATTTTTTTTTGATGCGCTGGATGGCTATGAAAAAAGTCCATATGCTTTCCGATTAGATTTTCATTCTCTGCAACACCAAATAAAGGATACAACGGACCTAAGGTTTTTACTGCAGCCTCGTTCATCCAAATGATTGTATGAGAAAGATCTGCAATAATTATGGTCTCATCAATGTGTTCAAGAATATCTGTAAATTCGAGATCCGCTGGTACGTGTCCAATTGACATATAGTATTCTCCTATTTGAAATCTCCAGATGCCTTACTGGGATATGTATAGTTAAGCTATCCTTTTATAAAAGGAATTTAACATGATATGATGTGTTTATCATATGATACACTCATAAGAAGACTATTGTAAATGGGAGTTATAAAAATGACAAAAAGAACGGAAATATATATTTTAGGGGGCTTTCTTGGAAGCGGCAAAACAACCCTGTTGAAACAAATTATTAATCAAGAAAATGAGGCCGGCAGAAAAACCGCAGTATTAATGAATGAACTGGGTAGTGTCTCTGTTGATACTTCAATTCTAGGTGATGAAGTCCCTATTAAAGAATTAATTGGCGGCTGTATTTGCTGTACCATTCAGGACAAGCTTGAGGCACAGCTCCAAGAATTACTGATTGAGGATTTAGATGCGATCTACATTGAAACGACTGGTGCAGCACATCCTGTTGAAGTACTGGACGGAATTATGTCCCCATTATTTGCTGAACGTCTTGAATATAAAGGAATCATCACGGTTTTAGATTTGCTGCGCTGGAAGGATCGGAGTGAACTCTCCCCACAGCTCCGTCACCTGCTGGTTGAACAAATTCAGCATGCTGACTTTATTTTATTGAATAAGCAGGATTTAGTCACTGAAATGGAAGCCAGTCAACTTCTATACTCTGTGCAAGCCATTAATTCTGGTGCAGTCATCCTTTTGACTACTCAAGCAAAAGTATCTTTAGCAAGCATTCGAAAGTTGAAAATGAAAGCAAAGGGTATTCACCAAAAACTGGACGTCCATAATCATCTACATCTACAAGCGATTGTCCATACATTTACAAATCAGGTAGATCAAAATGAATTTGAAGACTGGCTCAGAAGTCTTCCAGAAACGGTATACCGAATGAAGGGCTATGTTTCCTTTACACATTCTCCTTATCCCTGTCTTTTTCAATATTCCTATGGGATGCCGTTGTTTATGAATGAAATGATGAAAATGCCTTTAAATATGGTGATTATTGGCGAAGAATTGGATGAAGGGCTGATTCATGATCAACTAATGGCCCTAGAGAAACAATAATACGTTTTCTTTTTCTCGTAACGGGTAAAAATAAGACAATTCATTATCAATAAGGAGGTAATGATTTGCCCTGGTCAAAAAATGATTATCCACCCGCTATGAAAAATTTAGACGAAGATGTCAGAATGAAGGCAATCGAAATTGCTAATGCGTTGCTTGATGACGGGAATGACGAAGGCAAAGCAATCCCAATCGCGATAGACACCGCGAAAAAGGCTCTTAATGAAGAAAAGTAGATGAAATTGGAAAAACAACACCTTTCCCGAAGTGGAATGGTGTTGTTTTTTGTCTACCTTTCTTCATAAATAAGCTTTATACTAAAAACGGTCAGTTCGTGTTCATGTCACCGAACGCAGCGAATGTTTTTTCGTCTTCAATTAAACCGCAGGCGGCACATTGCACTCGGACTTCTGGACCTTGATAAGGAAGATGAAAGGCATCAAGTGTCTCATTGGTATATTCCTCGACAACGTCACCTGTATTTGGATCCATTTTGACTGAGGTAGCCATTTGTTGAATGAGATTAAAGCGCGTTTTATTCGTTTTACAGTTAGGGCATCGATATACTTGGGACATGTAATTCACTCCTTTCGTTTTATAGAATAGGATGTCTCTTTTTCACCAATTTATGTAAAAGAAAGAAGGGGATACAATGATTGAAAATGATACCTCTGAGAAGCTCCTACAGGCTTATTTAAGCATATGGAATAACCGAAGTGTTCAACCTGTACACCAACAGGATAAAGAAGGAACCCTTTCAGAATTGATTCGTAGAGAGCTTCTTGATGAAAATACTCATCCCCGTTTACGAAAATCAGTATTCGAAAAATTTTATTATAGTATGAAAAGACTGGCGGAATCTGACCTATCCACCGATAAAATACACGCGTTAACCATTGTGTATCTTTCTGAAATGGAACAGTTAACATAGGGTAATAATGTAATTTCTTTTATTAAATTCACACAATCTTCACAGAAAGAGTATACAATTCTGGTTAGTATAGAGAACAGAGGGGATAAGAGATGAAACAAGCATTCATTGTGCTGCTGCTATTGTTTGTAACGGGCTGCAGTGAAGAATCCTATTCTAAGATCCCTGCCAATCAATCATTTGCAGCAACACTTAACTTAAAAGATACAACCATTAGTTTTATAGATAAGCAGTATCAGAAGTTTGCACAATGGGATCTATCAGATCCATTTCTAGGCGGGCTGTTAGTAGATGACGGAGATACGATGCTCATCTATGGGAAGGACATGGAGAAAATCAGTGTTTATTCCCTGAGTCTAGGAAAAAAGCTGGAGAGCTGGAATGTGGGACGCGGTATTGTGAGCATGACTCAGTTACAGACAGGTGAACTGGCAGCTGTCAATCAAGAGTCCAACGAGGTCTATTTTTTAGCATCGACCGGCGAAATTGAAAAAAAAGTGAAGGTCGGTAAGCAGCCCCAATCTTTAATTACAGATAAAAGTGGTGAAAGGCTGTATGTTATTAATTTTGGTGATGCTAAATTGTCGGTACTTAACACGTCCAGCATGAAGGTCGAGAAAGAAATTGAGATTCCATCTTCGTCATCAGGCGGCTTATTGAGAGAAAAAGAATCTGAAATCTGGATAGGCGGCCACGGAAGCGGCAGTGAGGTGGAAGATACAATTCATATCTATTCTACGCAATCAGGAAAACTGATAAAAACATTGAAAGCTCCTACCATGCCTATTAAGTTTATAGAAAATGAGGATGGAATTTTTATAGCCAGTCATGGCAGCAGCATGATTTATACATTCAATCACAGCTATGAGCAGACAGCAAGTTCCATTATTGGAGCAAATCCCTTTGAAATGAAGCTATTTAATGGTGATTTATTAGTGGCAGGCTATGATAGTAATGAACTGTATGTAGTCAATTCTACATCAGGAAAGGTGCTGTCCACTGTAAAAACTGGCAAGGGTCCATTTCAATTGATGATTAGGGAGTAGAGGAAATGAAGAATTGTACCGTTTTGATCGTTGACGATGAAGAAAATATGCGGACCTTGATGGAAATGTATTTACTTAATTCAGGCTATCACTGTCTCCAAGCACCTGATGGTAAGCAGGCCATTTCCTTATTGGAAAAACATGAGGTCGATTTGATTCTCTTAGATATTATGATGCCTGGTGACAATGGATTTACTGTATGTGAAAAAATTCATCAAAAATGGGATCTTCCTGTTATATTTGTCAGTGCTAAGGGCGCAGAATGGGACAAAGTAAAGGGACTTAAACTAGGCGCCGATGACTTTGTTGTAAAACCCTTTCATCCGGGCGAGCTAGTGGCAAGGGTCGAAGCAGTCCTGCGCCGCAGTGGGAAAAAACAACAAAGAGAAAATGAAACCATTTCTTTAGGAAAAATTAAGATGAATTTAAGATCGAGAACGGCAGCGATTGGAGGAAATGCAGTTAATCTGACATTAAAGGAGTACGAATTGCTGATTTACCTCATCACAAATAAAAAACAGGCGTTGAGCCGAGAACAGTTGCTTGCTCATGTTTGGGGCGTGAGTTATGAAGGTTCTTTGAGAACGGTTGACACGCATATTAAGACACTACGGATGAAGTTAAAAAGTGCAGATTATATTCAAACTGTCTGGGGAATCGGTTATAAGATTGAAGAAGAATATGAAGCGTAATTTCTTTTCTCTATCCTTTAAACTGTGGATCACGATTCTGATAACTATTGTTTTCTCCATCGTATTTGCATACTCCCTGTCACAGTATTATTATAAGCACTTATATGTTGAAAAGTTAAAGACGAATATGGTCGAAGTTGCTGGCAAGCTTGCTGCAGAGTATCAAGGCGGAGAAATTTCTGAAGCATATAAAGAGCAGATAGAATGGTTAAATACAAAAATAGACAGTGAAATTTTTATTGTCAGCAACCCTCGAGAGTTAAGTGCCTGTCTACCCTTCGAAATCGATTATGATTCCCTTATATCTGAGGAAGAAAGACAGCAATTAATTAATGGAGAAGTGATTCAAAAAGAGGAATATGAAGAACGGTTTAATCGTAAAATAGTCGCTGCGGTTACGCCGCTTGTCGATGAGGGAAGACTTGAGGGAATCATTTATACATATGTTACAGTCGATTCGATAAAAGAAGTTTTACAAGAGTTTGCGTATAAATGGCTGGCAGCGGCTCTTATCTTTGTCATCGCTGCTATTTTTCTTGGTACAAAGTGGCTAAAACGGCTGTATAAACCGATAAAAGAAATAGAGGAAGCGGCCAAAAAAGTATCAAATGGTGATTATTCTATAAAAGTGAAGGTAAACAGCAGAGATGAAATAGGAAACCTCGCTGCAGCGTTTAATGAAATGGCCAGTTCCATTTATCAAGAAGAAGCGAAAAAAAGGGAATTCATTGAGAACGTTTCACACGAGTTAAGAACACCCTTGAGTTATGTGACCGGCTATACGCAAGCCATTCTCGATGATGTAGTGAAAGCTGAAGATCAAGATAAATACCTTACGCTTATTTTGTCTGAAAGCAATCGTTTAGAAAAACTTGTTACAAACTTAATGGATTTAGCAAAAATGAACAATGAAAAACTTGTTAATCAGGTGCCCGTTGCCTTAGCGCAATTTTTAGAAGATTTCTTTGAGCAGTATTCTTTGAAGATGGAGGAAAGCGGACTTAGCCTCTCCTTATCCCTTGACCCAGATTCAATTATTATTGCGGATGAAAGTCAGCTAAAGCAAATCCTTTATAATGTATTGGACAATGCAATGAAGTATTCCCCTTCTGGCGGTGTAATCGATGTCCAGCTAACCAGTGAGAGTGAACAGGTAGTCCTGAAGATTAAAGATTCAGGCGTTGGGATTCCTAAAGAAGATATCCCGCACGTTATGGACCGTTTTTATCGAGTAAATAAGGCACGAAGCAGGTATGACGGTGGAACAGGATTAGGCTTAGCCATTGTAAAGCAAATGGTTGTTCTTCAAAAAGGCACAGCTACAATTGAAAGTGAAGTAGGAAAAGGTACAACCGTACGGCTGTCTTTTCCGAGTGTAAGCTAATAGAGCAGGAAAGAGGAATGATGATGATGAAACGAGTTTTATTTATACTGCTAGCAGTAACTGCCATTATCGCAGGCTGTGGAAAAGAAGATACCCAAGAAACGGAAATTCCAAAGCTGTTAGAAGTTGAACTTTCACTAACTCCTGATAAAAGTGAGGTAAATCAATCCATTACGTTTGATGCCAGGGTCAGCCAAGGGGATGAAGCCGTTGCGGATGCAGATGAAGTGAAATTTGAAATATGGCGGTCAAAAGATGAACAGCACGAAATGATAGCTGCCAAACATAATAAGGATGGCAGTTATAAAATAGAAAAAACATTTGACCAAGAGGGAACTTATTATGTATACGCACATGTGACTGCCCGCGGAATGCACAGTATGCCGAAAAAGGAATTTATCGTCGGCAAGCCAAGTGACCCGGAAGATGGCGGCAACAGTCAAATGGAGAATATGGAGAAAGACAAGGATTCGAGTGAACACGACAGTTCAGAGCATCATTAATCAAGCATGACACTTTGCGGAACAACCTTCGCGAAGTGTTTTTTTTTATGTTCATTTATCTCGTTAATAATTTTTAATAGTCGTAATATATACGTAAAATCTGTTACATAAGAAAGCTAGTTTAAGAGTTGTCAATACTAGAATACTGGTTGTTTATTTCTTCTATAGGTGGCAACTACCATTGACAATCGGCAAGATTATTTATTGAACAAGCTACTTTTACATAAAAATTGGATAAACAGCGGATTTCTCGCCTCATTTTTCAGAGGAAGAAGCGAAAGATTTTATTCTTGTTTTCTAGGGAATTCTTGGTCCAAATGTTACAGAAAAAGCCATGCTATGATAGTTTCAGAGGCAAGGCTACTAGAAACAAGGAGGAATTTTAAATGAAAAAAGTAATCATTACTGTTGCAGCAGCAGCTGCTCTAATCTTTACAGGAACTGGGGCTCAAACAACTGAGGCTGCTAGTGTAAACAAAGAATACAAGTCAATCTGCATCCAGAATGCAACGAATCAAGAAATGCAAAAGTTGATCGAACAATATTTTGCAAAAACTACTAAAACATTTTCACCGGAACAGTTTAAAGTTCTTGTACATCAATTCAACGTATCACCAGAAGAAACAATCACTAAAGTAATGAAAAAAGTAAAAGCACAAGAACAAACAGTAAAAGCAGAAGAACCATCTGTAAAAGCACCAGTGAAAGAAGAAGTTAAGGCACCAGTGAAAGAAGAAGCAAAAGCACCAGTGAAAGAAGAAGTTAAGGCACCAGTTAAAGAAGAAGTAAAAGCGCCAGTGAAAGAAGAAGCAAAAGCACCAGTGAAAGAAGAAGTTAAAGCACCAGTGAAAGAAGAAGTAAAAGCACCGGTAAAAGAAGAAACACCTGAAACAACTACAACACAAGAACCGGCAAAACAAGAAACAACTAAAGAAGAAGCGGCTCCTAAGGAAGCTGTGAATTCTGAAATCAGTGCATTTGAAAAAGAAGTTGTTGCATTGACAAATGCTGAACGGTCAAAACAAGGGCTAAAAGCATTAGAAATGGATACTGAACTTAGTAAAGTTGCAGGCATCAAATCACAAGATATGAAAGATAAGAATTATTTTGATCATACAAGCCCAACGTATGGTTCTCCGTTTGATATGATGAAGTCTTTCGGAATCAACTATAGTGCTGCAGGAGAAAATATTGCAATGGGACAAACAACACCTCAACAAGTAGTAACATCTTGGATGAATAGTGAAGGTCACCGTGCGAACATCTTAAGTGCAAACTTTACTCACATTGGTGTTGGACACGTAGAATCAGGAAACTACTGGACTCAAATGTTCATCGGAAAATAATGCTTGGAAAGTTAGAAAAGTCAGGCCAAATTGGTCTGGCTTTTTTTTTTGATGTTTCCGATCTGTTCTCACTCTAAACGGACAGCTGGATAGGGTTATAATCCTGACACATCAATTTCAGAATATTGAAGATCATTATTCTTCTGTAGTTTTATTTCCAATGTTTCATCTTTATAGTGAGCGGAAGCTCCTTTTTTCTTCACGGTAGCAGGAAGGGTAATGACATGCCGGTCACCTGGTTCTGGGAAACCTTCAACAATTGATTGATTAGATGTATGATAGATTTTCATCTGTTTAACTGAAGCTGGATCTTTTAATGGAATACGTACATACACGTCTGTATGTGTTTCGAAAACGGTAGCCTGAAGGGGATTGGAAGGTTGCTGTTGTTGTTCTTTTGCAGCCTGCTCAGCTCCCTGGAAAGAGGGGAAACCTTCCGCTTGCTTCTGATTCATCATTTGCTGCATGTTTTCTGGAATGACCTGAGAAAATAATTGATTAATAAACGATTGAACGTCATTGGGATTCATCTTATTTGTAAAATCTGTTTGCTTATTTTTGGAAAAAAGCATATTCCAGGGAAACATCATTTCTTCCTCCTTTCGTTAGGTTTCAAGTCATACCATTGTATGCATTTGCCCCACTGACCGTTAATGAGTGGGAAGCCGGATAATTCTTAAATTTAGTGTCTGAAGAATAATTATGTATAATATACTGTATCTAAATACTTTATATGAAGAGGTAAAATTTTGTGAAGATAAAAGTAGCTGTTATAACTGGAGGAGCAACTGGAATTGGACGGAAAACCGCCTGTGTACTTGCAGAAACGGGAATGAATATTGCGGTAACGTATAAAGAAAGCAAGGTTCAGGCTGAGCAATTAGCAGCTGAACTAATTGAATCTTATGGTGTACAAGCAATTGCAATTCGTGGTGATGCAGCAGACGAAAAGGATTGTCATTCAGTGGTGAATACAGTCATTCAATCATTTGGGCGAATTGATGTTTTTATCCACAACGCAGGTCCTTATATTCATGAACGAAAACCGATGCTCGAGTATTCGAGTGAAGAGTGGAATTACTTAATGAATGGTAATTTAACGGGTTTTTTCTACATGGCAAAGGAAATTGTGCCGCATATGAGGAATAATGGCTGGGGGAGAATTATTACCTTAGGATTTGATCGTTCGGAAACGGCGCCTGGTTGGATTTACCGCTCTGCCTTTGCTGCAGCCAAAACAGGGTTGACCTCCTTAACTAAGACCCTTGCACTTGAAGAAGCTTCCTATGGAATTACTGCCAACATGGTTTGTCCCGGTGATATTATCGGCGAATGGAAAGAAAGCAGTATTAGTGAAGCACAACTAGAGCAGGACACGGATGTTCCCGTAGGACGTCCTGGGACAGGGGAAGATGTGGCAAGAGTGATTGCGTTTTTATGTGATAGTAAATCTGATTTTATTACAGGCAGCGTGATTCCCATTACAGGCGGAAAAGATGTTTTACGAAAAGTATTTCTCCAATAAAAAAGACAAAGATCTCCATTATATGAGGAGATTCTTTGTCTTTTTTTGATGCTGTATTCTTTTAGAGTCATGCGAACGTTGAACATAGAGGAGTCTAATGAAAAGGCCGACTGCTCCTATTGCGAGACCCGCAATTAATCCGATCCAATATCCAAAGGGTCCCAATGATGAATACTTAGAAAGGAGAATCCCCATAGGCAGTCCGATAATCCAATATGAAATAAACGACATGAAGAAGCTGATGGTTACATCCTTATAGCCGCGCAGTATCCCCTGAATGGGTGCTTGAAGCGCATCAGATAGTTGGAAGAAGGTTGCGTATAGCAAGAAATGTGCCGTAAGCTGGATCACGTCTGAATCAACCGAATAAATCGAAGCGATTTGCTCCCGGAAGAAAAAGACAACGGAGGCACAGAGTAAGGATAGACCAATTGCTCCAGAAATTCCGAGTATGCTATAAATCCGAGCATCCTTATACCGTTTTGCACCAGCCTCAAAGCCAACAACAATGGTTAGGCCCGTCGAGATACTTAAAGGAATCATATATAGGAATGAAGCAAAATTCATGGCAATTTGATGGGAAGCAATCGTCAGTGTATTATAGTTACTCATGAAAAGGGTAACGGCTGCAAAGATACTAGTCTCAAAAAATATCGTTAAGCCGATAGGCAGTCCAATCATTAAAAGCTCCCGCCATTCTTTCCATGCAACACGATACAGCTTAGAAAATAGGTTATAGCCGGCAAAAGGTTGAACCTTTACGATCGTAAAGATGGCAATCACCATAATGACCCAATATGTGATAGCCGTTGCATACCCTGAACCGACGCCTCCAAGCTCGGGGAAGCCCCATTTTCCATAGATTAATAAGTAATTGAATAAAACATTAATCGGTAAAGCAAGTAAGGTGATGAACATGGATATACGGGTTTGTCCAAGAGAATCAATAAATGATCGGAGGACATTATATAAGAAGAGAGGAATCATTCCAAAGGATAGAGCGACTAAATAGTCATGGGCTATATTATGGACCGATTGCTCAAGATTCATAAGTTCCAATATAGGATTTAAAACAATGGAGCCAATGAGCATGACGACGGCTGCCATTACAAGGCCTAAATATAACGCCTGAATGACGGAATGTGGAATCGACTTTGTATCCTTCGCTCCAAGTTTTTGAGAAATAATTGGTGTAAGGGCTAATAATATACCGCTTATTCCCGTATAAACAGGCATCCAGAGTGAACTTCCTATTGATACTCCAGCAACATCTGTGGTCCGATATTTACCGGCCATCATAATATCAAAGAATGTCATGGAATAAATGCCTAATTGAGTAATGAGAATGGGTGCCAATATAAAAATAAGCTGTCGTATTTTCTGTGGTGTTGTGTAAGTTTGAATCATATCATACTCCTGAACTATTTTTTGCGAATGAAAGTAGTATAACATAATCAGAAGGTTCTGCATGCAAAAAAAACTGCCAAGGTAGCTTGGCAGTTGATTAGGTGTTAAAATCAGTCATTTCGTGCAGTGCCGATTCATTCTTGAAAATTAGATTTTGGGCTGGAATGGCCATTTCCACATCATATTGTTCTAGAATGTCCATGATTTTAAAATTAATATTTTCTTTGGTTTCCAAATAGCCAGCGTAATCAGTGACAGTAGTAAAGAAATACAAATAGATATCTAGACTTGCACTGCTGAACTGGTCAAACCTTACCATGATTGTGTCTTTATGAACCCCTTCATGATTCTGAAGCATTTGTTCAAGTTGTTTCGTAAGTACTTCAAGCTTTGTCCTTGATGTTTGATAAGAAACTCTCAGATGAAAGGCAATCTGACGTTTACCCATCTTCGACCAGTTGATAATTGGTTCGTTAGATAACGTTGCATTAGGGACCGTTACAAGTGCTTGTGCAAACGTTCGGACCTTTGTACTCCTAAAAGTGATATCCTCAACCGTACCTTCAACACTTGGAGTCTTAATCCAATCGCCGATGGTAAATGGCTTTTCTGTAATGATCACAATCCCGCCAAATAGATTACTGATCGTATCTTTGGCTGCGAGAGCAAAGGCTAGTCCTCCCAGTCCTAGACCGGCGACAAATCCGTTTACATTAAATCCCCATTCTTCGGCTACGATACTAACACCAAGGGCAATAAAAATAATATTAATTATTTTTGTAATAAATGGTATAACAATTTGATCGACCCCTAAATCAAGTTTGCTGTTTAATTGTGGAAACAACAAAGTGAGGATCGTACTGATATTTAAAAGGGCCCAGGTAGCAAGAATAATGAAAGCAGAACGGAATAACCGAATTCTGATTTCATGCGATACAACCTCAAAGGGAAAATATCGACTGGCTATAATAAAGCCGATTAAAACAATCAACCAGCGTAAAGGCTTTTCAAGTACAGTCATTAAATTAGCAGCAAATGTAATATTGCGTCTTCTAGCTAAGCTGAGCAGGTATTTAAATAGGTACCGAGTAAAAGCACTTCGTACGGCCAAAAAGAATAGGAATATGGCAGCTGATATTCCAAGCTGAAGCCAAATTTCCCAATTATACAGCGATGATAATATAGTCAAGCATCATTCCCCCTAATTAAGGATTATATTATCACAGAATAACTTTTTGTTCATCTTCCTCGTTCGAAAATAGTGCATTTATATATAAAAAAATTATTTTTCCTAAATGAAGTAGGGGTAAAGGATATCTCTTTTATGATTTCAGCTATTCCTATCTAGTATCTGCGTTTACCTATGGTATGATGAGGGGAACTTATTTTTTGTTTGGAAGGTGATTATTTTGAAAAAGAAAATCGTATTTACTGGTGGAGGGTCAGCGGGACACGTTTCTGTGAACGCGGCAATTATTCCTGAATTTATTAAAAATAATTGGGATGTTACTTATATTGGTTCTGAAAAAGGAATCGAAAAAACAATTATTCAAAAAGAATTTCCACAAATCAGTTACCGTGTCATTTCGGTTGGTAAGCTGCGGAGATATATATCATTAGAGAATATGAAGGATCCATTCCGTGTTGTAAAAGGGATCTTTGATGCAAGAAGAATATTAAAAAGTATCCGTCCTGATTTTATTTTTTCAAAAGGGGGATTTGTCTCGGTTCCAGTCGTATTGGCAGCCAAAATGCTTAAAATCCCTGTGTTCATTCACGAATCGGATTATACACCTGGATTAGCAAATAAAATTGCGATGCCGCTCTCCTCGAAGATTTTTACGACTTTCGCGGAAACAGCCAGCTCTTTACCTAAGGAAAAGGCACTGTATATTGGAGCTGTTCTAAGGGAAGGGATTTTTCATGGCAATGCAGTAAAAGGAAGAGAAATTTGTGGGTTTACAGATATGAAACCAATAGTGCTTGTAATGGGTGGAAGCCTTGGAGCGGTTCGAATTAATAACGTTATACATGAGACTCTTGATGAATTGCTAAAGTCATATCAAATCATTCATATCTGTGGTAAAGGGAACTTGATAGATATAGAACGTAAGGGATATCAGGCATTTGAATATGTTCATGATGAACTCTTTGATTTATTAGCAGCCGCTAATTTGGTGGTATCAAGAGCTGGATCGAATTCGATTTTTGAATTTCTTGGACTGCAAAAACCAATGCTCTTGATTCCGCTCAGTGCCAATGCTTCCCGAGGCGATCAAATTTTAAATGCAAATAGCTTTGAAAAACAAGGCTTTTGTAAAGTACTTCAAGAAGAAGATATCAACTATCCAGCGTTTATAGAAGCCATAAATCAGCTGAATGAAAATTCAATTACATTTAAAACAAAAATGAAGCAAGAACGTCCATTCAAAACGGCGGAAGAAATGTATCAGCTTTTGATTGATCTGCAAAAATAAACCCAGTCTACCGCATCATTCTCCCGGCTTTAACCGCATATATTGAAGGAATCAATATAAAAAGGTGGCGGAGTAGGTGGCGCATACGTATTCAAAGGGCTGGTTTATCCAGCAGTTAAAGACGATTGGGATAACGAAACACCCAATTGAGCGGAAGAAGCTTGAGTTATATCGAACACATGTAATTCGAAAAATATACTTTGATCACTTCAAAGGCAGCCCATAATGGGCTGCCTTTAGTTTTGAACATAATAAAAAGGGACCGTATGAATACGGTCCACATTAGGCTTCAAGAAGCTGTTCTCCTGCTTCATCATCCTTACGAAGCAGATATAAGGTATATAAATCTTTGGAAATTTCGTATAAGTCGTAGATTTCTTCCTTTTCGTTCAGCTGGTCGTAGATATATCTTCTTGATTCATTAGCTTGAACAGCATAAGGCAATTTTTCAGCTGCATGCAAAGACCGTAAATTGGTTTTGCGGATCCTCATATAGACGGTTTCAATGCCTAAATCAAAAAACAATTCATTAAAAAAGGCTTCCTTAGCAATTGAATTATAGCCTTTACCATGGTATGGCTTTCCAAGCCAGGTCCCAAGGAAACCAGCATTGTCTTCGATATCAAACAATGATATAGTCCCAATCGGCATATCCCATTCATCAGTAATTGTACGTGAAATTAGTTTTCCTTGGTCTTCTTCTTCGAGCGTTGTCTTAGTAACAAATACATATTCTTCATATGATTGGACTTTTTGGCGCACGAAAGGGAAGACATCTGGATGCGTCATTAGCTCATAAAGAGGATAACAATCGGTAAAATCTCTCTTTTTTAACATTTCCGTCCCTCCGCTTTGAGGGCAGTTGTAGTGTGTAAACTCTGCCCACCCTCGAAATTTTTTAGTCTTGCATCAAAAAATTTCGGGGTGGGAATCGAACCCACTAGAACCGGAAACCGGTGGCGCACCATTTGCCTTCCCTATTTTATTTTTAAGCAATATTAACAAAATAAAATATCCTTACGAAGGTATAATACTAAAAAAAAACCAAAATGGAAATAGTTTTTTTAATTATTTTTTCGTCATTTTTCTACTTTTTTTTATTTCTATTTCTTTCATGAAAAAATATGGGTAAAAGGTACGGGAAAGTCAGGCATACCAGTCAGAAACAGCGTCTTGTCTAATCTCGAAAATAGTCGAAAAAAAATGATTAGAGACAAGAGTGAACTCGTTAAAAGACTCCGGTAAATTGGAGGATGAGAACTAAGCTGCCCAGTCCCCAAACATAGAAAGAAAAAACTTTCAGGGAGCGGCTTTTTAAATAGTTAATCATCCACACTACTGCAATATAGCCAAAGATGGCAGATGCAAGAGTAGCAATCAGCATCGATGAAAAGGGAAGAGTTTCAGCACCGCCGGTTAGAACCGGTTTAAGTTGAAAAATAATTCCCCCTGAAATAGCTGGAATAGATAATAGAAAAGAAAAATAAGCAGCTGTGGCACGATCGAGTTTACAAAATAAACCTGCAGCAATGGTCAGCCCCGATCGGGATAATGCAGGCATGATTGCTGCTGCTTGAAAACTCCCAATGATTAATGCATCTTTGACAGAGATCTCTTCAAGAGACTTTTTTCCAGAACCAGCTTGATCAGCGAACCAAAGTATGAATCCTGTAGCTAGAAATTCCCAGCCGATTGTTACTCCGCTTTTTGAAAGATCGTCAAACCAATCACTTAATAATAGGCCAGCGATGACTGCAGGAATCGTTCCGGCAATGAGCAAAAGTGTTAATTTTGAAAAAGGATTTTTCAAGATCTTAACAAGTTCAGCTTTATAAACGACAACCAGTGCAATCAGTGTTCCTATATGCAGCATGGTATCAAGAAATATTCCTGCTTCATCGAGATGGAATAAATGCCTGCCAAGATATAGATGACCTGTGCTTGATATAGGCAAAAATTCTGTTAATCCTTGAATCACTCCAAGTATAAATGCCTGTAATTCAGTTAACATGAGAATTCATCTCCGATCTAAATAGCTTGACCATGTTTTCAAATGTATGCTGGTGAAAGAGGAACATACATTATTTTTATGTTTTTTGAAACCTTAAGGACTATGTATCGTATAATAGTTATACTAGCTAAAAAGGAGGCGGAGTTTATGCCTAGTAACGACGAACGGGTTTTGTCTATGTTGATTTATGTATCCAGTTTTTTTACTGCTTTTATAGGACCGTTAATTATCTGGCTGTTAAAAAAGGATTCTTCAAAGTATGTAGATTATTATGGGAGAGAGTATTTAAATTTCTTAATTTCCTATGTGATTTATGGTGTAGTGGCAGGGGTGTCACTATTGTTCTTAGTTGGTTTTATTTTGCTGCCTATCGTATGTATTGCTCAAATCGTTTTCACGATTATTGCCGCAGTTAAAGCATACGAGGGAACGGAGTATCGAATCCCATTTATTTTCCGAATTCTATAAAATTCAAATGTCCGGCTAGTTGCGGACATTTTTTTCTCTCCAATAATTGAGAAAAGAGGGGTAAGATGTATAATGAAGAACCGAGACATATTTACTTAGCTCTATCGGTCGGCCTGCTGTTTATTTCTCCTATTTTGCTTTTTATTCTTCCTCAGACCTTGATCAACCTCTTCCAAGAATCCACAGATACCTGGGTGACAGTCGCAACTCGTGTTAACTACTTTGTGTGTGGAGCAGGTTTTCTTCTGCTGGTTATGTCTTTATTTCTCCTATTTTGGTTTGACAGAAGCAATTGGTCTAAAACTGCTAGTTTTATATGTGTCTGTGTTGGTCTATGGCTGTTCTATAGTGCTTCACAAACCTTTCAGTCATTTTCTACAACTGGGATTGTCTATAAAACGGTTTTCTCAAACGATACGCATCGTTATGAGTGGAGCGATATACAAGAATTAACGTATTCACTAGAAACAGAAAAAAAGACTGGAGCGTACGTGATTACCTTTGATGACAAAAACCAAATACAGGTTAATGAGAACGGTTATATTAAGAGCATTCGACGTGCTATCCTTACCCAGGCAAAGGAAAATAATGTTGAAATTAAAGAAATTAAGCAACCAGATTGAAAGTTGCCCAGTTGAACCTTGTTAGGTAAAATGTCCGAATAAACAGTAAATACTTCTATCTTTGTGCTTATAGGAATATAGTAGTTTTAATAGAGTAATCCATTTAGGAAAAAACACGTCCAAAGGGAGTTTGCTATGGATATTCGAACCTACTATAATCAAATCGCTAAAATGTGTTTCTATGCAGCTTGGACTTGTACAGGCCTAGCCTTTCTTTTTTTTCTTTTAAAGGTCATGAAAGTACTCGATACAAATGTGTTTTTCATTACTGGACCTTTTATTTTGCTTTCTATCTTTCACTTCATTGGCTATCGAGTTTATGAAAATCGGCTGATTAATTTTCCAGAAATGATTTTTCAAAAAAATAGTGATTTATTTAAAGAAGAAAACCTGCTTGTAACCTTTCTACCAGCTCCAACGTTACGAATGCTGCTTTTCGCGCCAAATGGCAATCTGGTAGGAGAAGTTCGCGATCAGAACATGAAATGGTATTTATGGCTAATTCCCAGCGCCCTTTCTATTATTTTACCGAAAAAGTATGGGCTTTATGGAGCGGATGGGGAAATGTTGGCTGAATATAACCTAAGGGGAGGAATCAAACAGGGTGTAACGATGATCGTAAATGGTGAAGCGATAGGAACCTTTCGGCAAACATATAAAGAAGCTTTGTTTTCATTTAAAGGTGAGATAAGTGGGCAAAATGGAAGTGAGTGGATGACTGTCAATCCTAATAAGTTCTTTTCAAATTTCGAAATAAAAAATCAGACAGGCGTTAACATTGTTACTTTTCAAAAAGGCTGGATGCCAAGAGAATGGAGCGCGATTTTTAAAGAATTAAACACACCTATTCTTACCTTTCATTCTTCAGCGCAGAACAATGATAAAATAGTGGTACTCGGGTATGTGGCATCTGTTTATAATCACCGGTCCAACTAAAGACTTATTTTTGAGCAAAATGTGAACAATATTAATTAAATATTAGTATAATGTTTACTAAATAAAAAATACATAGAAAGACTGGTGAGTAAGATGACATTGTTACATGAAATTGTTGACTTTAATAAAAAGTTTGTCAATGACGAAGAATACGTGAAGTATGAAACAGATAAGTTCCCAGATAAACGGATGCTGGTGCTAAGCTGTATGGATACACGGCTGGTTGAACTGCTTCCTAAATCTATGAATATTAGAAATGGCGATGTAAAATTCCTTAAAACTGCTGGTGCTATTGTGTCACATCCATTTGGCAGTGCGATGCGTAGTATACTTGTGGCTATTTATGAGTTACATGCAGATGAGATTTTTGTTATTGGTCATCATGATTGCGGCATGTCATCCGTAAATGTGGATTCCATCATCAGTAAGATGACTGATCGTGGAATTTCTGAACAAACAATTGAAACAATTGAGCATTCGGGTATTCATTTACGCAACTTTTTAAGAGGGTTCGATGATGTTTCAGAGAGTATCAAAAATAGTGTGAGTGTGATTAGAAACCATCCACTTGTTCCTAAGGAAATTCCCATTCATGGGCTGGTAGTTGCACCTGATACAGGAAAATTAGATGTCATCGTTGATGGATATGAGCTGACACAAAAATAAATTGTATAGAACCAACCAGGCTGCCAAAAATATTTGGCAGCCTATATCTGTCTAAATTGTATAAATCTTAGAAAAGATAGTTGATTAGTTCAGATTTTCTGGTAAAATCACAGAGTGTAGTTTGTCACATATAACAAACGGGCGGGCGAGGGATACTAGTAAAAAGGAACTACTATGAAACAGAACAGATTTTTAGAGAAGACCTTTAAGCTGACTGAAAACCAGACGAAAACGAAACGTGAAGTTCTCGCCGGTACAGTTAGTTATTTCACGATTGTGTACATCATGATTGTGAATGCAATGATTCTTGCAGAAGCAGGTATTCCGCTCGAAGCAGCAGTCACAGCGACAGTTTTATTGTCAGCAGCAAGTTGTCTTCTAATGGGATTTTGGGCAAACATGCCGATTATTCTTGTACCAGGAATGGGCGTTAATGCTCTATTTGCTTATACGATGGTACAAACGATGGGGCTAACTTGGCAATCAGCTTTAGGAGCTGTGTTCCTTTCAGGAGCTATCTTTGTGGTTATTGCTTTTACTCCATTTGCCCGAATTATTAATGAGGCCATTCCGGATTCACTAAAAGAAGCGATATCCATTGGTCTTGGACTATTTTTACTTCTATTAGGTCTTGAAAAAGGCGGTCTAGTCGTCAGCGGTTCCAGCTCGATTTTAGCGATGGGTCACTTAAATGATCCTGAAGTGCTGGTGATGGTCTTGACTCTTCTTTTGGCAATTGGCTTATTTCTGAAAAATGTCCCAGGGAACTTCTTACTGACGATTGTTGGAGGAACGTTTCTTGCATTTTGCTTCGGTACACTGGATGTATCAGAAATCACTTTTAGCCGGGTCGATATGGGATCGTACGCGGGCGTTTTCGCTGCCTTCTCATTTGCTGATATCAATCAGTTGAATTTTTGGATGGCTGTTTTTGCGATGACCATGGTACTAGTGTTTGAAAATATCGGACTAGTACACGGCCATGTTTCAAGCATAAATCGTCCGGACAAATACCGGAAATCCTTACAGGCAACCAGTATTTCAACGATGCTTTCAGGGCTATTCGGCTCCAGTCCGACGGTTGCGACTGTTGAGACAGCTGCCGGCATCGCTTCAGGTGGAAGAACAGGCTTAACGGCTGTAGTAACTGGGGTGTTATTCGGACTCTCCATTTTCTTGCTTCCAATCATTCAGATTATTCCTGATAGTGCCATAGCACCTATTCTCATTATGATCGGTCTTTTAATGCTCGGAAATCTCCGGAACTTGAATCTTAGTGATCTTTCAGAGAGCATTCCTGCATTAATGACCATCGCGATGATTCCATTGACATACAGCATTGCAGACGGTATGGCTTTTGGGTTTATTCTCTATCCATTTATACAAATAGTACTTGGTAAAGGAAAACAGGTCAGTGTCCCAATGTACGTAATTGGACTACTCTTCTTGGCCTATCTTTCTTTTAGTTTTATCTCGTAAATAGAAAAAGGAGCATTCAGCAGGAAACTGTTGAATGCTCCTTTCTTTATAAAAACGCCTTTTGTGGTTTAATATAGCGTCTGAGTTCGAGTAGAAACATTTTCTTAATCGTATCTGGTACAGGAAGCTCACGTGCTTGTTTTGGTTCTGGGAAGATACCAAATTCATTAACTTTAACAGACACAACACCTGACCATAACACAACTTGCTGCTCGGATAAAATGGCTGCACGAACGTCCACACTTTTAGTCCCAGGGAATATTTCAGGAAAAAGTTCATCAGGATTAATAAAAAACTCAAACCAGCAAGTATATTTTTTGAAGGCGGATTTCACTTTCAATTGTGGCACTTCCTTTTCTGAAATGCTATGATACCAATATATTATCACAATTGTTTATATTATTCGTAAAGGAAGTGCAGCGATGTTACTCGACATTCTCAAATGCCATGGTTCGAGCAATGATTTTCTTTTAATTGATGAATTAACGACTGATCTTTCTTTCTCAGAAACAGAAAGAAGCGAGCTTGCATTAACATTATGTAAACGTGATGGAGAACTTGGAGCAGATGGAATCCTGTTTGTCATGAAAAGTGATACAGCTGATGCAAGAATGAGAGTTTTCAATTCAGACGGCACAGAAGCCTCCATGTGCGGTAACGGACTTCGCTGTGTGGCTAGATTTGTTTATGAGAAATTAAACATTGAACAGATGGTTATCGAAACAATGAAAGCGAACCTAGCTGCAGCAAAAACAGCTGATATCTATGAAGGTATACCGACGTTCAGTGTGGAAATTTCACCAATCAGCTTTAAAGCGTCAGATTTGCCGCTTTCTATTGATAAAGATACATTACGGAATGAAACACTTCCAACGTTGTCAGAGACGATAGCGTTCACCGCGTTAGCAGTCCCTAATCCACATGCGATCGCACTTGTTGACTGGAGTGAAATAGACTCTAACCTGCAGGAGGAACTGGCCTCACAGGTAAACGGCCCAAATGATTTATTCCCAGATGGTGTCAACATGAGTTTTGTTAAACAGCTGAAAGCAGGCGAAATTTTTGTACGGACCTACGAACGAGGTGTAGGCTTTACCAATGCCTGTGGTACCGCCATGTCCGCCTCAAGTCTTGTAACCTGTGAGCTGGGTCTTAATCAATCTGAAACGCCAATCTCCGTTTACAATAATGGTGGAAAAGTACAATGTGTTGTTCATAATAATCAATCAAAAACGTGGATTGATCTCATTGGAAATGGCAGCTATATCTATCAGGCATCTGTCGACATCAAGAAAGACAGCAGTTATCATGTACTCGAGAAACAACCCTACACAAATGAAATCATTAAATATGCGGAGTTCCAGCAGCATGCGCAGAACTACTTAAAATCTATCAAATAAAGCTTTCAGACTGTAATCAAACTCGGGTGATCATGGAGTTTGATTACAGTCTTTTTTTTAGTTATCGAATTGGATTGTAAGGACCTGAAAACGGAGTATATTCCTTCATTATGGGGCTATGATTCAGCTGATTCTGCAGCTGATTCGGCCCTTGCTGCCAGCACCATACTGACGGTTTTCGGGTTGGGTCTTGTGAAAATAGAGTATCTTTCTCTTTTTGACTTAGCTGAATACGCTTTTGCCTATTTGTGACCCTTTTTGGACAAACCCTGCTTACTTTGTTCGGATTGATGATTTATTTTTCTATTCGGGCTGGCGTTCAGCCAAAAATCGATAATATTCGACCCTTGCTGCCATCGCCATACTGACGGCTTTCGGGTTGGGTCTTGGAAAATAGAGTATCTTTCTCTTTTTGACTTAGCTGAATACGCTTTTGCCTAGTAGTGACACCTTTTTGGACAAACCCTGCTTACTTTGTTCGGATTGATGATTTATTTTTCTATTCGGGCTGGCATTTGGCCCTAAACCCACTTTATTCGGCCCAAATTCGGTATGATTCGGCCCAAAACCCAGATTATTCGGCCCAAAATGGTAAACATTCGGCCCTTTCTCAGGTCGATTCGACCTCTGTTCATTGTTAGATCTCTATTCAACTACGAACAGGTAAGCAAATTACCAGTTTAGAAAAATAAATAGAAATTAATAATTTTTAATCTATTTTGCCATTTATTTCTATATGATAGTATAAAAGAAGGGGGTACTACACTTCTCTGGTGCTCCATTTTATATTGTAAAGAAAGGGGGCAAAACATTAATGTCCATTGATAATGAAGTTTCGTTAGAAAAAGAAAAACGAAATGATTTGAAAGTAAAAGAAGAAAGGAGAGAAGGGGAACCGACTGCAGCCTTCAAGGGTGCTTCTTGGGCAGCGCTATTAGTAGGTGTTGCATCTTATCTTATCGGTTTATTTAACGCAAATATGCAATTGAACGAAAAAGGCTATTACTTTGCCGTGTTAGTATTCGGACTTTATGCCGCAATATCTCTACAAAAAGCAGTTAGGGATAAAGATGAAGGACTGCCAGTTACTACTATTTATTATGGGATTAGTTGGTTCGCACTTATTGTATCTATTGCATTAATGGCCATTGGTTTATACAATGCAGGAAGTATAATTTTAAGCGAAAAAGGATTTTATGGTATGGCATTCGTTCTAAGTTTATTTGCAGCTATAACGGTTCAAAAGAATATAAGAGACACACAAAGAGTAAGGGAAAAAGATTGAGGTATTATTTTTTCTCGAAAAAGTAAAAAGGACAAGGGAGATTTACTCCTTGTCCTTTTTATCAAAAGTTTGAATAAGGTCAAAATATTCTTTTTGTAACATCCCCATTATAATCTCATCTGAAAAGTGATTGTTTAAATAAATCGATTGTCTAATAATCCCCTCTTGTTTAAATCCTGCTTTTTCATAAGATTTAATGCCGCGACTATTATGTGAAAAAACTTCTAATTGTAACCGATTTAACTTAAGCTCCTCAAAGGTAAATTGCAGGGCCAATTGAACAGCCTCTGTGCCATACCCCTTATTTAAATAGTTTGTATTATGTAAGGATATTCTAAATCCTGCTTTTTGATTAATTTTGTCTATTTCTAAAATGGATAGGTCACCTAGAATTTCCTGACTTTCTACTAAACAAATGGCAAAGTCAAAACGTGTTGGATCAGTGGTGATTTCTTCATAATGTGCATACAATTGTTCCATAGTGAAGGTATTCCTGGTACCGGTCATATACCTTATTTCCTGGTCATGGACTGCCTGGTAAAAACTATCCATATCCACTTTCTCAACAGGCCTTAAATACACAAACTCTCCACGCATCTTTATAACTCCCCGTTTCAGTTATCTAAATATGGTTCATTATCAGGAGGACTCCCTTTTTTTATCCAAGGAATCAGTCTGTAGATAATGTAGTAAATCGGTCTACTTCGTTGGTATGCACGGTATTCTTTTCTAATAAACTGTTTAATCATAATGGTAAAGATACAAGCCAATAGAAAAGTGACCCCTAAATAAGTAACCTCTAAAGTAGGGAAGAAAGTATGAATGAGCAATGGATACCCGAAGATGGTTGCTAAAATCGTAATGAGATAGGTGAGGCCATTGTAAACCCATACGTTCAGTTTGAAAGATGCCAAAAATAAGCCAGCCCCCATGTAAGAGACAAAATAAAGGACACCATACATAATTGAAAAACGTACTAACGCTAACATATTTATAGGGTCACCCAATAAAACATCCAGCCGCTTTCCCTCTGCAAAGAAATGAGGTTCAGTAACGAATAAAGAGATGAGCGAAATATAGAGTGCGGCAAGAAAGGAAACACTGAAGATGATGAGCAATCCATATATGAGTAGAAAGCCGACGATAAATATCCATTTTAAAGCAGAAAGAAAATAACCGAGAATGGGAAACTTTTTTGCTGCAGCAAGCAATATGATAAATAAGAGAAATCCAATAAAGAAAAGTCCATAGTTTAAAAGAGTCTCAACCATCAGATGCCTCCTTTAATAGTTTGATTAAAATTCATAAGTTTTGGTAACATCGCTGCTGATTATATAAAAACTACCATCTTTATACTCTTCAATCTTCCAACTTTTATCATCTTCATCATAATAGAGGTCTAAAAAGTAAGTTGTCGTGGCTTTATCTCCATCGATAAGCACCCAGTAGCCATGATTTAGAGGCTCATTTAATGTATATTCTGCCTTTACCTTTAGTTCGAAGCGGTTTTGATCCGCATTATATACAGGCATCTTTAATGAATCTACAACGTAAACCGCCTTAACGAATTCGGCCTCATACCCCCCAGACAAACCTTTAAGCCGTTTGGCATACTTCATTACACCTTTTCTTGATTTTTCTGGCATGAGCTTCATATTCTTTTCATCCAAAGTATTGAGCGTTTCTGTATATTGCTTCCAATTCTCATTGAGCATGTTCATAATGGGCTCTTGCTCTGCCTCCGTTAGCACAGCAAGGTCATCAAATTTAATATAATTGTCTTCCTTCACTGTTATTTCATCGGATTTAAAGTTCCCCCATGGAAGTTCCTTTTCAATATGGAGTTTGACCGTACCGTCTATTGGAAGCAAGCCAAGGTCAGTAAATTCAGGGTTAAGTACAATATCAGTACGTTTACCATTAATGAATAAAATAGAGTCCTCGTAAAAAGAATTCACTTTAATCGCATCTACGTCGAATGTAATCTCTTTGAATACCTCATCATATTTTTCATTATAAATAGAGATTTCTTCTTTCTTCTCGGAAGAGACGAATTTTCCGGGAAGGACAGATTTTATTTCGTGATTTCCAGGTCCTATTGGTCCTGAGCTATAGTTTTTATCTTTTGTGGATTTTGCTGTTAGTTCCTTCCCATCGACCAAGATTCGAGCATTATCTTGATCTACCTTAACTTTTAAATACACTGGGGTAACTGTAATAACATATTGATCAAATAGAAGCCATTTCTTCCCGTCTTGCTTTAGAGAAAAGACCGCATAATCTTCGTCTCGATAAATAGTAGTATTCCGGCCAGCCTCGGCTGATTCTGCCTGTTCATTCAATTGCCTGATTAATTGATCCTTGTCAGAAGAATTTTCTTTATAATAATCTAAAAGTTTTTGAGAATCTTTATTCTTAACTTTCCATCCATCAACATCAGAAACCAATAATTTTGTTACTGTAGTGCTATCTTCCGCATCTAGTGCTTTATGAAAAGAATCGACAACCTTACTTGGAGAAGATGCACTTTTACCAGTTTGGTAAGCAATCACTGCGGCCAAAATGAGGAATAAAGAAATTGAAATGATAATAATTCCGTTTTTACGGAGCGGTAATCTTCCTTTTCGTCTTTGATTACTTAATTTATACCCGCATGCTGGACAAAATTCAGCATGCTTTTCTGTTGTTTGTCCGCAATTTGGACAATTCATAATTCCACCTCGTTAGTTTATTTTTTTTTTTTTTAAAATTTTAACAAAAACAGGTTATTTTTTCCTTTAATTGGGGGATATATTAAAAACGGTAAAAAAGAAGTAGTTTATTGTAAATACAGGTATAGATTACCATATTATTTGTAATAAAACATAAGAAAAAATTCCTGGGTTATTATTCCTATTAAAAGAGGTCTTGTTTTTTCCAGTGTAGGAGGGAGAAGGATGGATAAACATGATGACACAACTATATTAAATAGCTCAAGCCATAAAACACCTCAATTGTTTCTTAGGTTAAGAGATTATATAACGGACAAAAACAAACTCATCGATACTGGGCCTATTATTATAGTTATTAGTGCTCTTATTCTATTAGTTAGCTATAAATTATTGTCCTGAATTATTTTGAAACAAAATGAAAATAAGTCAAATTACCTAATAACTCATTCGTTATTATACATAATTATTCAAAAATAGACATATTTTACTGTTTTTTATTCTTTTGTAGTTGATTTATGGATAATATTGTTATAATTGTAATCAGTTTCATGGGTCGATACTACATTAAGGTATGATTTTACTATGATAAAAGGAGTGGGTGAATAGAATGAAAAAGCTTCAGCTGATTATTGCAGATACCGATTCCTTATATCTAAGGTCATTCGGGGAGTATATTCTATCTTCTAAATTGAATCAGAAGTTTGATATTAAACTTTTTTCAAATTCCGATAGTTTAAAACAATACATAGAGTCAGAACAGCCAATTGATATAATCCTTATTCAACCTAATCTCTTTGATAGGGAACAATTTTTAGAATATAAGGGTATAGTCCTGTTTTTACTAGAAGATGAGAGTGCACAAAATAAAGACAGAAAAGGGGTTTTTAAATATAAACCTCTAAACCAACTCTTATCATCCACCTTGTCAGCTTATTATGAACATCACGCAAGCTTAACAGGTATAGCTGGTAATGCGGGTAAAACAAAGGTTGTATCCGTATACTCACCTGCTGGAGGAACAGGAAAAACAACTTTTGCTGCATCTATCGGTAGACAACTGGCGCAAAAAGGAAATAAAGTATTTTATTTAAATTTTGAATTATTTAATTCGACATCACTATACTTTCACTCAAATGAGGATTCTCCATCCTTGCAAATTTTGTACTATCTGAAAGCGAAGCCATCTCAGCTTTTGTCAAAAATTGAAGCTTTAAAGAAATATGACAGTGATTCGAATATTGATTACTTCGATTTACCACCTTGTCCAGATGAAATGATTGCTATTAAAAAAGAGGATGTGAAAATCCTGATTCAGGCCTTAATAGAAACTGGACAATACGATTACATTCTTATCGATCTAGATAGTTCAGTTCATGAGTTTACCTTAGCAGCATTTGAAGAAAGTCACCAGATTATGTGGCTGCTGAATAATGATGTTCAAAGTTTTTATAAAACGGCCCATATGCTTCAACTGCAGCAGGAGCTGTTTGATCATCCTCATTTAATAGAAGGAAAAGCGGTTTTTATTGTCAATCGTTTCACTGGGTACTTTCCGGAAGAATTCAGATCCTTTAATCTCCCAATACATGGCTACCTTCCATATGTTCAGGAATGGGCCCAAGTCACTGGGAGAAATCAAATATATTATCATCCGCTTTATACAAAAGAGTTGATGACCATTACAAATGAACTAACTGAAAGAAATCAGGCAGGTGTCCAAATTGATTGATGAAAAAATTGTAAAGGACATCATCCAGTCATTGAGAGAAACACTAGACCTCATGCATTCCATACCTAATGATGAACTAATGGAATATATTGAGGCAGCGGTTTTTGACTATTCACATACAAATAAACTTAACTCAGCACAGATGCATTGGCTCGTAGATAGGATTTTCAATGCTTTCCGGGGGTATGACGTGTTACAGCCGCTTATTGATGATAAGTCAATCACCGAAATTATGGTGAACAGCCATGAAGAAATTTTTATTGAAAGAAATGGGGAAGTCTCTAAGGTCGACATTTTTTTTGAAAGTCAACAAAAGTTAGAGGATATTATTCAATCAATTGTTTCGAAAGTAGATCGGGTGGTCAATGAATCAACGCCAATCGTCGATGCAAGGCTGCACGATGGTTCAAGGGTGAACGTTGTTCTTCCACCGATTTCGCTGAAAGGTCCTGCCATTACAATACGGAAGTTTCCCGAAAGACCTCTTACAATTGAAGATTTAGTTGAAAAAGGAGCTATCACCAATGAAGCAGCCGAATTCTTAAGGGATCTAGTGGAAGCCAAATATAACATATTTATCGGTGGTGGAACTGGTTCAGGTAAAACCACATTTTTGAACGTTTTATCAAATTTTATTCCGAGGGATGAAAGGATACTAACGATTGAAGATTCTGCTGAATTACAAATTAAGAATGTACCAAATCTAGTTAGTTTGGAAACAAGAAATGCTAATACAGAGGGCCGCGGGGAAATTGGTATTCGTGATTTAATCAAGACTTCTCTACGCATGCGCCCAAACCGAATAATCGTTGGTGAGGTTCGGGGAGCGGAAGCACTTGATATGCTGCAGGCTATGAATACAGGGCATGATGGATCATTATCAACAGGTCATGCTAATTCAACAACAGATATGCTTAGTCGTTTAGAAACAATGGTGTTGAGCGGGGCGAGTCTTCCCGTGCAGGTCATTCGTCAGCAAATCAGCTCTGCTATTGATATTATGGTTCATTTATCCAGACTAAGGGATCATTCGAGAAAAATTGTCTCAATCAGTGAGCTGATAGGAATAGAAAATGGTGAAATACAAATCAATCCTCTTTTTGAATTTATTGAGGAAGGGGAAGATGCTGATGGCAAAATTATCGGTCAGCTTCTGCCTACAAAAAATAAACTGCAATCAATTACTAAATTGAAAATGGCTGGGATCTACGACAAATAATTAATAGGAGGAGGTGAAAAGATGAATCAAGACATGTTGATCCTGCTCTTGCTCCCTGTAATATTTGGAATTTACTTCTTTATAAACTATAAAAAGAAAGAAGCTGAAAAGAAAGCGATAGTGGAAGGTCAGCCAGCTGCAACTATCGAAACAAGTTTTGCAAAAAAAGCGAGAGAAATTAAGGAAGAAACTGCAAAGAAACGAATTAGAAATGTAGATAAACACTTGATAGATTATTCTGAGTATCACTTGACAGTTAAAGAATTTACTCTTTATGCAGCAATTGCGATGATTGCGTTATTCCTATTAGGTATGCTTTTCTATGAAAATATGGTTATTGCTTTCGTTTTGAGTAGTCTAGGACTTCTGTTCCCTAAAATGAGGAAACATTCATTACTTTTTCAGCGAAAGGATAAACTTTCGGTCCAGTTTAAAGAGGCCATTGCCTCTCTATCTTCCTCACTTGCTGCGGGACGTTCGATTGAAAATAGTTTTAGAGAAGTTGTCTTCGACCTCAAAATGCTTTATCCGGACCCTAACACGCATATTATACGTGAATTTGAAATCATCAATCGCAGGGTGGAAAATGGTGAAACAATTGAGAGAGCAATTCGGGATTTTGCAAATCGTTCAGATCTTGAGGACATTATGAATTTTGCTGATGTGTTTATTACCTGTAAACGAACAGGTGGTAATTTAGTTGAAGTCATTAGAAGAACAGCTGACATAATTGGAGAAAAGGTCGAGATACAGCAAGAGGTCCAAATTATGATTGCCCAAAAGAAATTTGAATCAAGGATCCTGACAGTCATGCCTATCGGAATGATCGCTTTGTTAAAATACTCATCAGGTGATTATTTAGCTCCTCTCTATAACTGGTCCAACTTAGGGCCAATTATAATGACCGTATGTCTTGGATTACTTGTACTCTCATATTGGCTGAGCCAAAGAATTATGAATATTAAGGTGTGATGGATATGGCTATATATGGGGTATTGGTGCTGGCGCTTATTGTTGTATATTTTATTCTTTCAGTTGTTTCTCGAAACAAATACGATGACTTTATAACTGAAATGAACGGGCAATATTCCTTACTATTTATGGCTCCAGTGTCTCTTTATATTATGAATAAATGGTTGATCATGGAGCGGTTTCATACTCAGGTCTCTAATATACAACAGAAGATGATTGGTTTACATGGAAGCAGAGAAGCCTTGAAACATACGCGCATGTTTATCGCTCAACTCATTTCTATTGTACTAGTTTGCTTTCTTGGATCATTTCTGATTGCCTTACTCTCTTCAGGCGACCATGTTATGTTCTTAGCAGGCTGTATATTTACATTTATCATTCCAGTGATTATGATCAACCAATTATCGAATAAGGAAAAAGATCGAAAGAATAAGATCCTCCTTGAGCTGCCTGAATTGGTGAATAAAATTATCCTTCTCGTTAATGCAGGAGAAACAGTTCAACAAGCGATTGTCCGCTGTGTTGAGATGAAAGGTGAAAATGACTCACCTTTATACGCAGAACTAAAGGTGACAGTGAATAAACTTACCAGCAATGAACCTTTCGGACATGTCATGAATGAATTTAGCAAAAAATGCGGAATACAGGAAGTGTCTCTATTTACTACTACGGTCCTGCTTAACTACCGAAAAGGCGGTCAGGATCTAATAATTTCACTTCGAGAATTATCAACAGTCCTATGGGAAAAAAGGAAAAGTATTTCCAGAACCAAGGGGGAAGAAGCCTCATCGAAGCTCGTATTTCCACTAATCTTGATTTTTATTGCCATGATGATTATTGTAGGTTATCCGGCAATATCAATATTATAAAAAAAATTATATGGAGGAATTAAAATGAAACAATTTTCTAGTTGGTTATCAAAATTTTGGAATGACGAAGAAGGTTTACAAACACTTGAAATGATGTTAATTATTGCTGTTATTGTCGTAATTGCTTTAGCATTTAGAGAAAAAATCACGAGTTGGGTTACTAGTCTATTAAATTTTGGTGATGGAAAAGTTACACAATTCCAAGGCGAATAATAATACGAAGATGGAAAGTGGTAAACGTGGAAAGATATCAGAAAAGAACAGTTAAAACATTCATTAAAAGTGATTCTGGTAATTTCACCATAGAAGCTTCGATGATTTTCCCAATGATTCTGATCATCACGATGAGTCTTATCTTCTTTAGTCTAGTCATCTACTATAAATCCATTCTTCAATTTGAAGCAAATCGAATTGCGGATAATGTAGCATTTGTCTGGAGTAATAGTTCTAAGGATGTTAAGACGGGAGCATTTAGTCAATATACTACTGATAATGGAGATGGGTTATATTGGCGCTTGACGAGTAACAGTATTCTATCCAAGTTCGAATTAGACTTTGGAGGAGAGGATCCTTTGATCGGTAAAAAACTTCATTCTGAGTTGGTTACTAACATACCGGGGGGGGTTACTGGGGAGGTTCGCTATTCAAATGGGTTAATAAGTAATAAAGGATTGAATAGTATTGTTGTCTCCCTGAAGCAGCCTTTGTATCTTCCACCAACCGTTGAGAAATTATTTGGGATGAATATCATGCAGGCACAAGCTAGCCGGGCTGTAACAGAGCCAGTGGAATTTATTAGAAATACTGATTTTGTTATTTATTTATCTAAAGAAACACTCGAATACAAAGGGTACATTACACAATTTAAAAGTAAAAAAAAATAGTTTAAAGCAATATATTTAGAAAAGGAGAAGGAAAGAATGAAATGGGTAAAAAGAGGCTTTCATAAATTTGTTATCGATGAAAATGGAGCAGTCACTATCTATGCAATCATTATTACCCTTCTCCTTTTTGTTTTTAATGCTGTATTAATTGATTTTATTCGAATAATGGCAGCTGAACGAGATGCAGACCAGGCGGCGAAAGCAGCGATACGATCTACTATGTCTTCCTACAATCAGGATGTTAAATCTTATGGATTATTTGGTTTTGAAGGCGGCCAAGAAGGGGCCAATGATATTTTTCAAAAGGTGTTTGAGGAAAACCTGAAGCAAGAAGAAGGAGATTATTTTCGTTTTGTTGATACAGCACCAGTCGATGGGCAAGTTACGACTACTGTAGACGATGGTAAAATGCTTTCAAATAAAAACACGATTGAGTATCAGATCCTTGAAGATATGAAATACAAGGCCCCTATGGAAATCGGAAAGTCACTTATAGAAGGATTTCTCTCCGTTTCTGATGCTGTTAAGGAAGTTTCTGCTCTTACAGATATCATAGCCGATATCAGCAAAAATGCGAAAAAGCGGGACGAAAAATTAGAAGAGGTGAAAAATAAGCTCAAGGCTGCAGCTGGAAATGCAAATGATTTAGAAACCCTCATCAAAGGCGATGCAAACTCTTCCTTTCCCAAAGTAAATAATGTCAAGGACATTGTTGCTCAAATTGATGAATATCTTGATATTGTTGTCCCACTTGAAGGAGATGAGGAAGGAGAAGAGGAAGAAGAGAACGCTGACAAGCAAAAAAAAGCGAAAGATTTCGAGAAAAATGTCGCAGCTCTTACAGAAAAAATGAATATGAAGGCCGAAGCAGTAAGAGATGATTTAAAGGATGCACTGAAACTTCTGGAAGAGGCTGAGGGTTTTAATACGAAAATTATTGATAAAATAGCAGAAAATCGTGATCAAGCTGAACAGGATTATGCCAATGCAATCGAAGCGTCACGTGGAGCGGCGAATCCAGTTTCAGGTGCTCCTGGGTCTGGTGATTTAGCTAATATGAGAGAAAAAATTACTGACTTTGTCATGGAGGAATCATTTTTTATTGATTTGAAAGAGAAAATTAATCAGGCTATTACTGCTGCAGAGGGTGATAATGGGTTAGTACCATACATAAAAAACTTTGAGTCTTTTACGAGTAGTTCAAGACTAAAGGACGCATCAAGGAGTTTATTGACAACACAATCGCAAAATTTGAGCAGCAGACAGACGAAGACAAAAGGGTTTGTTGATGAGGCGTTAGCCATGATTGAGGGAGTAGAAACTAATAGAGATGAAGCGACCAAAGAAGAAGAAGAAAAAGCAGAAGATGAGCTGGACAAGGCTATCGATGATTTGGACAAAGTGATAAATGAAGCAAAGGCAGTAATGGGCGATCAGACAGCCTATGATGAGCTCAAAGCTTTATTAAGCAAATATAAAGGAGCAATCGAAGCAAGTAAAAGTGAATTCAATAAAGAAAATCCAGATGATTTTGCTAAGGATGCAATGAGTATTGTTGACATGATTTTTAAGTCTATTGGTGATATCTTAATCAATTCTCGTGATAAAGCGTACATTAACGAATATATTCTAAATCATTTTAAAAGCCATGATTTTTCAAAAAGCGGAGCAGAAGCGGGATTACTCGAGAATAATCAAGTTGAGTATATTACGTATGGCTTACATTCATCAGGAGCCAATTATGCGGCGGCCATGACAGAACTATTTGCGTTTCGGTTTGCTATTAATCTCTTGGATGCATTTTCTAAACCTGGAACCCTAGCTGGTCCGTATGCATGGGCATTTGCATTATCAACTGCTATTATAAAAACTGCTGAGGATATGAGGACAATTCAACTGGGAAAACCAATAAGGTTTTTTGGGAAATTAAGATTTCAGACTAGTTATAGAGATTACCTTCGATTATTTTTGTTCATGCATGATGAAGGAAGCAAGATACCCCGTACAATGGCGGTAATTGAACACAGTACGAAATCTGACTTAACAAAACTTCCTACATATATCTCAGGGGAAGTAACTGCTTCTGTAAAGTTATGGTTTTTACCAAGCGTAACTGGATTATTAGGAAAAACTGCTGTACTAAAAGGAACGGTGGTAAACAACCGTTATTATATTAACGAAAAAGTAAATTATTCTTATTAAAACTGATGATGGAGGCTTACGATCTATGAAGAGATTATTTACTATAATAGGGCTAATATTAATGAGTTTAGGGGTATTAGGGGCTTGTTCTTCAAGTACAGAAAACGACAAACTAGAAACTCCTTCAAAGTCGAATGATGAGAAAGATAATGGGGAAGTTTCTGAAAAGGAAGATCCCTCATCAGAAGAGAAGAATAGTGATCAAAAGTCAGGGGGAGAAACGGATAAAGAAACAGAGAAAGTTAGTAAGAAAAATGCTGGAACCCCTAAAGATCAAAAAAATCTTAAAATTGGTGATACTGCAACTATTCAAAATACGTTGGGTAAATTTGAAGTTACTGTCAATTCAATAAAAAAAGCTAATGAAATTGATGGTGAAAAACCTTTGCAAAAATACTTCTTTATTGTTGAAATGACAGTGAAAAATGTAGGTGATACAAATATAAATGCTCTAGATCCTATCAACAGTTTGGAGTTAACTAGTGATTTGAAAGGACAAGGAATGCCTAATGATTCAGCATTTTTTGATAGTATAGATGAACTTACAGGGACTCTAAAACCGGGAGAGTCTGCAAGTGGGCAAGCGGTTTTTGATGGTGAAGAAGTTGAACCTTATTATTTATTGGTAGATAGAGGGTTATTTGGAGCAGGTGTTATTTACAATAATGCAATTTGGACTTTTGAAAAGACTGAAACAGAATAACTCTCCAATTTAAGTTTCTACATTATTCCGCTTGTGTAAACTAGGTCACTCAGAATAGTGAAGTGAAATAATCGCCCAAAATAGCTGGGCAAGTAATAAATCGCCTGCCAACACACTATTTAATTTCATCTTGCCTATAAACTTTATCCGTTTCGTTAAGCAGAGTTTTGAAACTGAATTTATTATGGAGCTAACAAAAAGGGAGGAGGTAAGCTTAGTGTTAAAAAGATTTCGAAGATGCGAGGATGGGAGTTTAACACTAGAAGCTGCAATGGTGATGCCTTTTTTTCTACTATTTATCGTGTTCATGGCAACCATCATTCGAATCTCTATCGTCGATATGGCTTTAAAGAAGGCAGCTAGTGAAACTGCAGAAGTGATTGCTACCCATGTCTACCCTGCAGTCTTGATGAAAGATTCAGGTGAGGCATTTATTGATTCGAAAATTAAGAATTACACAGGTGATGTTTTGAATCTGGAGCAAGCAAAGAAAATTGGGAACTTGGTTTTAAGTGAATTCAACATAGATATTACCAATATTCTCGGCTCACTCGCTGGATCTGTGCTGGAGAAGCCTGCACAGAATAAATTTGATGCCTCTCACCATGATGGATTAGCTGGCAAAGGAAAACTAAAAATAGAAAAAGTGGAGCTGCCAAACAGTTTTGGCGGCGGGGATGCGTATATCGGAATTGTAGTTACCTATGAAATGAAAATTGTGGCCCCATTTATCAATAAAAAAATTGTTTTGCAAAAAAGAGCCTATGAGCGTCTCTGGGCAGGAGCATAAGGAGGTGAACATAGTTGCAGCTGCAAATTTCTGATTATTGTTTATTTGGCTATTTACTTATTGCTTTATACCTTGATGTTCGACACAGCCGGCTTCCCAATTGGTTCACTCTTTCTGGGATGGTGTTTGGGCTGATGTTTCATATGATTGTAAGTGGAGTATCTGGACTTGTTTTTTCTATGCTTGGCTTACTGGCTGCCGGTTTAATTTTCCTCATCCTTTATTTATTTCGTGCGATGGGAGCAGGTGATGTCAAGCTGTTTGCTGCAATTGGTGCGATTGTTGGTGTTGAGTTGGTCCTTTATCTAATGATGTATTCCATAATTTTCGGAGGTATTATCGGAATTTTTATTTTATTGTTCACTAGAACTTTTTTAAGGAAAATGACAGCAGCCCTTTTTGCATTGATAGGCTCGTACCTTTCTAGGGATTTTACCGACCTTGAAAATTTTAAAGCTGAAAAAGGTACACGTTTTCCGTTTATGTATGCAGTAATTCCGGCAGTAATAACAACTTACTACTATTATACTCTGTATTAAATGAACAAAGGGGGAATAACGATGAAGTCAATAGTCTATGATTTAGGTTATGATTTCCAGCAAAAGAACGGACATTATTTAATGTTTAATGAAAAAAATGGAGAACAGCTAACGGATGAGGCGTTGATCCCTCTCCAAGTGAGGATGATGCAGTCAAATCAGATTCCAAACCTCCTTCAACTATCTATAGAAGAAATGGATTTCAATATAAAATTATATTATGATATTACATCGAAACGGACATTAGATGCTTATCTTAAAGTGCATACGTTTACTTCATATGAGTTTTATCAGCTTTTTATTAACATTTTGACTACATTAGAAAAGAGTAAATTGTATATGTTGGATGAACATCAATATATTTTAAAAGAATCGTTTATTTATATAGGTAAAGAACCACAGCAGCTTTATTTAACTTATGTACCAGTGAAATTTTTTGAAAAAGAAAAAACGACACTTGATGAAATTAAGGAACTCTTGCTTGCGGTCTCTCAACAAATTGAGGGTTTCCAAGGCAGTGAAAAGAAACATCTGGTTAGTTATGTAAAAGATCCTTCATTTAGCGTTAATGGATTAAAAGAGCTTTTAATGAATCTACAGCAGCTTCGACCTGCCCCATATATGGCTCCTCAACAGGGATATTCTCAACCAGACCTTCATACTCATGGACAAGCAGAACATCGGACTGTGCTGGAGCAGTCTCAGCCCATACATGCTCAACAACAAGGGCAATTACAAATAATGGAAACCGATAAGATTCAGCCTAAGCAAAATAAGAAAACGAAAAAGAAGGAAAAAGAGCAGCCACAGAGTGAACAGAAGAATCCTAAATTCTATATTTCAATCTTTGCTATTTTACTTTTAGTGATTGTATGGAAGGTTTATGAAATCATTCCTAGTCAGGTAATGTTATATGTTTCTGCCAGCTTAACGGCAGTAATCACAGTGAGTACAATTTTCTTTCTTTTTAAAAGACCGCGTAAGCAGACAGAAGGTGTAAACGAAATTAAGCAAAAGGCTGTACAGGAAAGAGAAGTACAAGAAAAACCTATCTCAACTATGAATAAAGAGTCAATGCCATCTTATCCATATAATATGCAGGCAGTCTCAGGGGACCGGACATACACTAGCAATGTATTCGCTCCACCCGAACCCACAGAGACTGAATCAAACATTCAGCCTGTCTTTGAAATTCAAAATTCAGTGAGCTCATTGTCTGTAAGTGATACTAGAATGGAAGTACCTGCACCTATACCTTTTAGTACAACTAAACGTAGATTTGTTGATACTAATTTGCAATTTGAGAGCGATGATACAGTGCTATTAGAAGAGGAGAATTCTAGTGATGAGGAAAAGGTTACTTACAGTCGCCCAGTATTAGAGGTTGAGAGAAATGGAGATCTAGAAGAGATTATCATTAATGAAGATCATTTTACCATTGGCCGCAGCACTGATTCAGTTAATTATATGGAGGACACAGTTGGAGTCTCAAGAATGCATATAGAACTAATTAGGATTGAGGATAGCTATGGATTAAAGGATTTGGGATCCAAAAATGGTTCTAAATTAAATGGTGAAAATATAGTTCCCTATAAAATTTATGCATTAAATAGTGGGGATGTAATATCCCTGGGTAAGATTGATTATCACTTTAAATGGGAGTAGAGCTGAATGATTCCAAATCAATACTGGCAGATTGGCTTGTCTACTCATACTGGTCCGGTAAAAAAAAGGAATGAAGATTTTTATTTTATAAAACAATTCGAGGAAAATGGTACGACAGAATTTACGATGGTCGCTATTGCAGATGGAATGGGTGGTTATGATCGTGGAGATGCGGCTAGTCAAAAAGCCGTAAGCATGCTTGAAGAATGGTGGGGAAATCATCTTCAAAGAGTTTTGAAAAAAAATCATCCACTGAAAAATATAATGAAAGAAATGAAGATTTTACTGCAGAAAATCAATAAAAATTTACTTCAATTTGAGGGGAAATCGGGTACAACTCTATCAATCTTAGTTCTATATAAAGGAAATTATGCAGTTTCTCATGTTGGTGATAGTCGTATATATCAGATAAAAGCAGGAGGTGTAGGTTTTCAAAATTATTTTCGTTCTAAACAAAAATCACAGGTAGAAGAAGTATTGCGCCTACAGAATACTGAGGCGCTGGATATAGAAGGCGAGATTATACAACTAACAGACGACCACTCTTGGGTAGGACAGGAAGTTAAAAAAGGCCGACTCACAAAAGAGGAAGCAAGAAACCATAAAAAAAGGAATGTATTAACTCAATGTTTGGGGATTAAAAAAGATGTAATGTCATGGGAACAAATGGGAAGTTATCAGTCTAGTGATTTATTTTTGCTCTGCAGCGATGGTTTTTATTCTATGTTTTCAAATGAGGAAATAACGGAGACCCTTTGTGGTCTAGAAAAAGAATATACAGACTTACAGACTATGGCGGATTATCTTGTTAAGTTAGCGAACTATTCAGGAACACGTGACAATATTACAGTCTTGTTGCTGCGCAACATTTTTGAAAAGGATGAGATTAGCGAGAAAAAATCATCATTTTTTTCCTTTTTAAAATTAAATCGCGGGGTTAACTAAATGAGTAAACATGATATCCATCTAAAGAAGGGTGAAATACTAAAAAATCAATATCAGATTGTGAAGGAAATAGGAGCTGGGGGCATGTCTATTGTCTACCTAGCTGTTGAAATAGACAAGCAGACCTTAGTAGCAATAAAAGTGGCTGATATGACTAGAAAGATCTCGAGAAGGTTATTTTCAGAAGCAAAAATTTTAAGTGAATTAGATCATCCTGCCCTTCCTCAAATTGTGGACTTTTTCTCTTCTGAAGATAATCGTTATTTCTATCTCGTTCAGGAATATATTAATGGGCAACCGCTTCAGGAATGTTTTGAACAGCAAGAAAGCATAATGAATCAAGAGGAAGTTATACAAATAGGTATAACCATAAGTGAGGTTCTCCACTATCTGCACACGAGAAAGCCGAATCCTATTATCTATCGAGATTTAAAACCAGCTAATATAATGATTACCAATGAAGGGGCGATTAAGTTAATTGATTTTGGAATCGCACGGAAATACGTACATAATCAGCTTAAGGATACAGTTCAAATTGGAACTGTTGGATTTGCTGCACCTGAACAATTTGAAAAAAGACAATCCGACGCTCGAACAGATCTTTTTTCTTTAGGGGCACTCATGTATTATCTATTGACTGGCGGTAGATATGTGTATATTTCACAAAAACCAGTTGGGGAGCTGCGAAAAGGTTTGACGAAGAGTTTAAAGCAATGCATCAAGTTGTTAGTCAAAACAAATCCGGACGACAGGGTGCAATCTGCAGACAAAACTAGGGAGCTGCTTATCAAGGCGAAGGAAGAAATTAAAAGAGCAACCACTATATTTGTCGGAACAGAATGGATGGCAGTGAAATATATTGTTGCAATTTCTTTCTTTTTGGGAGTTGTTTTATATATTATTAGTGATCAAATAAATCGTTAAAAAAGAAAAGGGTGTTGAAGGATATGAAGTGCGCAAATTGTGGACATGAAATGAAGGCAAGTGAGAAATATTGTATTAAATGTGGACTGCCTGCTTTTGATACGGTATCTGAAGTGAAAAAGCAGCCTAATGCAGGGGAAACTTCAGCAGATCTTGACCTAGGTCATGTTGAATCCAAACGAGAATCAATAGGGGGCAAACCACCTAGTGGAAAGATTAAAGAGACGGTCAGTAGTTATTGGCAGTTTATTCGGGAAAACCTAAATGCTCCATTAGCAAGAGCACAAAAAAGTGGACCTCTAGACTTTGTTTATGGATATATCACGATTGGATTCATATCTTTACTGCTAGCACTTGGAGGATATATTAAGATCAGTCTTTGGACAAGTGGTTGGACGGACTTTTTTGGCTATCGAACACCATTCTTTGAAACCTTCTTTACAGTCCTTTTTTATGGAATCATTGGATTTCTTGCTGCAGCTGGTATTGTGTTTGCCGTCTTGAAGGCAATGTTTGGGTCAAATGTGTCTTTCCATAGCGTATTGGGAAGGTTTGGATCATTACTTACGGTACCGCTTGCAATTTCAGTTCTATTCTTTTTCTTTTCGTTTACTGGAGTAGATTTCATTCTTGGTTTTATTACTTTGCTGTTCCTGTGTATTATTCAGGCAGCCATCATTCTTACTTTCTATTCATTTGTAACCCTGACTACAGCTAAAATCGATTCTTTTTATGGAATCGTTGCAATCTATGGTATTTTCGCTATCTTAATTGGTTTGACGGCAGACACTTTTTTCCGTTATTTCATGTTCAGCTTCTAAGTATTGTAAAAATCTAAAGGAGTGTTTCTTTTGGCAAATCAGGTGTTGCTACCACATGGTGTACTGTTTAAAAGTAGTGAAGGACTAGTCATGGAAATCCCGTTAAAAGAAACAAATGTTCAGGATTTGGAACAATTAAAGGAATTAGAAAAACAAGATTCTCTCTTTTTGTCCTGTACGAAACAGGAATTGAAACCAAATCAGATTGTTTTACATTACCATCTTGAAGAAGGTTTTCAGCCATTGGAAACATGGGCTGACAGCTCAATGTACATGAAACAAAAATTTGCACAGGGAATAATTAGTGTAAAGAAAATAGAGGGAACACAATTTACTACGTATATGCATCCTGAGAATATTTACTGTAATCAGGACGGTAAAGTAAAATTTATTTATAGAGGTATCAGATCGGTACTTCCACCTGAACAAGAGGATGGTAAGGTATTTGTTTATCAAATAAAGTGTATCATTTTATCCATTTTTTCTGGTATGCCTTATTTCGATTTGCTGAATAATGGTATTCCCTTGAATTCTTTTAATGATAGAGCGTTGAATCAGCTGGCAAAAGCTAAATCATTAAAAGATATTGAAGTGTTTCTAGCTAAAGATTTTTCTGAAATCAACACTAAGCGTACTGAATCTTCATCCAATTTAAAATCTACTAAAGAAAAACACAAATCAAATGAACAGAAAAATAGCATGAATTTTATAAAATCTGGACCGGATTTATCCATTCCGGCAATGAAACCTAATTTATCTTTAACCTCTGAGGAAACACTATCAATTTCTACCAATAAATCTAGGAAGGTGCTCTGGCTGTCTGGAGCTGGTTTCTTAGTACTGGGATTAATTATTGGTTTGCTAAGTAGTTATATTCTTCAAGTAAAGCCAAACTCAGTTGCTTCGGCATCAAATTTGGAGGAGAAAAAGAAAATTGAGAAGAAACTCCAAATCGAATTGGATGAAAAAGAGGACCATTTAGCTGCTTATCAATTGACAGCTATGAGAAAAAATGAAGAAGCGATTCAAGCGTTTGAAGCGATTAAAAGGCCATCTGATGATGACAAAAAAGTATTAGCGAATCTATATTTAGCTCTCAATACTCCTGACAGTTTAATGAAAGCTGCTGAACTAGATTCATCCCTTCAAGTCCAGGCAGCAAAAGGACTCGTTAAGCTGAAATCGGAAGAGGCGAACAAGGCACTTCTTTCTATTGAAACCATGGAGCCGGAGATTCTTCTTGAGCAAGCATGGCTGGAGAAGAACTATCAACAGGTTACCGCCCTTGCTGGTGATGAATTGAAGGATAGTGAAAGAGCAAATGTTCTGGCGGCGAACGGCTTACTTGAAGAGGGTAATTCGAAGGAAGCATATAGCTTTGCTAAAAAGACAAGAGACGTTCCTTTGAAAATAAAAATTTTGGATAAGCAATTAAAAAATATTAAGGCAGATAAAAGTTTATCAAAAAAAGAAAAAGAAAAAGAAACTAAATTAGTAGAAAAGGAACAAAAAAAAATAAAGAACGTTAAGAGTTAACTATCGTTTTAGTAGGCTTTTGAGAACGATGATAAAAAAGTTCCTCCTCAGTAGTAGAAGATGAATAAAGACCAGACTCTTTTCACAGAGGCTGGTCTTATTTTGTTCAATTCTCAGGCGGCCTAAGGCCGTTTTGCTTTAAAAAGGCGAGGACTTCTCCGAAAGGCTGATGGGATCGTACTTTCTCCATTTCGGCAAAAGGACAGCCGAGTTTTCTAATTCTTTCTGGGACAGTAAGAATCGTGTAGTCCGTAATTTGGATGTCATCTTGGAGTTCGTCCCAATAAAGAGGTGTTGCGACACCTGCAAAGTCATTGCCGCGTGGTGAATAGGGGGCAATTAGTGTTTTTCCTTCATGATGTTGGACAAAATCGAGATAGAGCCTAGTGCCTCTTTTTTTGATCATTCGTTCGGTCGTGAAATCATCTGGATAAGCTCCTGTTATGTAGTCGCCTAAAAATTCGGTGAACATTCTTGTGTCATTGTATGAAAAAACGTCTGCTGGTAAGGGAATATGCACCTGTAGTCCTCGATTTCCAGATGTTTTAACAAAGGCTGAAATATTTAATGTATCCAATGTGCCTTTAATAATGAGAGCGGCTTTGATGGCTAAATGGAAGTGATCATGTCCTGGCGGATCAAGATCTAGGATGAGTTCCTCTGGCATTATCTTTCCTGATTTCTGAAAAGGGGTGTGAAATTCGATAGCCAGCTGATTTCCGAGCCAGAGTAATGTCTGAAGATCATTACAAAGAATGGCTTCATGATCAGACTCTAGCACAGTCTTCACAAAATCGGGTGCATATTCAGGTACATTTTTTTGGAAAAAACGTTCGCCGCCTAGTACGCCATGCGGATAACGAATCGAGGTAAGTGAACGATTTTGAAGATACGGGAGAAACCGACTTGAAGTAATCCGCAGGTATTGCAAATAATCCACTTTGGTCACGATTTGTGTAGGTAATTCCCAAATCGGTTTATCTGGGGAGGTTACCGTTACGGTTTCTGGAAAGGTATATTGAGCCGCTGTGAATGCTTCCCATGTACAATTCTGGGGAACTTGATCGAGGACGAAGCGGTCAAACTGCGGTTCCCTTAGATGGTCTTGATCATAGGCATGCAGAAAATGAACAGAGATACAAAGAGAAGGGTCCATGAAGTAATAGCGGTCATCTTCTGAATGTGCATTGTTTTTCACAAGGGTACGAATGATTTCTTTTTCTGTAGGTTTGATTCCATTTTTTACTTGTCCAATTTTAACGATTTCGTCATCTTTATAGACGCCGCACGTCAAATATTCATTTTCTTTATCGAGAGCGGTGATGAAACAAGTTACGGTTCGCCAATTTTTTAATTTATACCAGTTTTCAGTACGCTTCCCTTCTTGCCAAGAACTTTGAGCGTTTTTCGCGACAATTCCCTCTCCATCGTGAAGCAGTACCTGCTCTTTTATGAAGTCGAACGTTTTGTTGTTTGGGACAAGTTGTATTCTTGCATCATGCTTAGGCTCTGGCACTAATGGCAGCTTCTGTTTTTGACCAAGACCGAAGAGAAGGCTTTTTCGTTTTACATAAGGCAAATCCATGATGCTTTTGCCTTTTATCTGTAATAAATCAAAGGCAAGCAGGGTACATGGAGACAGAGTCACAGCCTTTGAAATTAATTCGGCATTCCGCAGTCGTCCTCGCCACTGCATGTGCATGAAATTAGATTTATAAGGGTTTTCCAGCCAGACTAATTCTCCGTCAAATACGAGTGGCAGCTCCTTTTCTATAGTAGGAATGATGGAGTTGACAAACGCTTCAATTTCAGGAAATTGTGGTAATAACTCTTTTCCATTTCTGCTTATTAAAGAAATATGATGGTTTGACAGGGTTAATATCGCGCGAAATCCATCATATTTCGGTTCAAAAAGCCAGTCTGTCCCCTTGGGAGCATCCTCTCGATAGGTGGGCAGCATTGGTTTCAATATAGATTCCTCCCTTTATCTTCTTAAATAGTGTTTCCACATCATGAAAAAATCAATCCAAGATATAAAGAATAACTTCCTTTGAATTTGGAGAAAATTGAGGTAACCAATAAATCTATGAAAAGGGTGACACGATGCATACAATTTGGAAGGGGAGCATTAGCTTTGGATTAGTTAATATTCCAATTAAACTCCATGCAGCTACTGAAGATAAAGATATTTCCTTACGAACATTGCATAAGGAATGTCATTCACCAATAAAATATGAAAAAGTCTGCCCCGTTTGTAAAAAGGAAGTGGGAAAAGACGATATCGTCAGAGCATATGAATATACGAAAGGAAAGTTTGTTGTGCTTGAAGATGAGGAGTTAGCTCAACTGAAAAAAGAAAATGAAGATAAAGCGGTTGAAATTATCGATTTTGTTAAGATTACAGAAATTGATCCAATCTATTTTAACAGAAGCTACTATATGTCTCCTAATGATGGAGGAAGTAAAGCTTATTCGTTATTGCGACAAGCCCTGGAGACTTCAGGGAAAGTTGGATTGGCGAAAATTATGATACGCTCGAAGGAAAGTTTAGCTGTGATACGCGTACTTGATCAAACACTTTTGATGGAAACCATTCATTATCCGGATGAAGTACGGCAAACGGAAGATGTGCCAAATATTCCATCAGGAGAAAATGTCGTGAAGAAAGAACTCGATACGGCGATTATGCTGATTGATCAATTAACGACAGACTTTGTACCAGATAAATATCATGATGAATACCGGACAGCATTAATGGAACTGATTGAATCGAAAAAGACTGGGGAAAAAGTGGTCAGTGCCAAGCAGCCGAAGCAAGCTGCATCCAATGTGACAGACTTGATGGCTGCCTTACAGGCGTCAATTGACCGGACAAAACCAGCCGGTAAGACCAAAAAAACCGGCACACGTAAAAAAGCTGCCCCCAGAAAAAAAGAAGCCTAATAATGGTAGGAACCGGACGAGCCAATTCGTTCGGTTTTTATTATATCAAAAACATATTCTTTGCTTAAATATAAGAAATCTTCTACAATCATACAGGAAGAAATTGTGTAAGGGGTTGTAATGAAGTGGAGAAATATATACTTTCGATTGATCAAGGTACGACAAGTACAAGAGCCATTTTATTCAATAAAGCAGGGGAAATGGTTCATGTGTCACAACAAGAATTTAAACAGTATTTTCCTGAGCCGGGTTGGGTGGAGCATGACGCTAACGAAATTTGGGGATCCGTTTTAGCTGTTATTGCAACATGTTTGTCCGATAGTGATATAAAACCAATACAAATCGATAGTATTGGGATTACGAATCAAAGAGAAACTACAGTCGTTTGGAATAAAAAAACTGGAAAGCCAATTTATCATGCAATTGTTTGGCAATCACGCCAAACAGCGAGCATCTGTACAGATCTAAAAGAAGCAGGTTATGAAGAAACATTTAGAAAAAAAACAGGTCTTCGGCTAGATTCATATTTTTCAGGGACCAAGGTGAAATGGATACTGGATCATGTCGAAGGAGCTAGAGAACAAGCTGAAAACGGTGAGTTATTGTTTGGAACCATTGATACATGGTTGATATGGAGACTTTCTGCTGGTAAGGCTCATGTGACTGATTATTCGAATGCTTCAAGGACATTGATGTTTAATATCCATGATCTTCAGTGGGATGAGGAATTGCTTAAAATTCTCGATATTCCTAAATCAATGCTTCCTGAAGTGAAGTCATCTTCTGAGATTTACGGCTGTACAGATGAAACGCATTTCTTTGGACAGCAAATTCCCCTTGCAGGAGCTGCCGGTGATCAGCAAGCAGCATTGTTTGGACAAGCTTGTTTCGAGTCAGGAATGGGGAAAAATACGTATGGAACAGGCTGCTTCATGCTGATGAATACCGGCAATAAAGCGGTTGAGTCAAAACATGGACTGCTTACCACAATTGCTTGGGGGATAGATGGGAAAGTAACCTATGCTTTGGAGGGAAGTGTGTTTGTTGCCGGATCGGCTGTACAATGGCTGAGAGACGGGATGCGAATGCTGAAAGATACCAGTGATAGTGAAGAATATTGCTATAAAGTTACCTCTTCTGATGGTGTTTATGTAGTACCAGCGTTTGTGGGTTTAGGAACTCCCTATTGGGACAGTGATGTCAGAGGTTCTGTATTTGGTCTAACAAGAGGGACCACTAAGGAACATTTTATCAGAGCAACGCTTGAATCGCTTGCCTATCAGGCTCGGGATGTGCTTGATGTGATGGAAGCCGACTCAGGAATCCATTTGAAAAAGCTGCGTGTAGACGGTGGAGTAGTCAAGAATAATTTCTTGATGCAATTCCAAAGCGATATGCTGTCTGTAGAAGTAGAACGCCCCGCGATCAATGAAACGACGGCACTAGGAGCGGCCTATTTAGCAGGATTGGCAACAGGCTATTGGAAGGATTCCACCGAAATTGCTGCACAATGGAAACTTGAGAAGGAGTTCGTACCAAGCATGGATGAAGAAAATCGTGAAGAATTATACGGCGGTTGGAAAAAAGCGGTTAAAGCAGCACAATTATTTAAATAATCAGCAGAAAAAAGGGGGAGCAGATGCTCCCCCTTTAAATTTCGTTTCATAATTAGCAGAGAAAATGAATATAATCAATATCTAGTTGAATTTGCAGCTAGTCAACTAGATATTGTAAATTTATAATAACATAATAGGATCGTTCAAGACAATCCTTTTCGGTAAGAGGTTAAATAGGCAGGGGGAATGGTTTATGAGTACACGAAAAATTAAAGGGATACATATTGGTGAACCTAAGCTTAAAACGTTGTCAGGCAGATCTTTAATTACAGGAATGGATAAACAAGCTGTTCAAAAAATCGATCTGTCTTATAGAGGGTTTAACGGAGATGGTGTAGGTAATATGAGACATCATGGCGGTGTCGATCGGGCAGTATGTTTCTATCCAAATGAGCATTATCTTCAATGGGAGAAGGAATTCAATAAAGTTCTGAAAAGGCCGGCCTTTGGAGAAAATTTAACTGTATCAGGCATGAAAGAATCTGAGGTTTATTTCGGAGATATTTATCAAATAGGTACGAGTATAGTAGAAATCTGTCAAGGTAGAATTCCTTGTGCGACTATTTCACATTTTAATGAAGTCCCAACTTTTTTGAAAAGGACTATGGAAACAGGGTACACCGGGTATTTTGCCAGGGTGATCGAAGAAGGTACGATTGAAGGTGAATCAGACATCATCCTAAAGGAAAGAGTTCAAGAAGCCTATACAGTCGAACGGGGAAATCGAATACTTCTTCATAATGAAGGGAATCAGACTGACATCGAAGGGATGCTGATGCTCGGTTCACTAGCAGACGATTGGAAAATGAGAGTCGAAAAAAAACGACTTGCACGGATGGAGCAGTAAGGATAAAACATAGAAAAGTTGGGGTGTAAATCCCCAACTTCGAGTCGTCTATTTTTTACAAACAGCTGTAACACAGACAGTAAGTTCTGGTGCTATTTTTTTGAATTTCACTGAAATATTACGGAATCCAGCAAGGTATAATGCTTGTTCGATTTCATGTGCATGAGCAAATGTCTTTTTTCGGGATGCGTCATCCTCCCGTGGTTGGACAGTAATGGCAATGATGCCATTATGCTTCATCAGTTGATATATTCGCTTAAGAGAATTCTGTTTGTCTTTCCATAATGGATAGTTATTAACCGAGACAACTTTGTCATACTGATAAAAATCCTCTTCAATTTCTAAAAGATCTCCTTCGAATAAACGTAGTTTTTTCTTTTTTAAGGCATCCAAATTTCGTGTAGAAGCAGCCTTCAGCATATCATGTGAGAGATCTATACCATCAATCCGTACATTTCGTTGTCTCTTAAACATTTCTTCAATTGCAGCACCCGGTCCAAATCCAATTTCTAAAATAATGTCCCCAGGTTTAATTTGCAGCCTATTCAGGGTCCATGTATTGATCTTTCGATTATCCATGGACATAATCCTGCCGACAATTTTCCCTAGCAATCCTTCTGGTTTTCGAAACTGCTTTGCTATAATTTCCAGCATTCTTTCACCTCCAGCTATTCTGCGGTTCTATTTATATATTTACCTCTAGGGAAGTAATTAAACTTCTGACGTTTTTTTAAACAGCTGCTGAATAATCGTTAATAAACTATTGTAATTTTCTTATTATTCATGTAAATTAGATATATTATCTAAACGAATTCTAGAAAATTTCATAGGAATCTTATCGAGAGAAGTGGAGGGACTGGCCCTTTGAAGCTTCAGCAACCGGCTACGGCAAAGGTGCTAAATCCAGCAAGCGGTGCTTGATAGATGAGGAGAATGTTTCAGAAAAAGCCTTCTTCTTTAAAGATGGCTTTTTTTATTTTTCTTCATATAATGCTAAATGACATGATTCTTTCTAACCTAGAAAGGACAAAACGAGGAGATGTGCATAGATGGATTTTCGCCAAGAATTATCAAAAAGGGTTTTGGTTGGGGAAGGAGCAATGGGAACACTATTATATTCACATGGAATCGATCATTGCTACGAGGAAATGAATACGACAGACCCTAATCAAATTGAGGCGATTCACCGTGCCTATGCCGCTGCGGGAGCTGATATTCTTCAATCTAATACCTATGGTGCCAACTATCATAAATTAAAACGGTATGGCTTAGAAGATGAAGTGAGTGTTATTAACCGTAAAGGTGTAGAACTAGCTAAAAAAGCTGCATCCAAACAAGCATTTGTTTTTGGGACCATTGGAGCACTGCGGAGTATTCGTAAAAATGATTTGGATATAGAAGAAATAAAACGGAGCTTTAGAGAGCAGCTGTACAGCTTATTAATGGAAGGACCCGATGGATTAATCCTTGAGACCTATTACGATTTAGAGGAGCTGGAAACCGTACTCCAGATTGCCAGAAAAGAAACAGGGCTCCCTATTATCGCAAATGTTTCGCTGCATGAGATAGGGTATCTGCAAAATGGTCTCCATCTCAATGAAGCCTTTTCAAGACTAGATGCTTTGGGGGCAGACGTTGTCGGATTGAACTGTCGATTAGGTCCGCATCATATGATACGTTCGTTAGAAGAAGTACCGCTGCCTAAAAATGCAGGCATTGCCGTGTACCCGAACGCCAGCCTTCCGGAATACGTCGATGGCCGACTTGTCTATGAGGCTGTACCAGAATATTTCGGCTCAAGTGCGTTGAAATTACGTGAACAGGGTGCATCAATTATCGGGGGTTGTTGTGGGACAACACCTAAGCATATCGGAGCGGTAAAAAAAGCGCTGGGAACATTGAGCCCGATAAAGGAAAAAGCTAGTAAGGCCCCTCAAATTGAGATTATTGAAGTCGATAAAAAGGATCAAATACCAGCCATTCATCTGCAGGCCAAAACAAAACGAACCATTTTGGTCGAATTGGATCCGCCTAAGAAACTAGGAATAGAGGCATTTATGGCGGGATCATCATGTTTACGGGATGCTGGTGTAGATTCGGTCACACTGGCAGATAATTCACTTGCAAGTCCGCGAATCAGCAATTTGGCTCTTGGGATTAAGATGAAAAATGAGCTCAATATGAATCCGCTCATTCACATTACCTGTCGAGATCGAAATCTAATTGGCCTGCAATCTCACTTAATGGGCTTACAGACACTTGGATTAAATGAAGTACTGGTTATTACTGGAGATCCTTCTAAAATTGGAGATTTTCCGGGGGCCACATCTGTCTATGATTTATCCTCATTTGATTTAATCAGCTTAATCAAACAATTTAATGAAGGTTTATCTTACTCAGGTCAAAGTTTGGGACAGCGGACTAATTTTAAAATTGCTGCGGCTTTTAACCCAAATGTGAAATACTTAGATAAAGCCGTTCAAAGGCTTGAAAAGAAAATAGCTTGCGGAGCACAATCCTTTTTAACGCAGCCTATTTATTCCACAAGTCAAATTGAAGATGTCTATCAAGCTACCAAACACTTAGATACACCTATTTTTCTAGGCGTTATGCCTTTGACAAGCTCACGGAATGCCGAATTTATTCACAATGAAATCCCAGGAATTAAATTACCGGATTCAGTACGAGCAGCAATGGCTTCAGCTGGAAACGATCCAGTTAAAGCGAAGATCGAAGCAAATGCTATTGCTAAGGAATTGATTGATGCAACAATGGAGAGATTTAAAGGAATCTATTTAATCACTCCATTTTTACGATACGACATGACGGCACAGCTTACACAATATATCCGCACAACAGACAAAGAGAAACCAGCAGAGGTGAAAGAACATGAATAAACCTACGATAAATGAAGTACTATCTCAAAAGATTCTCCTCTTAGATGGAGCAATGGGAACGATGATTCAAAATGAAAATTTGACAGCAGAAGATTTTGGAGGAGAAGAATTTGAAGGGTGTAATGAATATTTATCCATTACGATCCCAGATACTATTCAATCTATTCACGAAGCCTATCTAAAAGCAGGAGCAGATATCATTGAGACGAATACATTCGGGGCAACGGATATTGTGCTCGATGAATACAATCTTGGCAGCCTTGCTTATGAACTAAATAAACGATCTGCCGAACTTGCCTGTAAGGCCTGCGAGACTTACTCTACGGCTGAATGGCCGCGTTATACGGCAGGTTCCATGGGACCGACAACAAAAACGCTTTCGGTTACTGGCGGTACTACATTTGACGGCTTAACCGCTTCATATGAAGAACAGGCCCGCGGGCTAATTGACGGAGGTGTTGATTTACTTCTAGTGGAAACATGTCAAGATATGTTAAATGTGAAGGCTGCATTTTCAGGGATTAAACAAGCTTTCAAACAAGTTGGTAAAGAAATTCCAATCATTATTTCAGGAACCATTGAACCGATGGGAACCACACTTGCAGGTCAATCGATTGAAGCTTTTTATCTCTCATGTGAGCACATGAAGCCACTAGCAGTCGGTCTAAATTGTGCAACAGGTCCGGAATTTATGATTGACCATATTCGAACACTCGCTGGGTTATCTAATTCAGCCGTCAGTTGTTACCCCAATGCAGGACTGCCGGATGAAGAAGGACATTATCATGAAACGCCGGACTCACTTGCTCAAAAAATGAAACAATTTGCAGAAAAAGGCTGGATCAATATCATCGGCGGCTGCTGTGGCACTACACCCGCACATATTGAAAAATTATCCGCTGCGATAAGAGATATTAGGCCTAGGACGCTCCCTGATGAGCCGCATACGCATGCCGTAAGTGGAATTGAACCATTGCTATATGATGACTCCATGCGTCCTCTATTCGTCGGAGAACGGACGAATGTGATTGGTTCAAGGAAATTCAAGGAATTAATTCGCGGTAAACAGTATGAACAAGCGGCTGAAATAGCCCGCGCTCAAGTGAAAAAAGGGGCACATGTGATTGATATTTGTCTGGCAGATCCTGATGGCGATGAACTCGGTGATATGAAGGAATTTGTCACTGAGGTCGTAAAAAAAATTAAAGTGCCATTGGTGATAGATACAACAGATGAAGCGGTGCTTGAACAAGCGTTGAAACATTCTCAAGGGAAAGCGATCATAAACTCCATCAATTTAGAGGATGGGGAGGAGAGATTTGAAAAAATTGTCCCCCTTATTCATCAATATGGAGCGGCGGTTGTTGTCGGGACCATTGATGAAGTAGGAATGGCTGTTAGTGCCGAACGAAAACTTGAAATTGCCAAACGTTCAGTAGACTTACTTGTCAATAAATATAAGCTCAATCCAAAGGACCTTATTTTTGATCCATTGGTCTTTCCAGTAGGGACTGGGGACGAACAGTATATTGGTTCTGCCTTAGAAACGGTAAAAGGAATTCAAATGATTAAAGAGAATCTGCCGGACTGCCAGACTATACTTGGAATATCAAATGTTTCTTTCGGTCTACCAGGAAGAGGACGAGAAATACTTAATGCCGTTTATCTCTATCATTGTACAAAGGCAGGGCTCGATTATGCCATCGTGAATACTGAAAAACTTGAGCGGTTTGCCTCCATCCCGGCAGATGAAGTCACGCTCGCTGAGGAACTGCTTTTTAAAACAACAGACAAAGCGCTAGCTCAATTCACAGAATTTTACCGAGGCAAAAAAGCAGATAAAAAGGAAAACATCGCAAAGCTTCCTCTTAACGAAAGGCTGGCTAATTATATTATTGAAGGTACAAAGGAAGGCCTTGTTCCTGATTTAGATCTCATTCTTCAGGAAGGAAAGGCACCGCTTGAAATCATTAATGGTCCGTTAATGGATGGAATGAGTGAAGTGGGTCGTTTGTTTAATGATAATCAGCTGATTGTTGCCGAAGTGCTTCAAAGTGCGGAGGCGATGAAAGCTGCAGTTGCCCATCTTGAACCGTATATGACAGCAGAAGCCCAAAGCAGTAAAAAAGGGAAGATTCTGCTTGCAACAGTAAAGGGTGATGTCCATGATATAGGAAAAAACTTAGTCGAAATTATTCTTTCCAATAATGGTTATGAGGTAGTTGATTTAGGGATAAAGGTAGGGTCACAAAGTATTGTTGAAGCGGTAAGGCTTCATCAACCGACCGCAATAGGCCTCTCTGGATTACTTGTTAAATCGGCTCAGCAAATGGTACTCACTGCTCAAGATTTAAAGCAGGCGGATATTGACTTACCGATACTGGTAGGAGGTGCTGCGCTGTCACGTAAATTTACCGATTTCAAGATTTCTCCTGAATATGGAGGATCCGTAATTTATTCTAAAGATGCTATGGACGGACTTGCAACGGCCAACTCGTTGCATGATGATGAGAAAAAAGTGATTTTCCTTGAACAGCATGAAAGCAGACGTCAAAAAGCAAAAGAAAACGCAATTGCCGCTGCTGCGCTGCCTAAACCCAAACCAAAACTCTCTACATCACCTGCAATCGAACCTGCACCAGTGCAAAAACCAGTTGACCTAAATCGCCATGTTCTGCGGAATTATCCATACAAACTGGTGGGTCCTTATATTAATAGACAGATGTTAATTGGGCATCACTTGGGGTTGAAAGGGAAGGTAGCTGAGCTGATTAAAGCAGGCGACAACAAGGCAGTTGCTCTAAATCACTTAGTAGATGAATTAATCACGTTTTTACAGAATCAAGAAGAGTATACAATCAATGCCGTATATCAATTTTTCCCTGCCCAGAGTGATGGAAATAAAATAATTATATACAACCCAGAGAACCATAATGAAATACTCGAAATGTTTGATTTTCCACGGCAGGAAACAAGCCCTAATTTATGCCTAGCTGACTTCCTGAAACCTGTCAGCTCGGGAGTGATGGATTATGCAGGATTTTTTGTGGTATCAGCTGGGAAGCATGTTAGAAAGTATGCTGAAAAATGGAAAGTGGAAGGCGACTTCTTAAAGAGCCATGCAATCCAGTCACTTGCATTAGAAACAGCTGAGGGGTTTGCGGAACGGCTCCATCAGCTGATGCGGGATGACCTTCATATCAGTGATCCGATTGATATGACGATGAAAGACCGTTTTGCTGCTAAATATACCGGTCAACGTTTTTCATTCGGTTATCCAGCCTGTCCAAATCTGGAAGATCAAGAAAAGTTATTCCGTTTGCTTAAACCAGAAGATGTGGGCATTCAGTTAACTGAAGGTTGTATGATGGATCCAGAAGCATCTGTGTCCGCCATGGTATTTGCCCATCCACAGGCTCGGTACTTTAATGTAGAACGGTGATGAGGGGTACAGTGGGGTTTTGGTTCAATTGGAGCTAAGAATCAATTCTAAGAATAAAACTATCTTTAGCATATAAAAATCTTTCTTTCATTTAGTTAGTATAATTAAATGAAAGAGAGGTTTTTTGTATTGGAAAAAAATTCGTTGAATGAAGAAGAAATGAACCATAGGAGAAGCAAGAGAACTCGTTTTTGAAACAAAAAAATGTAGGTCTTGGTTTGATTTTTTAACGGTAGTAGATAAAAAGATGATCGTTAATTCTTTAGAGGAAGAAGAGATATGTGTATATTTAGGATGATAAAGGATTTGAAAACCTTTAACGAATGCGGATCTTTCTTTATTCAGGTAAATTTTCTGATTATTTTACTGGATAATTTACCCTTTTGGTGTATGTTTAGGATAACTAAAATAAATAAGTACGCAGGAATGGCTGCGTTAGTTGAAAGGAATGTCTAATGAGAAGGATTATTTTATCGACAGAGAGTGGAGCGGATTTACCGGAAGACCTGGTTGAAAAACATCAAATACAAGTAGTGCCGATGCACGTCATCATGGATAACAAAGATTATTTAGATGGGCAGTTATCTGTAGAGGAAGTTTTTGATTATTATAGTCGTACCAAAAAAATACCATCCACAACAGCGACAAATGTATATGAGTATCATGAGTTATTTACGAAAATTAGAGTGAAGTTTCCTGATAGTATCATTATTCATATTGGATATACGTCAAAAGCATCTTCTTCCTTTCAAAGTGCGTTAATTGCCTCGAAAGATTTTGAAGATCTTTTCCTAATTGATACGCTAAACGTCACAGGTGGATTAGCTGCAATCGTCATGTATGCAGTAACTATGCTTGAGGAAGAACCTACCATTAGTCATGTGAACTTAATAGAAAAAATTGAATCCGTGGTTCCAAAAACAAAGTTTGCTTTCATTCCAGGCAGCTTAGACTTTCTAAGAGCAGGTGGACGGGTAAGTAACGTAGCTTATATTGGAGGATCCTTGTTAAAAGTGAAGCCCTGCATCGAATTAAAAGAAGGAAAGCTTGTTTCAACTAAAAAATATCGTGGGAATATGAGCAAAGTTGCGGAAAAACTCATGCGAGATTACTTAGACCAATATGATATTGATAGAAAACAGCTGTATTTAATCTACTCTATCGGACTTGATGAAAGTATTAAGAGACGAGTGGATGAAATCACTAAGGAAACAGGCTTCGAAAATGTAACATGGATGCAAGCAGGTGCAATGATTTCTACCCATGCTGGACCTGGAGGTTTTGGAATTGCAGGACTAGAAAATTCGAAATAGCTTTGAAAAAAACATCTTGGGACATATAAACTTATTTAATAGCTGCCGCGGCTCCGCGCAATGAAATGCTTTTGCTTGGCAGGGGTTTTTATAACTCAAAAAAGGAGGTAATCATGGAGAAAACTCCATCTGATTACCTCCTTTTTTGAGTTAGATGATTTGTTCACTTAAACGCCTAGTTTGCTAAAAATAAAAGAGTAGACTTCTGCTAGCTCACGCAGTTGATTAAAGCGGCCGGATGCGCCGAAGTGCCCTGCGCCCATGTTTGTTTTTAGAACTAATGTATGGTCGTCTTTTTTCAGTTCGCGTAGGCGTGCAACCCATTTCGCGGGTTCCCAATAACCAACGCGCGGGTCGTTTAAGCCAGTTGTTACATACATATGCGGATATAATTTTGCTTCCACATTATCGTATGGACTGTATGAGCGCATATAGGTATAATCTTCACGATTTTTTGGATTCCCCCATTCATCCCATTCACTCGTTGTTAATGGAATGGTTTCGTCTAGCATAGTTGTCATCATATCAACGAAGGGTACTTCTGGGACAAGGACTTTAAAGGAGTTCCCTGCCATATTAGAAACAGCCCCAATGAGCAAGCCTCCCGCACTACCGCCACGACCTGCAATTAACTCAGTTGTTGTAAAGCCTTCTTGCACTAAATGATCCGCAGCCGATATGAAATCTGTGAAGGTGTTTTTCTTGTGCTGCATTTTTCCGTTAAAGTACCAAGATCGACCAAGTTCTGAACCACCTCGAACTTGAGCAGTGGCCAAAATCACGCCTTTATCAAGCACAGGTATGCGGTAGGCACTAAAGAATGGATCGCTGCTGTAGCCGTAAGATCCATAAGCAGATAAAATAAGCGGCGCAGGACCGTTGTCTAATGCATTTTTTTTATAATGAAGGATCACTGGAACATTGACGCCATCAGCAGCAGGTACCCATACTTGCTGTTGAACATATTGCGTACAGTCATAATCACCGGTAACAGGTGTTTCTTGCAGTACATGTCGTTCACCAGATTCGATATCTATACTGATTGTCGTTTTAGGTGTTGTATAAGATTGATAGTGAATGAGCACTTCTGTTGTTTCATAATCTTGCTCTTGGATCATCGAAACGGAATAAATCGCTTCGTCCCACTCAAGCTGAACGAGTGCATTTTCTTCTACACGCCATACTTGCTCTAATCCATTTGCACGTCCTGTTACATAAACTTGGTGCTTGAATGGATAGATGCCTTCAAGGAAATATGCTTCGTTGTAAGACACAATAGGTGTGCGCGCAGATAGGTTCTCTACGGGACAACGTAGCAGAGTAAAGTTCAATGCGTTCTCATTTGTTAAGAGGACGAAATCATTTTCCCAATGCTCAACATCGTATTCAACACCTTCACGGCGAGCGTTGAATAAGCGAGGTGCCGTTAATGGATTGTCTGCATCGATTAGTTGAACTTCTGTTGTTGTCGTTGATTTTGAAGTCGCAAAGATGAAGCGGCTGCTTTGTGACTTCGAAATAAGTAAGTTAAACGTAACATCTGTTTCCTCTAGTAATAGAACATCTTCTGTAACAACTGTCCCAATTTCATGACGCCACAATTGATGCGGGCGTTGTAGGTCGTTTAACGTTACATAATATATGTACTTTCCACAATTACTCCATTCAACACTACTATAAATGTATACATTTGGTACAACATCTTGAAGTAACTCACCTGTATGTAAGTCTTTCACAAATAAAGTATAGCTATCTGTGCCATCTCGGTTTTCTAGATAGGCAAGGTAGCGATGATCGTTTGAGATACGAATATCCGTTGTGCTTAAATAATCGTCGTCAGAAGCGAGCGTATTCAAATCTAATGTAATTTCTTCATCGGCCGATGCTAACTGAGTGCGATTTATCGCATGTTTTCTTGCGCAAATTGGGTACTGGAGTTCTTTTTCCTGACGTATGTAGTAAAAATAAGGGCCGCTTTGAACGGGCACCTGACTCTCTGATGCGGGGATACGTGCAGCCATCGCTTCATATAATTCTGTTGTGGAATTTTCTAAAGGTTTCATTACTTCATGGTAATAACTGTTTTCTGCCTCTAAATAGGCGATTACCTCAGGATTCGTTTTATCATTCAGCCAATAATAGTCATCTTGACGAATGTCCTCGTGTAACTCGAATGTTTGAGGAATTTTTTTAGCAATTGGTGGGTTCATATTTGATGCTCCTCTCTATATATCACTATAAATTCGTGAATGTTTAATCAAACTCCTTTAAATAGTATATTTTAATAGTATTTAATGTATGCTGCCAGTTGGGTTCAAATGGGAACGTAAAACGTGATGTATGATGCGTTGAATCTTGCTTAAGTGATTATTTCAAATGACCATTCCTCGGACAATAGAGCGTCAGCAAATCATCACAATCAATTTTTCTGTATGAGATTCTTTGTGCTGTGCAACTTAGTAGTAAAGGATGGTGCAATCATATGAAGAAAAGTTTACTTTTACTACTTTGTTTCTTTTTTGTGTTTACGCTAGATACTGCAGCAGCTAATCAGCATCAAGAGGAGTTTATTCCAGAGGAGATTCAACCCCTTGTTCAGAGTTGGCAAAATAAGGGGCAGAAGACAGCTTATTTAACCTTTGATGATGGTCCTTCATTAAATACTTTGCCGATTTTAGATATTTTAGATAAATATCACGTTAAAGCCACTTTCTTTGTTATGGGCAATGAGGAAGGGTACGCAGATGTGGCTTATCAGGAAATGGCGGCAAGAGGTCATACATTAGCTTTACATACCTACTCACACGATTATGAAGTGGTGTATGGGTCTAGGGATAAGTATTTTGCAGATATGGGTCTTTTAGAAAATATACTGAAAAAGTATGGTGTGCAGTCAAGAATCGTTCGTTTTCCAGGCGGTTCAAGGAATCTTGCAGTGCAGCGCAGTCCGAAAAAGGAAGTGCTGGCTTCAATAAAATCTGAACTTAAAAAAAGAGGGTACATTTATTTTGATTGGGATATTGATTCAACAGACGGCTACAGTCCATCTGTCAGTAAACAAACAATCGTTTCAAATGTTCTGAACGGTACGAAAGATCAAGAACAAATTGTGATTCTCCTGCATGATATTAATAGTATGAAGAATACTGTTCGCGCACTGCCGGACATTATTACAGGACTTAAAGCAAAAGGATATCAATTTGACTCCATCAATGAATACACAGAAAAAGTTCAATTTGGGGAAAGTCCGTAAGACATAATACGTCAAGTCTGTTTGAATTTAAATATATGTTTATAATAAGTAGGTGATGGTAAAAGAAACAGATAGTCAGTTACTGAAAGGATTCGATTTGAAACATGATACCTTCGTTGTTTTTGGCCCATGGAACACCTCTGCTTCTTACAGAGGAAAATCCGTATACACATTTTTTGAAAAATTATGCACAGCAGCTTCCAAGACCTTCAGCAATCCTTATCTTCAGCGCACATTGGGAGAGCGGAGAGCAGGCAGTAACTGCCTGCAGACAAAATGGTATTATTTATGACTTTGCGGGGGGACCTGATGAGTTATATCAAATGACATACTCAGCACCTGGGGAAATAGAGCTTTCCGATCACATAATGACTTTATTATCTAAAATTGGCATATATTCAGTGCTCGATGATACGCGCAGGTTAGATCACGGGGCATGGGTACCGTTAAAAATCATGTATCCAAATGCGGACATTCCCGTAATTGCCTTATCAATAAATCCAGAGTTACCTTTGTCTTATCAATATGAGATTGGGAAAACCCTTGCCAAATTAAGAGAGGAAGATGTTTTAATTATTGGCAGCGGTGGTACGAGTCATAATTTGGAGCAATTTCAATATAATATTTCTGTTGCAGAAGGGTGGACTATACGATTTGAGGAATGGCTGGAAGATAAGGTTCTTAAATGGGATATAGAATCACTATTTAATTTTAAAAATCTAGCACCATATGCTAGTTTAGCAGTGCCTACTATGGAGCATTTTATTCCGTTTATCATTGCAATGGGGTTAGGACATCAGGAGAAACAGGCAAAACTGCTGCATAGAAGCTATCAATATGGGAATTTAAGTTTAACTGCATGGAGATTTTAGGAGGATAGAAGGATTAAAGTGCATTAAAATAGCTAGTGCTGGAAAATATAGAGAACACTCCTGTATACTAGAAGGGAGCTTTTGTTAAAATAAATAATTTGCAAAAACAGGGCTTATTTCAGGAAAAAGGAATGTAAACGCTATAATAAATGACGTGAAGCAGAATTCACATATAATATTATGGTTTCCTTGCCATTTTAACCTTTGGATATTTCCTTTAAAACATGGTAATATAACATCTGAAAACGTTTTATCCTTTAAATATTCATATCTTTTGAAATAATAACTATTTTTATATATATTTACCAAAAAAAGGTAGTTAAGGATGGGCATTAGGGGATGGATAAAACGGTTAGTAAAAATATTAAGTAAAATTTGGGGGTTTAATAAAAAATGACCAACAAGACTGCTGCATACGACCCATGGAGAGCATTTTCTGGTCCAAACCTTGGGTATGTCTTGGAACAATACGATTTATATCAAGAAAATTCGGATGAGGTTGATCCGGAATTAAAAGAATTTTTTGCACAATCAGGACCGCCGCCAGAGGGTGAACAAACAAATCACAGTCCTGTTTCTTCACCACAAGTTTCTACTGCACCAAAAGGTGAAGAACTGTCTATGAAAAAAATTATGTCTGCAGTAAAATTCTCTGAAAATATTCGTGCTTACGGTCATTTAGCTTCCAAGATTAATCCGCTGAATGATGAACCATTAGATAATGTACTTATCCATTTAGAACGATATGGATTGACAGCCGACGATTTAAAAAAAATTCCGGCTGAATTTATTTGTCCAGAGGCTCCAGCTGAAATAAAAGACGGCTATCAAGCATTTGTCTATTTAAAACAGCTTTATACAAAAACCATTGCCTTTGAATTTCAACATGTAAATAATCTTGAAGAAAAACAATGGCTTCTTGATATGGTTGAATCAGGCAAAATGTTCCCTAGGATAAAAAATGAAAAGAAACGCTTATTATTAAAACGACTTATGGAAGTAGAAGGCTTTGAGAAATTCCTTCATCGTACATATGTCGGACAAAAGAGATTCTCAATAGAGGGACTCGATATGTTAGTACCGATTCTTGATGAGTTAATCTCACAATCTGTTCAAAATGGCACATCAAATGTCAATATAGCGATGGCGCATCGCGGGCGTTTAAATGTACTTGCACACGTCCTTGGCAAACCATATGAAATTATTTTTTCTGAATTCCAACACTCTCCGAATAAGGATCTTGTTCCGTCTGAGGGTTCCATTGGAATCAATGACGGCTGGACAGGTGATGTTAAATATCATTTAGGGCTGGATAAACAAATTACGAAAGATAGTACACAAAAAGCAAGATTGACTCTTGCCAATAACCCGAGTCATCTAGAAGTTGTCGGTCCGATTGTGGAAGGCTATTCTCGTGCAGCTCAAGAAACACGTACGGAAGCAGGTTTCCCTGAACAAGATATTACAAAATCATTAGCGATTCTAATCCATGGCGATGCGGCATTCCCAGGGGAAGGGATCGTTCCCGAAACCTTTAATATGAGCCGCCTGCGCGGATATAAAACGGGCGGAACGGTTCATATCATTGCCAATAATATGATTGGTTTTACGACAGAAAGCCAAGATTCTCGTTCTACCCAATATGCAAGTGATTTGGCAAAAGGCTTTGAAGTTCCAATTGTTCATGTCAATGCTGATGATCCAGAAGCGTGTCTTGCTGCGGTTTCACTTGCTCATCAATACCGGACGAAGTTTAAGAAGGACTTCCTTATCGACTTAATCGGATACCGTCGTTTCGGACATAACGAAATGGATGAGCCTTTAGTTACTCAGCCTGAAATGTATGCGAAAATCCATAAGCATCTTACGGTTAAAGAGTTGTACAAGAATCGCCTAATCGAAACAGGTGCCCTAACTGAAGAAGAAACAATGAGTCTTAATGAATCGGTCGATGAAAGATTAACCAAAGCATACGATCGTGTTTCAGGTGATAAACCAGAAGATATAGCTGAGTTGATTACACCAAAAAATATTGAAAAGGGACTTCCTATTATTGATACGGCTGTTCCTGTAGATGATTTAATCGAAATTAATAAAAAGCTTGTTGAATGGCCAGAAGGCTTTAGCGTAAACAAAAAGTTAGGACGCATTCTTTCAAGACGTCTCGATTCATTCGAAGAAAACGGGAAAATTGATTGGTCTCACGCTGAAACACTAGCTTTCGCGACAATCCTGAAAGATGGGACGCCAATTCGTTTATCCGGACAGGACTCGGAGCGCGGTACCTTTGCACAGCGGAATATCATGCTGCATGACAGTGTCAATGGTCAGATGTATTCTCCTCTTCACACACTTGATTCAGTGAAGGCATCTTTTGCTGTTCATAATAGTCCATTGACTGAAACAGCGGTCCTTGCATTTGAATATGGCTACAATGTCTTTGCTCCTGAAACCTTAGTTATTTGGGAAGCACAGTTTGGTGATTTTGCCAATACAGCACAAGTGATTTTTGACCAATTTATTGCGGCTGGCCGTGCTAAATGGGGACAAAAATCAGGTCTTGTCATGCTGCTGCCACATGGCTATGAAGGTCAAGGACCTGAGCATTCAAGTGCTCGTTTAGAGCGGTATTTATCATTGGCTGCAGAGAACAACTGGACTGTTGCCAACCTTAGCTCTGCTGCACAATACTTCCATATTTTAAGAAGACAAGCGAAAATTTTGGAAATGGATGAAGTACGCCCGCTTGTTATGATGACTCCGAAGAGCTTATTGAGAAACCAAATCATGGCCTCAGAAGCTGCTGAATTTACGGAAGGGCAATTCCAATCGTTCATTGAGACAACCGGACTGGGAGAAAATCCAGAAGCGGTGGAACGTATCGTCTTCTGTACAGGTAAGCTTGCTGTCGAATTACGCGAAAAAGCAGCTTCAGACGGGAATGAAGAATGGCTGCAGATTATTTCAATTGAAGAAATCTACCCATTCCCATTCAATGGGATTAAAGAAGCACTAACAAAATATGAAAATCTTAAAGAAATTCTATGGGTTCAAGAAGAGCCGAAGAACATGGGGGCTTGGACTTTTGTAGAACCACGTATCAATGCTGCAGCTCCAAAAGAGCTTGAGGTATCGTATGTTGGCAGGAAGAGAAGATCAAGTCCTTCTGAGGGAGATCCAACTGTCCATAAAAAACAACAACAACGTATCTTATCTAAGGCAACGACACGTACTATTGAGGGGGAGAAATAAATGGCTGAAGTAAAAGTACCTGAATTAGCGGAATCAATAACAGAGGGAGCCATCGCACAATGGTTGAAACAGCCTGGTGATCAGGTTGAAAAAGGGGAATACATTCTAGAACTTGAAACCGATAAGGTAAATGTCGAAATTATCTCTGATTATGCGGGGACATTAACAGAGTTATTAGCTGAAGAAGGGGATACCGTTTTAGTTGGACAATCTATTGCCATTGTTGACGAAAGCGGCAAAGGAACTGCGACTCCACAAGCAGCACCTAAAGCTGAAGAAGTAAAAGAAGAAGCGCCAAAAGCTGAACAAAGCGTCCCAGCTCCAGAAGTACAGCAAGAGGAGAAATCTACATCAACTGTGATTGCTTCTCCAGCTGCACGTAAACTGGCACGTGAAAAAGGGATTGATTTAAGTGCGGTACCTGTAACGGATCCTTTAGGCCGTGTACGCGTACAGGATGTTGAAGCAGCTAGTGCAGCTCCAGCAGCACCTAAAGCAGCAGCTCCACAAGCACCTGCACCTAAAGCAGCTCCGGCTAAGCAGGATGACCGTGTTGAAATTATTAAAATGTCTCGCCGTCGTCAGACCATTGCTAAACGACTAGTTCAAGTACAAAGTGAAGCAGCGATGCTGACTACTTTTAACGAAGTTGATTTAACAGCAGTAATGGATCTGCGTAAACGTCATAAAGAATCATTCATTAAAAATAATGATACAAAACTTGGATTTATGTCTTTCTTTACGAAAGCTGTCATTGCAGCATTAAAGAAATATCCATTGCTTAACGCTGAAATCAATGGAAATGAAATTCATAAAAAGAACTTCTATGATATCGGTGTTGCCGTATCAACTGACGAAGGCCTTGTTGTTCCTGTCGTTCGTGATGCGGATCGTAAGAGCTTTGGTGAAATCGAAAAAGACATTGCTGACCTTGCAGTGAAAGCTCGTAATAATAAGCTTGCTCTCTCGGACTTATCAGGCGGAACATTTACGATTACAAATGGCGGAACGTTTGGTTCTCTGTTGTCTACACCAATCCTTAATGCCCCGCAAGTTGGGATTCTAGGTATGCATACAATCAAAATGCGTCCAATCGCAGTTGGAGACGCTATTGAAAACAGACCAATGATGTATCTTGCATTATCTTACGACCATCGTATTGTTGATGGAAAAGAAGCTGTAGGCTTCCTTGTTACACTTAAAGATTTACTTGAAGATCCAGAACAGCTGTTACTTCAAGGGTAAATAGTTGTAAACCCCCGCAGGAAAATTTCCTGCGGGGGTTTTTCCGTTCATTCCCTCGATATAACAGGAATTTCCTTTTAATACGTCGAAGATAGAAAGATGTAGAAAAATTGGAATTTTGGGGTGCGAATATGGAATCTTTACAGAAGCTGAAGAAGAACATTCAGAAAGTATTTGTTGGTAATGAAACAGCTATTGAGCTGCTTATTGAATCGGTCTTATGTAACGGGCATGTCTTGCTTGAAGATGTCCCAGGAACAGGCAAGACGCTGCTAGCCAAATCGTTGGCTAAGAGCATGGGCGGACAATTCACTAGAATCCAATGCACGCCCGATGTTTTGCCAAGTGATATTACCGGCATAGAGTATTTTAATCCTAAGTCGAATGATTTTGAAAAAAGATTAGGACCAGTTTACACAAATATTTTGCTTGCTGATGAAATCAACCGTGCATTGCCGCGGACACAATCGAGTTTATTAGAGGCAATGGAGGAGCGCCAAATAACACTCGATCGTGAAACGATTAAACTGCCCTCTCCATTTATTGTAATTGCTACTCAAAACCCGTTGGAATCACAGGGAACCTTCCCACTGCCAGATGCTCAACTTGACCGTTTTTTTATGAGTATTCCACTCGGCTACCCTTCAATGGACGAAGAACGAATCATCATTCGACGGTTTCGTGAACATCAACCTCTTGATGCACTTTCAGTGTGTATCACACAGGAAGAATTACTCGTTTTACAAGTTGAAACAAAGCGAATACTTGTGAGTGAACCTGTAGAGGATTACATTCTGCAGTTAACAGCTGCCACACGTTCAAGTAAGTATTGCGAGACTGGACTTAGCCCTCGTGCTTCACTAGCTTTGTTGAAGGCTTCACAAGCAAAAGCTTTATACATGGGTCGTAGCTATTGTATACCGGAGGATGTTCAGTTCGTCTTTCCAGCGGTAGCCTCCCATCGAATCACGTTAACTATGGAAGGGGCACTGACATCTGGCCGCAGAGAGATTGCAGAACAAATTCTTCAAGAAGTCGATGTGCCGGTAGAGATCTCTCGATGAAGCGGAACCCCCATATCGATAAGGCATTTTTCTTAAGTGATAAAGTGATTATGAGCACAATCATTATCTTCGTTTGGGAACTGATTTTTTTAAAACACCCAGTCGTGATGACTTGTATTCTTATCTATTATACATACGCAATTATGGTTCATTATTATACAATTCGTATAACAAAAGCCATGCAAGTATTAAATGAAAATCGACGGTATCGGGTTTTTCCAGGGAATGAAGTTGTAATCGGGATCGGCGTTCGAAATAATGCAAAACTGTCGATTCCAAGCGGGAAATTATCATTTGAATTAAATGAAACAATTGAGACAGAAGGTGTATTAATAGAATCTGGAGACGGCGTTCTTTCAGACCGGCGGGTATATCCGTTCTTCATTCCGGCAAAAGACTCTATTGAATGGCGGCTTTCAATCAGACCTCAAAAGCGCGGACTTTATACAATGGAAAATGTAGAATTGATTATCTATGACTGGTTTAGGACGAGTACAATCTACTTTCCTGTACTGCCGACGCTGCAAACGGAGATTCTCGTGTATCCGTTGATTAAACCTATTCGCAATATTCAACGTTTAGAAAGGCTAATGCCTGGCAGCCAGCAAAGCAGGTTGTCGTATCTAGAGGATGCATCTGCTGTTTCTGGGGTTAAGCAGTATGAAAATGAAAGTTTTAGGCATATTCATTGGAAGGCTTCTTTAAGGATGCAGCAACTGGTGGCAAAAAAATATCAGCCTGTCACACATAACGGGGTAACTATTTGTTTGAATTTGTCTGTTTCTGGTCGTCGTTTTCACTCGAGGTTTGAAGACTTAATCTCTTATACAGCCTTTCTGTGTCAATACATGACTACTAAAAACCTGCCATTTGAATTATTTATCAATATGTTTAAAGGGGGAAGGCCTCTTGCCCTTAATTTACGTGAAGGCAATGAGCACCTGGCTGCATCGTTAACGGCGCTCGCTCAACTGTCTACCTCCGGGGTGCCCTTTTCAGAGATTGCTTTTCTTACGTATATTAATGAATCACAAGCACCATCCGTTGTAACTATATTGGTCGGCGGTACCGGCATAAGAGGCAATTTACAGGGTGAAGTAGTCTTTGTCAATGAACATGGTCAGTTATCAGGAGGGGGAACCGATGCTGCTCTTTCTATATAATTTTCTTATTCTATTGGTCATTGGTTTATCCGCTGATATACATTCGGTATGGTTTAGTCTGTTTATACTTCTACTATGTGGTGTTCAGTGGTTAACAATGAAACAAACAGTCAGGTTGAAAATTAGTTTTTTAGGCAGTGTGTTTTTCTTCATTTTCTTTTTAGTTAATACAGGATTTACGTATTCCATTTTATTCACTTTATCTTTTTATATTCTTTTTTTGAGTGGTAAAAACAACAAACAGAAAGCGCTCTTCTGTGGATTAATTGTACTCGTTTGTCTCAGCCAGTCGGGTTTAGCGATCAATCGGGTCATGCTGGGTCTCTTCATGATGATTGCCGCCTTATTGATTTTACTAGAAAGCCATACAGTTAAATTAGCAAGAAGTCGACTAACCATCTGTATCGCAGCCATAACTGGAGGAATGTTTATATACATGCTGCTCCCAACCTTCCTAGCCATCTGTAAGTATCTATTATTTGTTGTATTTACAGGATCAGCTTTTGTAACTGGTCCTGTACTGAATAATGGAGTAGATCTATTGCTTGGTCTCCAAACAAAGGAAGAGATGAAAGAAGAACCTTCTGAAGACATGATGGGCATGTTTTTGAATGAAGAGGCAGGGACATCTGACCCTATGATAGGCGGCTACCTTTTATTTGGAGGAATGTTACTAGGATTTGTCATCTTGCTCAGCCGTCGTCTAAAGAGAAGGGGACTAGGAATGACCGTAAATGTCCTTCCTAAAATGAAAACCAAGCTGGTACCTTTACCAGAAGAAAGGGTGAGTAAACCTCCTCACCACTTGATTCGTAAAAAAATTTATGGATGGGAAATGAAACTAGCAGCACCATTTGCTCGACGAAAAGCGGAAGGATTTTCACACTGGTTATCAAGGCTGCCTCATGATAGTGTGAGTGCAAAAGAGAGAATAATCTCGATCTATCAAGATGTCCGTTATGGTAATAGGCAGGTTTCAAAGCGTGAAATAAAAGAGTTTGAACGAGAGTTTGCAGAAATGGCGGCCTATGTAAATAAAAAACGAATAGAGAAATAAAAAGGCAGGAGAGGTTTGCTGATTTTTCTGGCTAAAATAGGGTAAAGGAATACTACTACTAGTATACAGGGAGGCAGAACTATGTTTAAAAAAATGACAGTTCATACGACCAAAAGAGATGAGGTAATTGACCTTACTCCAGAAATTATTTCATTTACTAATGAATCGGCTGTAGAAGAAGGAATGGTAGTCATCTATTGTCCGCATACCACTGCAGGGATTACCATAAATGAAAATGCTGACCCGGATGTAGCAGCAGATGTAATGAGAAGGTTAGATGAATTATATCCTTGGAATCATACGCTGGATCAGCATGAAGAGGGAAATACAGCAGCCCATCTCAAAGCAAGTACAGTCGGCTCCTCACAACAAGTAATTCTTCACAAAGGCAGATTGCTTTTAGGGAGATGGCAAGGGATTCAATTCTATGAATTTGACGGACCTCGTGAGCGCCAAGTATTTATTAAAATCGTAAGGTCCTGATGAATTATTTCAACAATGAGCAGGAATGCAGGTATTATTGTTGAATAATAAAAGATAGAATAACAAATTGGGGGAATTTGCGTTTGAGTAATTTACGGATCGATGGAAAGAAAATTAGTATACGAAATGTTCAACCACAAGATATTTCAGAACTATGGAACCTGCGCTATGGGGAAGAAAATCCAGAATGGAAAAAGTGGGATGCTCCATATTACGAATTTAATCGTCCGGATTTTGAGATGTATTATGACCAAGAGCTAAACGAACTAATGATGGATGAAGCGATGGGGATTTATTCCCAAATGGTTATTCTTGTTGGTGAAGAAGTCATTGGTACGGTGATTTTTTATTGGGAAAATGAGGCGACAAGATGGCTGGAGATGGGGATTACCATTTATAAGCCTAACTATTGGCAGGGCGGATTTGGTACAGAAGCACTCTCTTTATATACAGACTATTTATTTTCTCAACTCAGTGAAATTGCGCGTGTGGGGATAACTACCTGGTCAGGGAATGAACGAATGATTGCAGTAGGAAAAAAAATAGGGATGCAGATAGAGGGGCGGCTGCGTAAATGCCGCTACTATAACGGTCAATATTATGATTCCATTCGCATGGGAATCCTACGTGAAGAATGGGAAGCACGTAAAGTACAGAGTTAAGTTTTTCCGTGCATTCCATGTGAATAAATTCCTCTGTTTCCTTGGTAAAAATTTAGCGCTGAAATTGTTTGTCGAGTTTGTTATCCTTGTTAAATGCTTAACAAGGAGGAGACAAGATGAGAACATTTACTTCATTCGTTTTTGCTGTTACTCTTGGAATCTTACTACTCGGCTTTACATTTCCAATGAATAGTGAAACTCTAGCAAACAAAAATACAAAAAAACATACTGTAAAACAAGGTGAAAGCATCTGGGACATAGCTAAAATGTATGGTGTGCCTATACAAGTTCTTAAAGATGTAAATGAAAATGAAAATAATGTTGCGAACCCAGGTGATACGTTTACCATTCCTTCTGTGATCAGTGAGCCGCATAAGGAACTGCTGGGCAGGCTTGTTCATGCAGAGGCGAAGGGTGAGCCATATAATGGCAAGGTAGCAGTTGCGGCCGTAGTATTGAACCGGGTTGAAGATGAAGCGTTCCCTGATTCAATTAAAGATGTTATTTATCAAAAAGGACAATTTTCACCGGTCGACGATGGCGCGATTAATCACCCCGCCGGTGAAGATGCGCAGCGTGCAGTGAATGAAGCCATCGCGATTCAGGATTATGCGTATCACGAACTCTATTTTTATAATCCAAGTATCTCAGACAGTAAGTGGATGAGAACGCTGAAGGTTGTAAGAGTAATTGGCGGTCATCATTTTGCGATTTAGCTTCAAAAAGAATCATCAGCAGGGATCCCCTGACTGATGATTTTTTTTGAATAATTTATGACTGGATGATTTCATCCCATAGTTCTTTTGGGTTTAGTTCGTAAATGGCATTTTCCCGGTGCATGATACGGGAAACGATAAACTCACGACGGATGGTAGCGTAATCTGGATGGAACTGAGTTATGTACTCATTGATTTCTTTTTCAGTATATTTTCTACCCATTTTAAGACCGGCAGCTATATGATAGAGAACAATCATTTTTTTCTTACGTTGTGCTGGTATCGTTTTTAACATGCCATCAGAGAAGAAATTGTCTATAATTTTTCTGTGTTCAAGCTGAAGCGAATTTTCCATAGTCATCGGTTTATCCTTTCCAATAATTAATTGTGGCAATGATTGCGAATATTGGTGTAGAACGGATTCATTCAGGTGAAAATAAATCGTGTTTTTATCCCTCCGATCTGTGACAAGATTTATTTCCTTTAGTTTAGCTAAATGATGTGAAATCGTTGGAGGACTGAGACTTAGAATACCAGCGAGTGCCTGCCCATTTTTAGGACCAGCGGCAAGGAGACTTAATATACGGATTCTGGTCGCATCGCCGACAGTTTTGTGAAAAGCAATGAGTTTGTTTAATTGCATGACTGTACCTCCTTTTATGCTTATCTAATTAGATTGTAATCTAATTAGAAAGAATGTTCAATCTATTTTCCGATTCTTTTCTTTAATGCTGTGGTGAAAAAGAGTATACTTTAAGTTCAATAATAACTAATCCGGAACGTGCTTCGTTCAGTGGGAACAGGGGTTGAGATATGTGGCAAATACACATGTTTATTCAAATAAAGAAGAATTAGTCAATGCAATTACACATGGAATTGGTGTGCTGTTAAGTTTAGTTGCGTTAGTATTCCTAGTTCTGCAATCCTCGAAATATGGGACATCTGGGGATATAGCAGCAGCTGTTATTTATGGGATATCCATGTTGGGCTTATATATATCTTCAACGTTGGTTCATAGTTTTCCTCAAGGGAAAGCTAAGGATATTTTTGAGATATTCGATCATTCAGCCATTTATTTCTTTATTGCAGGTACATATACACCAATCATGTACAGTTTAAATGGTAAGCTTGGCTGGACACTACTGGCGGTTGTTTGGATCGTAGCGTTAGCAGGTACATTGTTCAAAACATTTTTTGTTAAACGATTTCTCTATCTTTCAACGGTTCTCTATATTGCGATGGGATGGATGATCGTGATTGCATGGAAGCCATTAACAGAAATTTTACCGGCAGCAGGGATGCAGCTTCTGATTGCAGGAGGACTATTATATACGGTTGGGGCCATTTTTTATGTATGGAGAGGATTTCCCTTTCATCATGCGATTTGGCATGTGTTTGTTCTTTCAGGATCGATCTTACACTTCTTTACGATTTTCTTTTATATCATCCCTCTCAACCTATAAAACACACCGGTAGACGAATTCTGTCGGTTTTTTTGCACGATTTTTGATAAATTGGTTTATTCGGTAGAGTTTGGGAAATAATAATAGTAAATAGAATTTGACTTTAGGAGGCATCATAGATGAAAAAATCATTAAAAGTTTTAGCTGTACCAGCAGCTGCTATGTTTTTGTTAACGGGTTGTAACGATAAGGACGAAGTGAAAGAACCTAATGTGACAGACAATACGGATCAAACCGAAAATAACACAAACCAAACCGAAAATAATACAGGTAATGAAGAATCAGCAGAAACATCTACGATTTCCTTTCAAGATTTCGATCTTGATGTAGAATATCTTGTGGATGAGAAAAATAAGAAATATAAGGAATATAATGCGGAGTATGATACAGAAAATAATAAAACAGAAGCATCGATTAAAGATGAACTCAAGGATACCCACTTGCATGGCGATGAAGCAATGGATGAATTAATGCCGAAACTAGAAAAACTTACTTTCGATAAAGACACGTCTGAGGAAGAAGTGTTTAGTGAAGTCACTAAGGTATTTAACTTAGATGAAGATTATGATAAGCTGGAAATTGATGTAACCTTTACGGATGGAACAGAAAGAGAATATATGAAGAAAAAATAACGAAAAATCCAGCTCCTATTTTTAATAGGAGCTGGATTTTTTTGAGTTCACCGGGAGAAGTCTAGCAGACTTAAGGCGGTGATAAATGGTAATGCCAAGATATCCCGCTAAAAAGGCTTTTAACAGTCCTACCAAGATGAAAGGGGCTGAACCTGAGTAGAATGCAGCAGTCCATGTGAGTGATAGAGTTACTTTTAACCAGAGGGTACCTAATACAAGTGTAAGGATCATCCCAATTATGTTCGCTAGTATGCCATAGAAAATCGTGAAATTGGTTTTTTCTAAAAGAAAACCGGTTAAAAAGGCAACAGGCAGATAACTTAGCAGGTACCCGCCTGTTGGTCCAACGATAATCCCGATGCCTCCGCTCATTCCAGCAAATACGGGCAGGCCGACAGCACCTAAGACTAAATATAACCCAACGGCTAAGGTTCCTTTTCTTGAACCTAAGATGGTGGCGGCTAGGCCAATGGCTAACGTTTGACCCGTAATAGGGACAATAGGCAGAGGGATGGTCACTTGAGCCAATATACAAATAATAGCGGTGAAAATAGAAATAATCATCATCGTCTTTAATTTCTCATGAGTAGATTGATGGTTCACTTTCTCATCTCCTTTTCTATATGTAAACTAATTATGAAAATAGGTTTACATATAGATTAAGATGTAAACCTATTTTTGTCAATCAGGTATTGATCAAATTATTATTATTTTAGAAAACCTATATTGCGTTTTCTTTTTCTCATAACGGGGAATATAAGAAGAACGATATAAGTGAAAAAGAAAATCAGTGAGAGAAGGTACATAGGAATGGATGGAATTTTTTATGCACTGCTGCCAGCCATAACGTGGGGGAGCCTTGTATTAGTCAGTGAAAAGTTAGGCGGAAATGCACACGCTCAAACTCTAGGAATTACAGTCGGAGCCTTCTTATTTTCAATTGTGATGTTTTTTGTAAAACAGCCTGAGATGGATGGGTTAATCTGGGTTATTGGAATTATATCTGGGATGGGTTGGGCATTAGGTCAACTGAATCAATTTAATAGTGTGAAACATTTAGGCGTATCTAAGACAGTCCCTATTTCAACTGGATTGCAGCTCTTAGGAACAACCTTCTTTGGAGTAGTTATATTTAAGGAATGGAGTACGCAAACAACAATCATTTTAGGAATCATTGCCCTTCTTTTAATTATTTCAGGTGTCGTTTTAACCGGTATGGGCGGTAAGAGTGATGAGAAGAAAGGCAATATGAAAAAGGGAATTACCTTTCTTGCTATATCCACCGCCGGTTATGTGTTGTATGTAGTGATTATCAGATGGTTTGATATAAATGGCTGGGCAGCGATCCTGCCGCAGGCAATAGGTATGGTGGCCGCATCGCTCATTCTTTCCATGAAACATAAACCATTTAATAAATACGCTGTCCGTAATATCCTTGCTGGGATTATGTGGGCAATCGGGAATATCGGGTTATTGCTCGCAAACCCTAAGGTTGGGGTTGCCGTCGGTTTTTCATTATCACAGATGGGTATTGTCATATCGACACTTGGAGGAATTTTTCTCTTAGGCGAAAAAAAATCCAAGAAGCAGTTGGTCTTGGTCATCAGCGGATGTGCGCTGATTATTGCCGGGGGAGTCGTTCTTGGTATTACTAAAAAATAATGAGTAGGAGAGATAAAGGATGTATGAAGATTTAAATGGAAAAGTCGTGGTTATTACAGGTGCGGGTACTGGATTAGGAAAAGCAATGGCTGAAAGATTTGGAAAAGAAAAAGCAAAAGTAGTCCTCAATTATCATTCAGATAAACATGATTATGAAGAAACCATTCAAACTATTGAAGCAGCAGGCGGTCAAGCGGCTGCACTAAAAGGAGATGTCACAAAGGAAGAAGATATTAAGAGGTTGCTTGATTTTGCTGTAGAAAAATTTGGAAGTATTGATATTATGATTAATAACGCTGGAATGGAAAACGAAGTTCCATCTGAAAAGCTAACGCTTGAAGATTGGAATAAAGTGATCGATGTTAATTTAACAGGCGTTTTCCTTGGCAGCCGAGATGCCATTGATTATATGCTAGAGCATGATATAAAAGGAAGTATTATTAATATGTCTTCGGTACATGACAGAATTCCTTGGCCGCATTTTGCCCATTATGCAGCAAGTAAGGGCGGTGTGAAGATGCTCACTGAAACGCTGGCGCTCGAATATGCACCAAAAGGAATCCGTGTAAATAATATCTCACCTGGTGCAATTGATACACCAATCAATGCTGAAAAATTTAATGATCCTAAAGCTAAGCAAGAAGTCATCGACCTCATTCCAATGGGTTATATCGGAAGACCAGAGGAAATTGCGGCATGTGCGGTATGGTTAGCTTCAACAGAATCAAGTTATGTAACAGGAATGACCTTATATGCCGATGGCGGGATGACCAAATATCCTGGTTTCCAAGCTGGTAAAGGTTGATCATGCAAAGTGGCCGTCGAGAAACCCTCGACGGCTTTTTTTGTGTGAATATACGCTACGCTTAACCCGACATGTAAACGTCCTCTTATCAAGTATTCAGTATGTTTAAAAGAACAAAATTTATATACCCATTAGGGTAATTTTCACTTCGAAATAGGAGCCAGACGGGAATACAGCACCTCGAGACGGGAATACCTATTGCTCAGACGGGAATATGCTTGACCTAGACGGGAATACAGTGTTACCAGACGGGATTATTGGCAAACGAAGCAAAAAAATAGAGGAAATCCCCCCCTGAGTCAGCGTGTTTTCTAAAAAAGGGTATTGGGGAAGTCCAATCAAGAGGGAAGCTTTACAAACTGGAGGAAGAACAAAAGACAGCGACCCATTTTCAAAAAAAGCCAAAATTACATACCGTATAGGGTATTTCTTGCTCCAAAATAGAGCCCAGACGGGAATACAGCACCTCCTGACGGGAATATCTATTGTTCAGACGGGAATAAGCTTGGTCTAGACGGGAATACAGCGCAGCCAGACGGGATTTTTGGCAAGCGAAGCATAAAAACAGAGGAATACCCCCCATGAGTGAGCGTGTTTTCTAAAAACGGGTATTTAGAGAAGTCCAATCAAGAGGGAAGCTTTACAAGCTGGAGGAAGAACAAAAGACAGCGACCCATTTTCAAAAAAGCCAAAATCACATACCATATAGGGTATTTCTTGCTCCAAAGTAGAGCCCAGACGGGAATACAGCACCTCTTGACGGGAATACCTATTGTTCAGACGGGAATAAGCTTGGTCTAGACGGGAATACAGTGTTGCCAGACGGGAATATTGGCTAGCGAAGCATAAAACCAGAGGAAATACCCCCCATGAGTGAGCATGTCATTAAAAACCGTATAACAAGTTAGATTATTTTGAAAATTAATTGGTAAATTATGAAACCTATTGATTTTTCATTCGTAAATACTAGTATCCAGAAATGAAAGGGGAGGCTGTAATGAGAAAGAAGAATGGGATGTTCAATCATCAGCTGTTTATTCAACAAATTAGCAGTGTAAAGGGTGATCATCAATGGAACTGTTTGGCTTACCATTAGAAACGGTTTATTTGTATACCTTACTAATCTCTGGGGGATTAACTCTATTTCTAATTTTATTTAATGATGTTTTTGCTGGAATAGATGGTCCTGATTTTTTAAATCCTGTATTGATTGTAGCTTTTATGGCCGTTTTTAGTGCTTCAGGATTTATATTTGAAAAGGTATCTAGTTTGCAGGAGCTTTTGGCAGCCGGATTATCAGCACTTATTAGTTTATTAATTGTTAGTTTACTAAATATTTTTGTATTGATTCCCTTAGCTTCAGCAGAAGAATCACTTTCCTTTCATGAGTCGGCACTGAAAGGAAGGGTTGGCAGGGTACTTACTTCTGTTCCAGAAGATGGATTTGGTGAAGTGCTTATTGAAGGAAACAGCGGTTCAATTGCTAAACCTGCTGCTAGTTTCGAAAATGAGGGAATCCCTGCTTTAACAAGGGTGCTCATTGTGGATGTTAAAAATGGCATCTTATATGTTACACCTTATTTACAAATAGAAGATATTAACTAGGGGGCTTTTATATGTTTGATTTAATCTATGTGGTCGTTGGAGTGGTCGTCATTCTGCTTGCTTTAATCGGAGTGTTTGTGACGAAGTATCGTACGGCAGGTCCTGATGAGGCCTTAATTATTTCTGGAAGTTATCTTGGCAGTAAAAGTGTTCATGTTGATGAGTCAGGGAACAAAGTGAAAATAGTTCGTGGCGGCGGAGCGTTCGTGTTGCCTGTATTCCAACAGGCGGCACCACTTAGTTTATTATCTAGTAAACTAGAAGTTTCCACTCCAGAAGTTTACACGGAGCAAGGTGTTCCAGTTATGGCAGACGGTGTAGCGATTATTAAAGTTGGCAGTACGATTAGTGAAATCGCTACTGCAGCCGAGCAGTTCCTTGGAAAGCTGAAGGAAGAACGGGAATTGGAAGCTCGTGAGGTACTTGAAGGACATTTACGGTCTATTCTCGGTTCAATGACAGTCGAAGAAATATATAAAAATCGCGAGAAATTTTCACAGGAAGTACAGCGCGTAGCCTCACAAGATCTCGCTAAAATGGGACTTATTATTGTATCATTTACGATTAAAGATCTTCGTGATAAGAATGGCTATCTCGATTCTCTTGGTAAACCTAGAATTGCTCAAGTTAAACGTGATGCTGATATCGCTACTGCAGAAGCAGATAAAGAAACGAGAATTAAACGTGCGGAAGCATCGAAGGATGCACAGCGTGCCGAGCTTGAACGCGGTACTGAAATTGCAGAAGCTGAGAAAATTAATAAATTAAAGATTGCAGAATTTCGTCGTGAACAGGATATCGCTAAGGCTCGTGCTGACCAAGCGTACGATCTTGAGACAGCCCGCTCAAAACAAGAAGTAACAGAACAGGAAATGCAAATCAAAATTATTGAGCGGCAAAAGCAAATTGAACTTGAAGAAAAAGAAATCCTTCGTCGGGAAAAACAATATGATTCAGAGGTAAAGAAAAAAGCGGATGCCGATCGTTATGCAGTTGAACAAGCGGCTTCGGCTGAAAAAATGAAGCAAATAACCGAGGCGGATGCTAATAAATATCGGATTGAGGCATTAGCAAAAGCTGAATCAGAGCGAGTCCGTTTGGATGGTCAAGCAAAAGCAGATGCACAAAAAGCCCAAGGTACGACGGAAGCGGAAATCATTCAATTAAAAGGTATCGCAGAAGCTGAAGCGAAACAGAAAATCGCAGAAGCGTTTGAGCAATTCGGTCAAGCAGCTGTTATGGATATGATCTTGAAAATGCTTCCTGAATACGCCAAACAAGTGGCCGCACCTCTTGGGAATATCGATAAGATTTCGATTGTTGATACAGGGAATGGAAGCGGAGCGAATAAGCTGACTGGTTATGCAACAAACTTAATGTCAACACTGCAAGAATCGTTAAAAGAGTCTTCAGGAATTGATGTGAAAGAAATGCTTGAAAGCTTTGCTGGGAAACGAACCATGTACACGCAGCTGTCAAAAGAAGAACAACAACAGATTATTGATAAAGTACCGACAGCATCAGCACTTGAGAAAGAATAGGCATAAAAAGGGGAAAAGTCTGAGTCGAGACTTTTCCCCTTTTGTGCATTAATAGGTTATTTACTCAAGAAAATTTAAAAAGTTAGTGGTAATGCCTATGCAATGCAGCCCGTAAAAACATAGGTTGTAAGGAGGTATGAGAGAGAACGACTTTTGAGGAGGCGTATTATGTATCCAGGATATAGACAAATATATGTGAATCCAAGCGATATGCGGAGACCATGGGGGTACGGGAGACCGTACGGGTATGGTCGTCCACCTTATGGGTATGGCGGATATGGTGGAGGATTTGGTGGATTCGGACCTGGATTTGGTCCGGGGCTTGTCGGCGGACTTGCTGCAGGAACACTGCTTGCTCCAGCGTTGTATGGCGGATTTGGGTATCCATTCTTCTTTTAACTAAAAAAAACACATTAGAATTCTCAGATGAATTTTAATGTGTTTTTTTTGTAGTTATATATCAATGATTCATAGGAAAATTCAAATATTTAGGTCAGTTTTTTATTTATGATGGTATGATTTAAAAAAAGATTGAGGAGGGTGAATATCGTGTCGGAAACAAAGTTTGTTGAACTTCAAAAAGACCTTTTTGGCTTATTTGAACTAGGGAAATACGATGAAGTTCATTCACTAATTGAAAGAGCACAGGTGGAATTTCCCGAAAGGCTAGATAAAATAATTTTTTGGAGGGCTTGTGTTTATTCTGTTCAAGGAAACCAAGAAAACGCCATCGCAGCTCTTAAAGAGGGTTTGCAAAAAGGAATATGGTGGAATCCTTTGACATTGACTCGTGAACAAGATTTACATAGCCTCCAAGACATCGAAGAATTTAAAGTAATAGTTAATGAGTGCAAGGAAATGTTGGAAGACCACAAACCTATATCAACACCCGAACTGTTTACTTACGGAAATGATCAATCAAATTTAGGATTATTTTCTTTGCATTGGCGGGGGTCTAATGTGAAATATTTCGCTCCTTATTGGTTTGACACTAGTTTGTTAGACGATTTTCTTTTTGCATTTCCGCAATCATCGCAGGTCTTCGGATACAATGCTTATTGCTGGGACAATCAAATTATTGCAGTTGAAGAAATTAAGGAATCATTCAGGAATTTTAAAGAAACATTTAATACAAAACAGGATATTATTGCTGGTGCATCGCAAGGCGGAAAATTAGCAATTGAACTAAGTTTAAATGGAAATATTCTTGGAACAAAAGGATTTATAGCCGTTATTCCTGCAATTCAGGATGTGACTTCTTTAGAAAGTTTATTAGTGGAGAATGGAAATAAAATTAAGGGCTGCATTATCACGGGAGATAAGGACCCTTTTTACAATAAAACCGTTGAATTAGTAAAACTTTTTGAGGAAAATGAATTTCAATGCAAATTAATAGTCATAGAGGGATTGGATCATTTCTTCCCTGTTGATTTTACTGATTTATTAAAAGAAGCGGTTGAATTCATTCAATCATAATCCTCAAAAGTAACTAGTAAAAAAGAGCTTGAAATAACTCAAGCTCTTTCCTTGTGAATTCCCGCGAAAGTTTAACGATTATTGCTTCCCGTCAATCTCAGGCATTTTTTTCAATCAAAAAACCTTACTAATCCCCGCACTATTAATTTGAAGGGAAGCATCAAGATTTCCAACACAACGTCAACAAAAAATTCACCTAACGTTTCAAAAATCGTATTCTTATCAAGCTTTTTACGTTTCTTTTTTATTTTCACACCGATTTCTCCCACCTATTAGCATAATTAATTATGGCAAATGGTGGTTACTAAGTAAATGAAAAGTTAATGCCAATAAAAATCAGGATCATGTTTTAAATTGTTTTTATGGTACAAATTTTCGAATATCCGAAAATGGAAAGCAAATTCATCGAATATCAATGACTGTTCAGGTTCGAACCCATAGCATTCTAAGAATTTTTCTAATAGTGCTGGATTATCAATTTTTTCGAATAGTCCTGATACATATACTTGATAGTGAAAATTACGGTATAAAAAGTCATAACCGGCAGCTTCGAATACATTTTCAATTTCTCTAGATTCCACTTGATCACCCCTTACTCTTTCATTATTCCAGATCTAAGGAGAGTTAAACGTGCATTTTTACAAAGAGAAGAGGAGCCTCAAAAAAGAGACTCCTCTGTCTGTTACTTATTTGTACATTTCAGCTACTTGTTTTTGTATTTCAGTACTTTCTAGGTATTCATCATAAGTTACTTGTTTATCTATGATACCTTTAGGTGTAATTTCAATAATACGGTTAGCAATGGTTTGCATGAACTGGTGATCATGAGAAGTGAAGAGCATAGAGCCCTTAAATGAGATCAAGCCATTGTTCAATGCTGTAATGGATTCTAAATCTAAATGGTTGGTAGGATCGTCAAGCATAAGAACGTTAGCGCCGCCTAGCATAGCTTTGGAAAGCATACAACGGACCTTTTCTCCACCAGACAGAACGCTTGCTTTCTTTTGAACCTCTTCACCAGAAAATAGCATCCGGCCAAGGAAGCCCCGTAAGAAGTTTTCACTTTCATCATGAGGAGAGTATTGACGCAGCCAATCAACCAGTGTTAAGTCGCAGCCTTCAAAAAACTCAGCATTATCTTTCGGTAAATAAGCTTGAGTTGTCGTAATTCCCCATTTAAACGTTCCGCTGTCAGGTTCCATCTCACCAGCTAGAATTTTAAATAGAGCTGATAGTGCATTTTCATCTTTACCAATAAGTGCAATTTTGTCTCCTTTATTCATAATAAAGGAAATATCATCAAGCACTTTTTCACCATTAATGGTTTTTGAAATGCCATTGACTTGCAGCAAATCATTACCAACTTCACGGTCAGGAGTGAAGTTAACAAATGGATAACGACGAGAAGAAGCTTGGATATCATCTAAAGAGATTTTGTCCAGTGATTTCTTTCTTGACGTTGCTTGCTTAGACTTAGATGCATTAGCGCTGAAACGGGCAACAAATGCTTGAAGTTCTTTTATTTTTTCTTCTTTTTTCTTATTAGAATCTTGAGCTAACCGTTGTGCAAGCTGGCTTGATTCATACCAGAAATCATAGTTACCTACATAAACTTTAATTTTTGAGAAATCAAGATCGGCAATATGTGTACACACTTTATTCAGGAAGTGACGGTCATGGGAAACAACAATAACAGTGTTTTCAAAACCGATTAAGAATTCCTCAAGCCACTGAATCGCTTTTAAATCAAGATGGTTGGTAGGCTCATCGAGTAGAAGAACATCTGGTTTACCAAATAGGGCTTGAGCAAGTAATACTTTAACCTTGTCTCCACCTGTTAGTTCAGACATTTTTTTATCATGAAGTTCATCCGTTATACCAAGACCTTTTAAAAGAATCGCTGCTTCAGGCTCAGCTTCCCAGCCATTAAGTTCAGCAAATTCGCCTTCTAATTCAGCTGCCTTCATTCCATCTTCATCAGTGAAATCAGCTTTCATATAGATGGCATCTTTCTCTTGCATGACTTGGTACAAACGTTCATGGCCCATCATAACTACTTTCATAACTTCATGTTCTTCATATTCAAAGTGATTTTGCTTTAAAACGGCAAGGCGTTCGCCTGGGCCCATATGAACGTCGCCGCTCTGAGCTTCAATTTCACCTGATAATATTTTTAAGAAAGTTGATTTACCTGCTCCATTGGCTCCAATTAAACCATAGCAATTGCCAGGTGTGAACTTTATATTTACATCTTCAAATAGCTTGCGATCACCATATCGCAGGCCAACATTATTTACTGTAATCATTTATATACATTCCTCCAAAAAACAATATCTATAAAAGTATAACATGGAAGCGGCATAGATAAAAATATTTTCCGGATTTGAGTGAGGATTACCAGGCAATTTGGCTGTTTTGATTATGACGTTCAAGTTCCTTTTCTTGTAAGTCAATAAACAACTGAGCAAATTCAGGGTCCCATTGTGTGCCTTTTCCATCTCTTAAAATGGAAATGGCTTCTTGGGGACTCATGCTGTTCCGGTAAGTACGATCCGAAGTCATGGCATCATAGGCATCAGCCACTGCGATGATCCGTCCGAACAACGGGATGTCTTCTCCAGAAAGGCCTTCGGGGTACCCTTTGCCATCAAAGCGTTCATGGTGATACTTAATACCGGGTACGAGTGAAAGCAGTTCATTCGTCATATTATACTGTTCAAAGATTCCCGCACCAATAGCAGGATGTTGTTTTATTTGGTTAAACTCATGATCAGTCAGCTTTCCTGTTTTTAAGAGAATGGCATCTTTAATGCCTATTTTTCCGATATCGTGAACGAGTGCAGATTTTCGTAATTGATCGAGCTGTGCAGGAGCAAGTCCCGCTTGTTCTCCGATTAGTCCTGCATATTCTGCCACTCTGATTGAATGTCCAGCTGTATAAGGGTCTCGGGCATCCAAAGTAGCAGCAAGCATTCTGAAGATATTATTTAGCAGGTCCTCATTTTTTTGATCATGTTCTTTGATGGCGTCAACCATATGATTAAATCCCGAAAAAAGATGGGAAAACTCATCTGTATAAGGGTTTTCAATGGTTTCTAGTTTGCCATTCTTTACTGCAAGCATCCCGGTTTTTAATTCTTCAATCGGTTCTTGAAGATTGCTAGTTAACAGCAGGGCACCGCCAAGTGCAATAAGAAGTAAAATAATAACAAAAAAAACGGCGGTCCAGATGAAATCCTTTAAAAAGGAAAAATTAGCTTCATACGATTTGGCTAATAAAATGATTCCAGAGAGCATGACAGGAAAAATGGTTAAGAATATGAAACTGATAAGAATTTTGGTGCGCATTCTTAAAAAAACTCCGGTTTTAAGCGTATTGGTATGTGAATTTAATCGATTCGATGTAACCGTTATATGGTTAATGATTGGTTTTACGGCATTTAAAGAGAGAAAATACTCGATTAATGCATGCATGGATGTGATGAGAAGAGCTCCAAGTAAGGATAAAAGTAAAAAAGAATAGGGTATCTTAAGTAAGTTCATGTAGATACATAGAGCTGTAAGGCTAATTCCAGGTACAGAAATACCCAAGAAATGAGCACTAAACGATCGATAGACGGCTTTGATTGGATAAACTTGAGCAGTTGAATAAGCTCTGTTTACCAATTCAATTGAAGGAATATCCATGCTGAAGTATTCCCGAATCGGAGCCACTTGAATTTGATAAAGGTAAAATTCACAGATAATCATAATGACGGACGAGACACACATAATCCCAATCAGAATAAAAACTTCACTAGGGACAAGGTCTATGGTTTTAAAAATAAGCAGGCTTCCTAAAATAAATACAGCACAAAAGGAGCCGATAAAATAGTTTCTCAAAATTTGTTTTTGGAAAGAATGATATAGATCCAGATGAATCGCCTCCTAATCCCCCATATTATAGCAAAAAAATATAGTAAAAAGTACCCATGTCAAAAGTTATTATCAATAAATGGGAAAAAATATCTAAAAAACGAAACTTTCTTACTGTTGAAACGTTTAATATAGTATAAGAAAAAAATGGAATGGAGGGAGAGGTTTTTGGTTAAAAGATTGAGCTTTATCAGTTTCATTTTTTCTTTGCTCTTCCTTTGTTCCTGTAGTATAACAACAGCGAATCCTGAAAGAGAGAGACAAAGTCAAGAAGTGAAAATACTCGATGAAAATCTGGATTTAAAAGCAGAAATTGCAGATTTAGAGGAAGAAATTGATCGTCTTAAACGGAATTATGAAATAACGGAAAGCGCAGAAGAAGATGTGTACCTCTTCTTACAGGCAATGAGAGAAAGAAATATGGAAGAACTAAAACGCAGAGTAGCAGGAAATGCCCAGTTAGACGCATCAGGTATTATCTTTAATAATGGACAATCCTTAACATTTGAGCAGGACAATCATCATAAGGAGTTAGTCTTTGTCAGATTAAGTGAAGAAGAAGGAGATTTAGAGGCAGGTAGGCTTGTTTATGATGTGCTGCCGGAAAGGGACAACACGGAGCATCTACGATTGGAATTTGTTCGACAGCATGATACATGGAAGATATCAAACTTTAGTAAACAGCATTTATAGGTAAAAAAACTCGATTGAGTTTTTTTTTTTGAAAATTGCTAGAATTCATTGTGTAGCGGTCATTTTTTTGATAATATGTATATCCATTTCACCGCTGCGAAGTTTTATTCTCCAGTATTTATACATAAGAAAGGAGATCACGATGACGGAGCAGCAATCACCATTTAAAGAAGAAGAGCAGCGTTTAGAATTTACGAAGCGATATATGGAGGTAATTATTAAGACCTCTGAGAGCAGTAAGGATCAATTTAGAAAAAATATGCAAGAAGCTTTTGGAGATGCCGACTGGACAGAAGGCGGGCTTTATTCAGAGCTTCTAACAACGGCAAGTTTTTTTGAAATGTCACAAACAGAGCTTGAGAGCTTGAAGAAAGCTCAACGTAAACCATATTTTGCCCGCGTCGATTTTAATCGTGACGGTGATACGAATCTTGAATCACTCTATTTTGGCAAAACCTCGCTTTATCAGCGTGAGAGTCAGGAACAATTAATTGTTGACTGGCGTTCACCCATTGCAAACCTCTATTATGAGGGCCGCTTGGGGAACGTTGTCTATCAGGCTGAAGGGGAGAGTTTTGCAGGAGAGATTACGCTTAAGAGGCAGCTGATGATTGAAAATGGCAAGCTTGAAGAGGTTCGAGATATTGATTTAACCACTACTGATGAATTATTGCAGGAATCACTCTCGAAAAGCTCAAGCAATCGTTTAACAGAAATCGTTTCTACCATCCAAGAAGAGCAAAATAGAATTATTCGGGCGGACCTGAATAAACCGATTATTGTTCAAGGTGCTGCCGGCAGTGGGAAAACGACCATTGCTCTACATCGGATTTCCTATTTTATTTATACCTATAAAGAAATGTTTGACGCACGAGATTTAATGATATTGGCACCAAGTAATCTCTTTCTAGATTATATTTCGGAAGCGCTTCCCGAATTGGGTGTTGAACGGGCTAAACAATTTACCTTTACCGACTATGTTCAATATGCGATAGGACAGAAAGTAAAAGTATGTGAGGATAACAAACTGATCGATATTCTGGAAAAAGATGACCAAATTACGCAAGAAGCATTATGGATTTCCGGCTTAAAGGGATCGAATACGTTTTTGGTCATTTTAGATTCATTTGTGAAGGATATCTTCAGTCGATTTCACCCGAGTGAAGATTTCTACTGCGATAAGTATCGGTTATTCTCTGCTAAGAAATTTATAAAATTACTCGAAAATGATTATTGGTATTTACCTCTAAGTGCTCGTATAGACAAATTAAAAAATCTCTTGCAAAAACAAGTGAGTTCTAAGAAACAATACATGACAGATAGAGTGACAGATTTCTATGATCAAAAAATTGAGAAGGCTTTAAATAAGAGGCTTGATCCTGATACCCGGAAAGAATATGTAACCAAATTCCTTGATCGGAAAACAGAGAGGCAGGCAGAGATAAAGAAAGCGATTCGTCAAGCAGTACCTGGGTATTTTAAGCCATTCAAACTTAAAAATCTTTTAGAGTACTACGATGAACTCTTTCAGGATCCTGAAAAGCTGGCAGCATTTAGCGGAGAAAGGCTTACACTAGTGGAAGCTGAACGTATATGTTTCTATCAAAGTAAACTCAAAAGCAATAAAAGCTATGAAGTGGAGGATATGGGACCGATTTTGTATCTATATTCAAAGCTTTTTGGGGTAATGAAGGAAAGACGAGCTAAAAATATTATTATTGATGAAGCCCAGGACTATAGTTTTCTGTCCTTGTATGCGTTAAAAACAGCACTCGAAACAGATATGTTTACGCTTGTTGGTGATCTAGCTCAGGGGATTCATTCTTATCGGGGGTTAGAAACCTGGGATGAAGTGAGGCAAGGGATTTTTCCAAGAGCAACGTATGCCGAATTGAAAAAAAGCTATCGGACCACAGTCGAAATTATGAATGAAGCAAATAAGCTATTAAAAAAATTACCATACGACTTTCCACAGGTAGAACCGGTGGTCCGGCACGGAGAAAAACCCGGCTTTTATTCAACAGCAAGGATTGGTTGGCCAAAGGAATTAATGCAGCAAGTCAAAGAGCAGTATCAAAAAGGTTTCCGTACCTTTGCGATTATCACAAAGACGTTGGCTGATTGCGAAAAAGCGTATTCACTTCTTGGACCGCTTGATAAGCGGTTTTGTCTGCTTGGTGAGCATGCTTCAATTCCAAGGGACAGCATTGTGATCCTGCCTTCATATTTGGCAAAGGGGCTTGAATTTGATGTTGTGTATGCGTTATCCCTTGATGAGATATATGATTCGCAAAATGAATTAGACATTAAACTTTTGTATGTAGTCATGACACGACCGCTGCATCAACTATTTTTCTATGGCTCCAGTAAAGAAGATTTCTTACTTCACTAACTAAGTGACGTCCGTATGATGACCAATCATACGGTTTTTTTTATAACTGTGAACGTAAGTCCTTAATAGAATCCCAGCCATACCCGATTTCTATATACCTTTTTTTATCGATTTCTATGGTTGTTGTTTCAATTATACTGCCGCCGATTTGTTCGTAAAACAATCGGTAAGTATTATCCTCGAGTGCCCAAATAAGTAACTGCTCTAAACCCAGGTCATCCAGGTGGTCAAGAATGGCTTTAATTAATTGTTTCCCAATTCCTTTCCGTTGATAGGATTCCAACAGGTAAATGGCATACACTTCACCTGTTCGATAATATTTATGATGGTGTGTCTGCTCAGGACCTCCGCTTGCAAAACCGACGATTTCTCCGTGCTCATCTTCAGCTACAAATACGCATGAGTTAATGGTGTGAAAGTTTTTTTGCCAATTTTTCTTTCTAGTTTCTGTCGTTAACCCATTTAGGTAGTCATCTGATACAACGCCTTTATAGGTTGTCCGCCAACTGTTAACATGAACATAGGCAATTCCTTCAGCATCTTCATATACTGCTTGTCTAATCTGAACCATTTTGTCCTCCTTCTTTTTGTTTTCTTCGTATAGTTTACGAAAGTTTGTTACGTTTGGCGAGAAGATTTCTACGTAACAGGTTACTGGTATTTATGGGGGGATAATTGGATGTCTATTTGCTAAATATATGAATTGGATGTTTAAAAGGGGTCAACGTAGGTTATTTAATAAAAGAGCTAAGAAAAAAATAATGAAATACTTGAAAAAATGAAGGGAATGTCGTAATCATGACGAAACACATCATTGGTTTTTATTTTGCTGGAGGAAAAGAACTAACACATGAAGTGGAAGGGAACGAGGATACAACCCAACTGATTAGCAATATTCAAAAGCATCGCTTTTATAATATGGTGAAAAATGATGCCCATTATGTTGTGGATACTGAAAAAGCAGCTTATTTTTCTGTTACAGAAGTAAACGAATAACTAATGGTTGATAAAAAACCGTGCCGAGTGACTGGTACGGTTTTTATATTACTTACTAGTTCTTGATTGAGAATTATTTGTGCTTTATACTGATTTAAAAAGGGAGTGGGGTAGATGAAATGAATACAGCCACGATGATCTTTCTGTTATGTGCGATTGATGCCATCTTAACTACCGCAGGACTTTCTCTCCATTTGATTGAGGAAGGAAACCCGCTTATGCACTACCTAATTGAGTTAAATGTCGGCCTCTTTTTTGTGGTAAAGCTTGGTCTGCCGATGATTCTGCTGCTTGTCATTCACTTAGTGAATAAGAGCTGGATTTACCACTTAATGAACGTCACTGTTGTTCTATATGTCTTCATTAATATCTATCATTTGGCATGGTTTTTGCCTTATCTTCTATAACAAACGCTGCATGAAAAAATCATGCAGCGTTTGTTATTACTGAAGCTGTTGTTTAGCGAATTCAAAGAATTTCAGTAACTGCTCGTTTGTAAATCCCGCTTGTGCCGCTTTAGAACTCCCACCGCCTCTACCATTAAAAAGAGGCAGCTGCTCTTTAAAAAATTGACCGCAATCAAGTGAATTTGTTCCATTATGGGTAAGGTAGACTTTATTTTCAACTGTGGTTGCAAATAAAACGAGAACAGGCTCTTCTGCTAGTATTGAATGAGCTAGTACTTGTAATTCCTTCATGCTTTTATTATCAAAGACTTTGGACAACAGCCCATTTTCAGTTGATGAAAGCAATGTTGCTGCTTCATGGATTGCAGCCTCTCGTTTTAATTGTTCAATTTCTTTTGCTTGGTTTTTCACGTCATGGTCTAATTTCTCAACCCGATTAACCAGTTCTGAGCGATGAGTATTGAAGTGAGCAGTAAGGCGATTGAGGATCTTGCTGCTTTCTGTATAATCGGCTAAGGTACGCAATCCGCTAAGAAAATAAATACGTGTTTGAGATTTTTGTTTTTCTGTTTTTATGATTTTAAGCAGACCAATTTCCCCGGTTCGTTCAACGTGAGTTCCTCCGCAAGGATTATATTCAATGCCTTCCATTTCTACAATTCGAATATTCTCCGAAACCTTAGGCGGTTTAACAACGGGCAGCTCTTGCAGTTGTTGATTGGTTACAAAATAAGTCGTTATTTTACGGTTTTCATAGATGTATTGATTTGCTTTATTTTCAATCGCTAAGACCTGGCTGTCAGTCAAATCAGTAAGCGCAATATCGATGGTGACATAGTCTTGTCCAAGATGAAAACTAAGTGTCTGTGCGTCAAATAATTCCCGGCAAACAGCAGATAGAAGATGCTGGCCGCTATGCTGCTGCATATGATCGAAACGACGAGACCAGTCGAGTGTACATAATACTACTTCGGAAGACGGTGCGGATGCCAGTTTATGAACCACTTCATCATTCACAAGACTTAATTCAAGGACGTCCATCCCGTTTATCGTCCCATGATCAGAAGGTTGACCTCCTCCTTCAGGGTAAAAAGCCGTTTCTGCCAGGGTTATGTAAAAGTGTCCTTCCGTTTCTTTCACACTGGTTATGGTAGTTTCCCATTCGTGTGTACGAGGGGTAGAATAGTATAATTTTTTAGTCATGTCGATCGTCCTTTCTGCTATTTTTGAATTAGGTAAGTATAGCACGACTTACTTTTGTTAGAAAAGTAAGCAGGTAGAAAGCGACATTATGGTGAAAATTTTGGCGATCAATTTATTATTTGGTAAAAAACTATATATCCAACGTGAAATTTCCGTTAAGATATTCCTTGAACGGAAAAAATTGCGTTTCTGTTCGATATAGATAATTAATTTGTTTTGTTTAACTGTAACTGGCATTGATCCGGTTAATTAGGAGCGATACATGTGAAATTGGAAAAATACCAAAACCATTTATTTAAGAATATCAAACAACAACTAAGTCAATGGTTTGAAGAGGATAAAATAGATGAAATTACTAATGAAGAAGTTTATCGCTTTCTTCATTCAATAAAAGGAACGGCTGGTACCTTGCAGTTAGGAGGGCTCATGCAGCTTTCAGATCATTTACTTCTAGCTAGTAATGAGATGGAAATTGAAATCTGGAGAAAAAATGAACTGCGTAATTTCTTGTTTGATTTAATAGAACTAACCTACGCATATGAACATTTTAATGATGTTGAACTAAAAACCGATGTCCACCGTAAGACAGCAGCAGGGCTTGTTCAAATTATTGATGATGATGTTTCGATGCTGATCTTTCTAAAAGATATTCTTGAGGAAAACGGTTGGATGGTGATTACCAATACTGATCCTGAGAAAGCAACTCAACAATATTTTGACATGCAGCCGGATTGTTTAATTTTAGACGTTCAGCTTCCCTTTAAAACTGGGTTTCAAATACTAGACGACATCCAACAGCATAACGAAAAGTATTTTATTCCGAAGATTATGATCAGCATTCAAAATGATAAAGAATCCAGGTTGAAGGCCTATAAAATGGGTGCGGATGATTTTATCGGAAAACCAATTGACGTGGAAGAGTTCTTAGTCAAGATGGATCGACATCTCCAGAGAAAAAGACTGTTTGATCAATCGGTTTTAATAGATGAATTGACACAGGTTTACAATCGGAGGTTCTTTGAGGACAGTATTACCCGCTACTTCCAAGATTTCAAGAGGACCAAGCAGGGATTCACGATTGCTGTCCTCGATTTAGACCGATTTAAGTGCATTAATGATACTCATGGGCATCTAATGGGAGATCAGGTTCTGATGGAATTTGCCAGGTTCTTAAAACAGAGTATACGTAGTTCAGATATTGTTTTCCGTTATGGAGGAGAAGAGTTTGTTATTATTTTTCCTCGTGCAAGTAACGAGGATGTGGAAAAGCTGTTAAATCAAATGATTAAAAACTTTTCAACTGTACTTTTCACTAGTAAGGACCAGACATTTTCTGTAACGTTTTCGGCAGGTGTCTATACGGTCGAAGAAGAAGCTGTAACCCCAGAAACAGCATTTAAGAGAGCTGACCGCTCATTGTACCTGGCAAAACGTTCAGGGAGAGCAAGAGCGATGGGTGCCAAACCGTCGAATATGTTGTTTAAAAAGAAAGAGCTTAATATTTCAATTGTGGACGATGATGTCATCATCCGTACGATGTTAACGAATATCTTGGAATCCATGGATTTAGATCACCTCGATATGAAGGTAGCTGCTTATGAGAACGGAGGACTTTTTCTAGCATCAAATCAAGCGAAGGAAAATCATCCTCATTTTTTAATTCTCGATGGGATTATGCCTGATATGGATGGGTTAGAGGTTCTGAAGACCGTTAAACAAGCGAAGAATGCTGCCAGTTTTACCGTTCTTATGCTGACGGGTAGAAAAAGTGAAGAGGACATTGCACGAGCCCTCCAGCTTGGTGCAGACGATTATGTAACGAAGCCCTTCAGTGTTCAAGAACTTCAACGCCGTATTGAACGGCTGGTAAAACAAGTTAAATAAGAGATTTCTTCTTTATTGCAAAGATTTATTGTTCGTCTGCCGATATAAGATATAAGCACAGTAATGAGGCTTATATCTTTTTTAATATGGAAAAAAGTGAGTGAGGGAAAATAATATGAGCAGAATTCTTTTAGCAGAAGATGAAGAAGTACTTAGAATGTTAATCATTGATACACTTGAGGACGAAGAGTACGACGTAGATGAAGCAGCTGATGGTAAAGAGGCACTCGATTATTTGCAGAGCAATGAATATGATCTTGTGATTTTAGACTACATGATGCCTGTATTCACTGGATTAGAAATTATTGAAAAACTTCGTGGAGGAGATCAAACGTTTCAGGGGAAAATTATGATGCTTTCTGCGAAAAGCCAAACATACGAACAAGAGAAAATTATCCAAGCGGGGGCCGATTATTTTATGGCTAAACCATTCAGTCCTTTGAAATTAGTGGAAAAAATAGAGGAAATATTAAATGAAGGTTAAAAATTACTTTAAAAAAAGCCTGGCGAGACAAGTTCTGTTGATCATGGGCAGCTCAATTATCATATTTATCGTTTGTGTGGGTGCATTATTTTATATTCTCCAGCAATTAAATGAGGACTTTATTCAAACGAGGAACGAAATAAAGGAAAAACAACGGCTTATTACGGACATATACGAAGCGTATGATGCCACCTTTCTAAACATCCGCGGGTATATTGCGTTTGATAACCTAGAGCTTAAGGAAAGCGCCATTAACCAGGAAGAAATTATTCGTAAAAAAGCCATAGAATTAAAGCAAATTACGAGTACAGCAAAGGATCAGGTTATTTATCAAGATATCATTGATTTTGCGGACTTCTATTATATTAATACACTGCCCGGCAGAATTGCTGATTTTGAAAAAGGCGGCAAGCAGGCGATTGCTGAGAAGGTAACTGCCTCAGACACACCTAGGGTGAATAGTTTTCGTGAGAATAATTCACTTGTAATGAAAGACATGGACGATGAACTTGAAGATAATCTTTCAAAGCTGACTAAGCGTCAATCAAATGTCCAAATCGCAGCTGTGGTTATATTTTTCTTCTTTTTCATTTTCATGCAATACAGCATAAGAGTATTTTTTAAAAATATTGGTAGACCGCTAGCCGATTTATCCATTGCAGCGAATGAGATTATTGCCGGCCGAGATGCGGTGATTACTCTCGATTCAAACCGGATGGACGAGCTAGGCACACTCTCAAATGCCTTTAAAAAAATGGTCGCAAGTGTTCAGGAGAAGGAACAGGATTTATTAGCACACAATGAAGAATTAGTCGCCCAACAAGATGAACTGCATTCTCAGCAGGATCAGCTGCAGGAAACTCTTGAAATCCTTACAGAAAATGAGCAAATGCTAAAACGCCGAAATGAGTTCATTAATGGGATTTCTACCTCCTTAGATCAATCAGAAGTATTACAGAGCATTGTCGAAAATATGTGTAACATCATCTCAGCAGAACGTGGAATTATTTTTCTCATTAAAGAAGAGACTTTTGCCGCTTTTGGCATTTCTGATTATGGCGTCAAACAGTTTCAAATGAATTTAAACAGCGGCCTTAACCAACGATTGAAAACAACTAAACGTCCGTTTACCTTTAAACGTGAACAAGATAGCGTTGAAAAAGGCTACCATGAAGGCATCAATTATAGCTACGATTTGTATTTGCCTGTTTTAAATGCTTATCAAGAAATAGAAGCAATCATGGTATTCAGTCGGTACGGAGACCAGTTCACTGAGAAAAATATTGATGAATGTGTCACACTTGCAAAGCAAATTGGTATCTCTTTGGAGAAAATAAGGCTTTATGAGCAATCAGAAGCGAACAGCCGATTGAATCAAGATATCTTGAATACAGTCCAAGAGGGCATTCAGCTCGTTGATAACAATGGGGAAATCGTCCATGTTAATCGTAAATTTGCTGAGATCCTTGGAAAAGAAAACATCAAGGAACTAGTAGGCATGTCTTGGGAGAGTTGGACAGCGCTTGTCACTGAACAAGTTGTTGAAGACAATGTGATCGATAATTTGAGAGAATCTATTCACTCGCCTGAAGAGCAGGAGGATCAATCATTTATCTATCAAAAGAAAGACAGCAAGCAGGTTATTAAGGTGTATTGCAAGAAGTTAAAACTAGGGGATGAAGCCTATGGAACGGTTATTGTCCACCGGGATATTACGAAGGAATATGAAGTAGACCAAATGAAGAGTGAATTCGTCAGCACTGTGAGCCATGAACTTCGCACGCCGTTGGCAAGTGTTCTCGGTTTTACAGAATTAATGTTGAATCGAGAATTGAAGCCAGAACGTAAAACGAAATATCTGCAAACCATTTATAATGAAGCCAAACGATTGACGGCCCTTATAAATGACTTCTTAGATGTACAGCGGATGGAATCGGGCAAACAGACATATGAAAAGAAATACATTGATTTACTTCCCGTTCTGAAAAAAACCATTGAGCATCAAGAAATAAATGCTGCTCATACAATAACATTTACTGTCGATATGGATGAGGCTGTTATCATGGGTGATCGAGTGAAAGTCGAACAAGTATTTACAAATCTCCTCAATAATTCAATAAAATACTCTCCGGATGGCGGGGAAATCCATGTGAAGGTTTCAAGTACTGATGGACGTATAAAGGTTGCGGTTATTGATCATGGACTTGGAATTCCTAAGGACGCACTGCCAAATCTGTTTCAAAAATTTTATCGAGTCGATAATTCAGATCGCAGACGGATCGGAGGGACAGGATTAGGATTATCCATTGTTGAAGAAATTGTAAAGGCTCATGGGGGAAGTATTGCTGTTGAATCAGTATATGGTGAGGGAAGCATGTTTACCATTGAATTCCCCAAGGTTGTTGTGAGTACCACTGGAAAGCCGGTTACAGATGATGACCATACCCTTAGTTATAGCATTATGGTAATAGAAGATGATCTTAGTCTGGCAGAGCTGCTTAACCACGAACTTCAAGATAGTGGTTTTCAAGTTACCCATGTAAAGAGCGGAACAACCGCATGGGAGATGATTCAGCAAGTACCACCAGATGCTATAGTCCTTGATATTATGCTTGAAGAAGGAGACATGGATGGTTGGGCTCTTATGCAAAAACTAAAAGAGAATCCTCAATTGAAAGATCTGCCTATCTTTATCTCGACTGCATTAGATGAGAAAGAAAGAGGATTTTCTTTGGGCGCAAAGGATTACCTAGTTAAACCGTATCAGCCAAGCCAGTTATCAAAAATGATTCTCCATACACTTTTAAGTAATGGCAAGCGAGGACAAATTATGGTTCCACAGAGAGACTAACGTACATGTTAACGGAGCAAATTTGCTCCGTTTTTATTTAGAATTCATCCAAAAATGCAGTTTTTTTCTTGATTTGGGGCATGAGAAGCACTGATGCTATATACAGTTGTTCGGAAAAATGGTAGATTCGTATAGGTTGGAAATTTAAAAATGGGTACACTAAAGGTATACAATGGTTGTTTACAGGAGGTTTTTTTATTATGTCAATTATAGAGGCCGGCAGGGTCGTTGAATTAGAAGTGGATCGTGAAGTCGAGTTTGGTTTTTTCTTAATAGATGAAACAGAAGAAAGTGTCTTGCTTCATCATAATGCGATTAAAGAAGGTCTGGAAGTAGCGATAGGTGATTATGTCACGGTATTTATATATGTAGATAAGCAGGGTCGTTTTACGGCTACAACATTGATTCCAGAAATCGGTTTTGATCAGTATGCTTGGGCTGAGGTTGTCGATGTTGAAAGAAGACTTGGTGTGTTTGTTAATATTGGTCTTCCAAAAGACTTGTTGGTGTCACTCGATGATTTACCAAACATTGATCATTTATGGCCGACTGTTGGAGACAAACTATACATATGTTTGAAAACAGATCGAGAAGGCCGGCTCTATGGAAAGCTGGCAACTGAAGATGTTATGCAGGAAGTAGTCATAGATGCACCACAAAAGGGAATGTTTAATACACCTGTTTCAGGAAACGTCTACCGTCTGCTTCTGGTTGGTTCATTTTTCGTTTCTCAAGAAGGATATCGCTGCTTTATCCACGAAAGTGAACGAGAACAAGAACCAAGACTTGGACAGTTTGTTGAAGGCCGAGTAATCGATATCAAAGAAGATGGCAGCTTGAACGTTTCATTACTTCCATTTAAACAAGATAAAATGGAAGGGGACGCTGGAGTTATCTATGGTTACTTAATGAACCGTGGTGGAGCCATGCCGTATAGTGATAAAACATCTCCTGATGATGTTGAATTCCATTTTGGAATCTCGAAGGGTGCATTTAAGCGTGCACTCGGAAAACTAATGAAGGAAGGGAAAGTCTATCAAGAAGATGGCTGGACTTATTCCTCTGATCGAAAATAAGAACCATAAGTAAACGCCGGTGCTGTATGCATCGGTGTTTTTTTTGATTAAATCCATAGTCCGAATTAAGTGATAAATTACGAATTAGAGGAAGATGGCCATTTTTAGCGATGGATTAGGTACTTATATGACAGTTTACGGAGAAACTGCTCGTTTGTAACACACTGAAATCTCGCTGTTACCTTCGTCATCTGTTCTTTATCTGTTTGTCCTTTGAATGAAACGTGCCTATGTTATTATAAATCCTGTTAGCTTAATGAGCGTAACCAAGGAGGTACTATATTTATGAAAAAAATAATTCTATCTTTTGCTGCTGCAGCAATAATTTCCGGTGGTGCTGGAACCAACGCCCACGCAGAAAACGTTAAAGTTCAAGACGGAGACACATTATGGGGGCTTTCAGCAAAGCATGAAGTTTCGATCAACGATATAAAATCCTGGAATAACTTAACTTCAGATATGATTCACCCTAATGATCTTTTAAAGGTTTCCCGGGAAGAAACCTACACAATTAAAAACGGGGATACCTTATCACATATAGCAGCAATGTTCGGTGTGACTGTACAGGATATAAAAGAATGGAACAAATTATCTTCTGATCTAATTCAACCAGACGATAAACTGTCCATCTTAACTAATCAATCAGCCGATACACCCGACGCTCAACCAGCAGCTGAACCTGCGAAACAAGCAGCTGTACAAGAAGATGCTGAAAAACAGGAATCTCAACCAGAGCAGCCTGCAAAAGAGGAAGCACCTGTACAAGCTGAACCAGTACAAGAAGAAAAACCAGCACAAGAAGATAATGCTTCTGAATCTGACGAACTATCTGTTCGTGCAACTGGATATACCGCAAGTTGTGAAGGATGCACAGGAATCACGGCAACAGGTGTAGACTTACATGCTAACCCTGACGCAATGGTTATTGCCGTAGATCCAACTGTCATTCCACTAGGATCAAAAGTCTATGTAGAAGGCTATGGCTATGCAACTGCTGCCGATACGGGCGGAGCCATCAAAGGAAACAAAATTGACCTATTCTTCGCAGACGAAGAAGATGCCATTAATTGGGGCGTCAAACAAGTCAACGTAAAAGTACTTAAATAAGACAAGCATATACTGACCAATGACCCGTCTAACTCAGACGGGTCATTGGTTTTTTTATTGGGCATATGAGTTGTTCAGTTGGATATGCTGCCGGATTCGGCCCAAAAGCTCAAACATTCGGCCCTAGCTATTTACGCCTTGGATGGGCTGCCAAAACAGGGTATTTGTCTGTTAAGATACACGTTTTACTAACCCCATCCACAAAAAACGTAATCATTCTAGTTGAAAAGCTGTTTGGAGGTGGGTTCATCATCCAAATAACAAGGTAAACAACGCCCATTCGGCCCAAAAGCTCAAACATTCGGCCCAAACAACAAGCAATTCGGCCCTAGCCATTTACTCCTTGGATGAGCCGCCAAAACAGGGAATTTGTCTCTTAAGAAATTCATTTTAATAATCTCATCAACAAAAACATAATCAATCTAGTTGAAAGTGGTTTGGAGGTGGGTTCTTTATCCCCAAATATGATGTCAAATAGCGACGATTCGGCCGAAAAGTTCAAACATTCGGCCCAAACCCCGATTTATTCGGCCCAAATGGGAAGTTATTCGGCCCAAACAACAAGCAATTCGGCCCTAGCCATTTACGCCTTGGATGGGCTGCCAAAACAGGGAATTTGTCTTTTAAGATACACGTTTTAATAACGCCATCCACAAAAAACGTGATCATTCTAGTTGAAAAGCTGTTTGGAGGTGGGTTCATCATCCAAATAACAAGGTAAACAAAACCCATTCGGCCCAAAAGCTAAAACATTCGGCCCAAACCTCGATTTATTCGGCCCAAACAACAAGCAATTCGGCCCTAGCCATTTACGCCTTGGATGGGCTGCCAAAACAGGGAATTTGTCTATTAAGATACACGTTTTACTAACCCCATCCACAAAAACGTGATCAATCTAGTTGAAAGTGGTTTGAAGGTGGGTTCATCATCCAAATAACAAGGTAAAAACGCCTATTCGGTTTATTTTTCCCCAACTAGAGGGACTGCCAAAACAGCGTACCTATCAAAGAACCTCATTTTACTAACCCAGTCCACAAAAACGTGACCAATCCAGCTTAAAGCTGCTTGGGTATGAGATCTTAACCTAAATACGAGTCTAGTCCAAAAAGGGATTCTATTTCTTCGTCTTTGATGTGTGATGGGTTTCAATGTAGAATGAAGGGAGAAGTTTGAACGGGAAGAGGGAATAAATGATGATGGAACAGGCAAGACAGTATTTGAAAAAATATTTTGGTTATGATGAATTTCGAAGCGGGCAGGATAGGATCATTGAACAGGTCCTAAGCGGGAAAAATACAGCAGGGGTTATGCCTACTGGCGGTGGTAAATCCATTTGCTATCAAATTCCTGCGTTAATTTTGCCTGGGGTGACATTAGTTATTTCACCGTTAATTTCTTTGATGAAGGATCAGGTCGATACCTTACTGCAGAATGGAATTGAGGCTACGTTATTAAACAGCTCAATTAGTGCCTCGGAAGCAGATCAGCGGCTGCGTGATATCAAGGATGGAGTTTATAAACTGGTATATGTCGCTCCTGAACGGTTGGAGAATCCATATTTTATGAGGGAACTTCAAGCACTTACTATCTCTCTCGTTGCCATTGATGAAGCTCACTGTATTTCTCAATGGGGGCATGATTTTCGTCCAAGCTATTTACGTATCAACCCATTAATAGAACAGATTCCTTCTCGTCCAGTTGTTTTGGCTTTAACTGCTACAGCAACGCCCATCGTGCAGAAAGATATCTGCAAGTCACTTGGGATTGATGAGGATGATGCGATATCCACTGGGTTTGCTAGAAAAAACTTGATCTTTTCTACCCTAAAAGATGAAAATCGAGATCAATATCTCAGCCGTTATCTTACTGAGAACAAAGAGGAATCAGGTATTATCTATGCGGCAACGCGGAAGGAAGTTGACAGATTATATACCCGTCTTATTAAAAGCGGGGTTAATGCTGGTCATTACCATGCCGGTATGAGTGAGCGTGAACGTTCAGAGCAGCAGGAATTATTTCTCCAGGATAATATATCGGTTATGGTTGCCACCAGTGCGTTTGGGATGGGGATTGATAAATCGAATGTTCGCTTCGTTATCCATTATCAAATTCCAAAAAACATGGAAAGTTACTATCAAGAAGCAGGTCGTGCTGGGCGTGATGGACTGGATAGTGAATGTGTCCTTCTTTATTCGCCTCAAGATATCCGAGTACAACGTTTTCTTCTTGACCAATCTAATCCTTCAGAAGATCGTCTGAATCAGGAACTTACTAAATTGAATTTGATGAAGGACTATTGTTTTACAGAAGGGTGTCTACAAGCATTTATCCTCCGTTATTTTGGTGAAGAAAATCCGGATGATTGCGGTCGATGTGAAAATTGTCGTGACAGCCGATCTTCTGTTGACGTAACAACAGAAGCACAAATGGTGTTGTCTTGTATGATTAGGATGGGTGAAAGGTTTGGTAAGACACTCGTAGCTCAAGTTTTATCTGGTTCGAAGAATAAAAAAATTGAAGAATTCGGATTTAAAACACTTTCTACGTATGGAATAATGGGGAAAAAGTCAGCGAAGGACATTACGGACTTTATTGATTTCTTGACAGCACGCCAGTTTATTGCCCTTTCAGGCGGACAGTTCCCTGTTTTGAAATTAACCAATGAAGGCAAAGAAGTATTACTCGGCAAGCAGCAAGTCTTACGTAAGGAGATTGTTAAAGTTGCAGCACTATCAGTGGATGATGAATTGTTCCAAGAACTGCGTCAGCTGCGTAAGGAAATTGCACAAACTGAGAATGTACCGCCATTCGTTATTTTCTCTGATGCAACGTTGAAAGATATGGCATCTAGATATCCTAAAACAGATGAACAGTTCTTAGAGGTTAAAGGTGTTGGTAAACAAAAACAAGAAAAGTACGGTGCACCGTTCCTTTCAGCGATTGCTCAGTTTTTGAACGATCATCCAGAATTAGCACCGATAGAGGGAGCAAACCAGTCAACGCCAAAAGAAAAAGGCGAACCGACCCATCTTGAGTCGTTGAACTTTTTTCAACAGAACAAGACTGTAAATGAAATCGCAGAAATTCGCGGTCTGTCACCCGTTTCTGTTGAAAATCATTTAATTAAATGTGCGTTAGAAGGGTTGGAACTTGATTGGAATCGGATCCTATCTGATGAACAGCAGAAGCTGATTCTTAAGGCTGCTGGAGAAGTAGGGGCAGACAAGTTAAAACCGCTTAAAGAGGCTTTACCTGCAGACATTACTTATTTCATGATTAAAGCGGCATTAGTAAGAAAGACAATGCTTGTCTAAAATAAATAATTTTACCTCCTTTTGCATATAGTATAGAAAAAGGAGGTCGCTCATGTATTTTGGTAAAAAGAATTCAGAGGAACCAGAACCAATAATAGAGGATACTGTCGTCTATGCGTGTGAATCAGAATCCTGCAACGGATGGATGAGAAAAGACTTTGCAGTAGAAAATCAACCCTGTCCAATGTGCGGTGGAAATCTTGTTGAGGAAGTTAGGGAATTGCCGCAAATACTAACAGAATATAATGCATATCGTTGAATAAAAACCAAAGCGATAAGCCAAAAAGAATGGCTGATGGATAAAATACATCAGCCTTTTTATTTTTATCGTTGACAGATATTATTTCAAATGCTATACTAAGATTTCAGTGTCTTAATAGGCACAAAAGAGTAATTAACATAATAGCATATTTATTAAAGCCAAATGTACATCATTTATTTGTGCATTAAAGCAGCCGTGACGGCTTATAGAAACAAGTTAGAAATTCAATGAATGACGAAATACGTCAACAACACAGTCCTCACTTGATTTTTACTTCTAAATTTTTAACTTACTTCTACTAAAATGTTGCCAGTCAAAAAATACCCCAAGACGGGCATATATTCAGTCTCCTTTAATAAATTTGTATTTTAAAACTGAAACCTGATTCTCACTGGCGCGGTCTTGGAACCGTAAGATGAAAAAGAGGCAGGGCTTTCATTGTATTAGGTTAAGGTTATAATTGCTCTTAAGCTTTCCACTATTCCTCCGAAGAGCCAAGACTCTTTTGGTCGTAATGGTTGGAAACCAAAACATATTCAGCATTCAGGCTGAAAAAAGCTGTCCTTATGAGAAAGGGCAGCTTTCTTTATCTCAGGTCATGCGCCCTTTCAGAGATTTAAATACATTTTAGACAGTGATTTGTGGTATAATAGAGTTGAAATCCACAAAATAGACCATATTAGGGTACTTGTCTTTCATCTTATTCCAGTTAAATAAGCTTGATTTTGGGGATCCGTAAGAAACCAATTCAAATCCAAGGAGTGGGATGTATGTATAAACGTAATAATACTGAAGAAGTAATACCTGAAGAAACAAAAGTGTGGGATTGTACATCAGAAGACTGTAAAGGCTGGATCCGTGATAACTTTACGAGCAGTGAAGTTCCTAGCTGTCCACTATGCGGAAGTGAAATGGTACTTGGTACTAAAATGCTGCAGGCCATCAATAATCCACGTCATAAATAATATACTAAATAAAAAAAGCACACTCTATGAGTTGTGCTTTTTTTTATGAAGCTTCTCAAGGAAAGAACCACCTTGCTCCTAAGATCATTCTTTCCTTGAGGAGCTAACCTTACTTAATGAATATCTCGTTTCTTAAAGCGTCCGCCTCTTACCTCGGCAATATCTCCAATAGCAAGAAATGCTGATGTGTCGTAATCTTTAACGATATCCTTAAGCTTTGCTTCTTCGAGCCGATTAATTACACAGAAAATTACTTTTTTATCATCTCCAGAATAGGCACCCTCACCAGTAAGGTAGGTAACACCTCGTCCAAGACGATGAAGAATTGCTTCTCCAATATCCTGAAATTCGTCGCTGATAATCCATACGAATTTCGATTCATCTAAACCTGCAATGACGACATCCATGGATTTGTATGCCACGAAATAAGCGAGAATTGAATACATTGCACGATCCCAAGTGAAAACAAACCCAGCACTTCCAAGGATGAATAGGTTAAAGAACATAACAATTTCACCTACTGAAAATGGCAGTTTTTTGCTGGCAAGAATGGCAAGTATTTCAGTTCCATCTAAAGAACCACCATATCTAATAACGATACCGACTCCGATTCCGAGAATCATTCCTCCGAAAATAGCGGCGAGAGTCATATCAGAGGTAAAAGCGGGTACATGGTGCAGGAAAGACGTGGTTATGGATAGAATAGTAATCCCATACAGTGTAGATAGGGCAAATGTTTTCCCGATTTGCTTGTATCCAATAAAAAAGAATGGAAGGTTTAAAACAAAAATGAATAATCCTAGTTTCCATCCAGTAATATACGATAGCATAATCGATATTCCTGTAATACCGCCATCAATAATCTGATTTGGGACTAGGAAGACTTCAAGTGCCACACTCATTAAAATCGCACCAATCGTGATTAGAATTCCACGCTGGACTATTTGTCTGAGTGTCAGTTTTCGATGTTGAGTTTTTTTGCGGATATGCTCACTTGCAGTCAGTTCAACAACTTCTGACATTCTCCTGCCCCTTTCTCTATTTTTATGGTAACTATTTAATTATAAACAATAAGCAGGTAAAAGATAAGATTTTTGTCTCATTCGGTTGTGAAAAATTGAATGCTTCCGAAATACCCTAGATTATTCTGCCTCAATTCGGTATGTTTTAGCTAATCAAATTTAAAAAGGTGATTATATGAGTGAGAAGTTTCAGCTATCAGTCCGGTCGTTAGTAGAATATGTATATCGTCAGGGAAGTATCCAGTCAGGGTTTAAGACCAATATCAGTCTTTCAGAAGGTACTGCAGCCCATCAAAAGCTGCAAAGTCTATATCATGAAGAAGATCGGAAGGAAGTCTATTTACAAACCGAACTAACTTACCGCGATATGATTTTTAAAATTGATGGAAGATGTGATGGACTCCTTAAAGCGAATGAACGGATCACAATTGATGAAATTAAATCAACTTTGGATTGGGAGAGTGTAACAGAAAATACCTATCCGGTTCACTGGGCACAGGCTAAATGTTACGCGTTTATGTATGCTGAAGATACTGATTTACAGGAAATTCAGGTACAGCTTACGTATGTGCATCCTAAAAGTGAAACAATAAAGGTATTTCAACAAACATTTTTGAAAACGGAGTTAGCCGCTTTTATGAAGAACTTGTTAAAGGGCATCTATCCATTTGCAAAATGGAAAAGCAATCATGGGAATGAACGGAGAAAAAGTATCGAAGAATTGAAATTCCCCTTTCAGGAATATCGTCATGGCCAGCGAAAGCTTGCAGGTGCCGTATTTAAAACGATTGGAGAAAGTAAAACCTTATTCGCCTATGCACCAACTGGAATTGGCAAAACTATTTCAACCATTTTTCCAGCGTTAAAGGCGATGGGTGAAAACCAGCTGACCAAAGTTATATATGTTACAGCTAAAACGATAGCAAGAGAGAGTGCTGAAGATACATATGCGGTATTAGTTAAGCAAGGTCTAAAAGCGAAGGTAGTAACGATTACAGCGAAAGACAAAATTTGTTTTCATGAGGAGGAGACTTGTAACCCTAACGAATGTCCGTTTGCACAAGGGTACTATAATCGCTTGAATGAGGCTCTGTTGGATGTACTAGAACACGAGCAGCTTATTAATCGTCCTATTATAGAAATGTATGCAAGAAAGCATACTTTATGTCCTTTTGAATTTTCATTAGATTTAGCTTATCAAGCCGATGCAATTGTTTGCGATTATAATTATTTTTTTAACCCAAGAGTTTCATTAAAGCGGTTTGATGAGAAGAAGCGGTCCGTATTATTGGTAGATGAAGCTCATAATCTCGTCGATCGAGGCAGAGAGATGTTCTCTGCAGAATTGATTAAATCAACCTTTCTGTCTGTAAAGCGCAGCTTTATAAGTCATAAAGCTTTGTCGAAAGCTGCAAAGGAGATTAATGCGTGGTTTATTACGATACGTAAGCAGGCTGAACAACAAAGTTGGACAGAAGATACATTACCTGATGGTTTACTGGATTTACTCAATCACTTTGTCGAAGAAGCTGAACGTCTGTTAATCACGCAGATTTCATTAGATGATTCGGTGCTTCTTGAGACATATTTTGGCGTCCAATCATTTTTACGGATTGCTAAATTATATGATACTCACTATCAAACCTTCTATAGAGTCACTAAAAGTGAAGTAGAAGTAAAGCTATTTTGTTTGGACCCTTCCCACGCGCTGGATCAAATGGCCAGCAGCTTTAAGGCGAGGGTTTATTTTTCTGCTACGTTACATCCGCTTCCTTTCTTTACAGAGATGCTTGGAGGCAAGGAGGGAGATTATTCAATCACAGTGGCTTCTCCTTTTCGCAAGGAACAAAACGATGTATATATCAAACCCTTATCCACGCGTTTCCATGATCGGGAAAAGTCATACAGACCAATTATAAGATTAATTGAAAAAATGTTAGAAGGCAAAACGGGTAATTATTTGATTTACTTTCCTTCTTATCAATATATGAATGCCGTATTCACAGAATTCAAGGCTGTTTTCTCTGATGACTGTATGATGCAAACAAGTGGTATGTCTGAAGAAGAAAGGGCAGCGTTCCTGGACGCCTTTCAAGAACGTGATAAAGGACTATTTGTAGGGTTTGCTGTTTTGGGAGGTGTGTTTGCAGAAGGGATTAATCTGATTGGAAATCGGCTCAATGGTGTTTTTATTATTGGTGTCGGAATGCCGCAGCTTGGCGAGGAGCGAGAACTAATGAATAAACACTTTCAAAGACGTGGGAAGAACGGATTTGATTATGCCTATACCTATCCAGGAATGAATAAGGTTCTTCAAGCAGGAGGTCGGTTAATTCGTTCTGAACAGGATTACGGGATGGTTATCTTGGTAGATGATCGATATTTGACAGCTAAATATCAAGGATTGCTGCCAGAAATGTGGAGGGACTTTACAGTTTTATGAGAAGGTCAGATGCAGAAAAGATAGGGAATGCATGTAAAATATCTAAAGTTCTATCGACAAAACCAGGCAACTTGACTTACACTTATAGGAAAAGAACACCAATTTAAAGACAACTATAGAGAGCTGGTGCCAAGTGGGGCAAGTATTTAATTCATCCAATCCAATCCTTTTGTTAATTGCATGTATTCTCACCTTTATTGCATCATACACAGCGCTGGATTTATTAACTATGCTGCGTACATCTAAACGTAATCAAAAGTTCTTATTCCTAGGGAGCAGCTTTTCGATGGGAACGGCTGTCTGGACGATGAACTTTTTTGGAATCCTATCCTTTGATCACACGGGTTCCACTTCTTATAATATATCGTTGACCATTTTGTCATTCGTACTAGGTGTAGCTTTGGCAGCTATGGGTTTTTTAGCGGTTTCGGCTGACGCAATATCTCTGCGAAAAGTAATAGAATGCAGCATGCTGCTTACGATGTCCGTATTATCCAATTATATTATTGGTATGTATTCATTAAATCATAATCTGACGTTTCATAGCGGTTATCTTTTTATCTCTGTATTATTTATCTTTTCCTTGTTTTTGTTTGCGTTTATGCTTCTTTATTATTCAAAGCACCAGAAGACAGGTATTAACTACTGGCATAAGCCATTGAGTGCTTTTATTATGACAGGATCTATTGCAGAAGGTCATTTTCTGTTAACCAGATCACTTCCTGTAAAAGAGCCGATTGAAACGATTAATCAACTGATGAACGATACGTCGTTTGTGGTGTATTTAGTGTTTTTTGTGGCCATCTGCATTGTTGCAGGGTTAATTGCCACAAGTACAATCATTAGTAAACGTTTAGCCAAAAGTGATCAATACGTTTTCGATATTACCTATGCACTGGATCAATCCTCTATCGTCGCAATTACGGATGAAAAAGGGATTATTACGAAAGTGAATAAAGGGTTCTGTGATATATCGAAATATA